>JBBQHC010000163.1:0-5666 GCA_038323615.1 Rhodobacterales bacterium | reverse complement strand
TGCCGCGCGGGCCAGCGCTTTTCGTCGATGTTCGCAGCGGCAATCACCTGTTTCATCAGGCGCAACTGGTCGTCGGTGTCCAGGATGGTGAATGACGACTTCAGCCCGACCAGTTCGGCATGACGACGCAGCAGTTTGACGCAGATCGAATGGAAGGTGCCGAGCCACGGCATCCCCTCGACCGCCTCGCCCAGCAACCCGCCGATCCGCGATTTCATCTCGCGCGCGGCTTTGTTGGTGAACGTCACGGCGAGGATTTCGTTCGGCCGCGCGGTGCCGGTGGTCAGCAGATGCGCGATGCGGCAGGTCAGCGCCTTGGTCTTGCCGGTGCCGGCACCCGCCAGCATCAGGACAGGACCGTTCAGCGCCTCGACCGCCTTGCGTTGTTCGGGATTCAAGCCGACAAAGTAGTCAGGCACCGCAGGCCGCGCCATCGCCTGACGGGATAGCGGCACGGCGGCGGCAAAGGCGTCTTCGTCGGAATAACTGCTCATACCGGGCAATCTAGCGTCAGTTGCCCGGCAAATAAAGCCATTGTTCGCGTTCTGTTCACGGTCATCACCATATTGCCGCCAAATTTGTTGCCGATGATTCTGGCAACGTCATGGAGAGGCCAAACATGGTTCCGGACTTTATCGAGCATGGATTGCGTTTTGCACTGATCGGCGGCGTGTTGGGCGGCATCGGATACCTAAGCGCACGGGCCAAACCCAGTGGCACTCCCGGCGCTGTTTCAGACATTGGGATAAGCCGCTGGATGATCTTTCCGATGGCCGTGATCGGATTCGGGATTGGCGGGCTTGCGGTCTGGTCGGCGCTGTTTGCGCGTGGCGGAACCGCAGCGGTGGTCGTCGGCATCGGAATGCTCGCCATCGGGTACTATTTCGCGCAGTTTCTGTCGTCGGCTTATAGGGTGCGCTGGACCAAGGACGCGATTACCGGACCTACATCCTATGGCATCTGGCCCTTTGGGCCGAGTTGCGGAACCATTGCTTTTGCCGATATCGAGGATTTCGGCATGGATTGGGCGCAGGCATGGTTTGTGCAGGACGCCGCGGGCCAGCGTATCCGCTGGTCGCAATTCCACAGCGGCTATCCCCACCTGATGATGGCAATCGAGGCAGCCCGCCCCGACCTGTTTCCGCCCGACGAAGCGCAGATCGTCTGATCCGTCGAGTCGTCGCGATTCCGGCGCTGCGGATGCCTTTGCCTAATTTGGCTGCGCATTGAACGTGAACACCTGTTCGCCCGCCACGCGGTAGCCGTCAATCAGGCCCTTGGCCTTGTCGCTGGTCAACCACTCCTCAAGCCGGGCGGCCAGATCGGCGCGTACGGTGGGGTGCAGGTCGGCGTTCACCGGCAGAAAGCTGTATTGGTTGAACATCGCCGGATCGCCGGCATAAAGCAGCACCAGATCGCCCTTGTTTTCAAAGTTCAGCCAGCTGGCGCGGTCGGACAGGATATAGGCGTTCATGCCGGTCGCGGTGTTCAGGGCGGCGCCCATGCCCTGCCCGACTGACCGATACCAGTCGCCGGTCGGCGTGATTCCGGCCTTGGACCACAGCGCCAGTTCCGCCTTGTGAGTGCCCGAATCGTCGCCCCGGCTGACAAAGGGGGCGGCGGCATCGGCGATGTCGGTCATGGCCGCCACGGCGCTGGCGTCATCGGCCACGCCTGCGGGATCGCCAGCCGGGCCGACAATGACGAAATCGTTGTACATGATCTCGCGCCGGTGGGTCAGGTTGCCACCTGCGACAGCGGCCTCTTCTGCGGCTTTGGCATGGACCAGCACGGCATCGACATCGCCCGCCTCTGCCAAGGTGATCGCCTGCCCGGTGCCGACGACCAGCAGATCGACCGTGATTCCGGTGTCGGTGGCGATTTCGGGCAGCAGCACCTCGGCCAGACCAGAGTTCGCGAATGACGTGGTGACAGCCAGTTTCAGCGTTTCGGCCTGCGCAACGCCCGCCCACAGGGTCAGGGCGGCGCAAAGAGTGGTCAGCTTCATGTCAGAAGATCTCCGTTCAGATGGGCCCGTGCCTCGGGCGTTTGAGGATGGTCGAAAAAACCGGGCGCGGCGCCGTGATCGTGCAGCCGTCCTTTGTGGATGAACAACACATCGTCGGCCAAACGGCGGGCCTGCCCGACATTGTGGGTCGACATGACGATGCGGGTGCCATTGTCGCGGGCGTCGCGCAGGATCGCTTCGATTTCCGCGGTGGCCGCGCCGTCAAGGTTGGCACAGGGCTCGTCCAGGAAAAGCACCTGCGGCGTCGTGATCAGCGCCCGCGCAAGGGCCATCTTTTGCCGCTCGCCCCCTGACAGGTCGGCGCAATCAAGCTCGGCACGGCTGGTCAGCCCGACCCGAGCCGCCATCAGATCGGCAGCAGCGCGGGCTTGTTGGCGGGTTTGTCCGGCCAGCTGCAGCGGAAACGCAATACAGTCGCGCACATTGCGGCGCATCAGGATCGGAGTCTGAAACACAAAGGCCTGCGCCGCGCGGGCCTGCGCAATCGGGACGGCCCAGCCAATATTGCCGCCGCGCAACCGTTCCAGCCCGTGCATCGCCCGCAACAGTGACGTTTTTCCGGCACCATTGGGGCCAAGAACGATGGTAATTCCCCGCCCCGCGACAGTCAGCGACAGCGGCCCGAGAATCTGTTTGCCCTGCCGTCGCAGCACGATGTCGGTCAGGGTCAGCGGCAGGATCGACACTACCATGTCCGCCCCCGTTCGGTGCGCGACAGGATGTGCAGGGCAAGGTTCACCGCGACGGCAAGGCCGATCAGCACGAAACCTAACGCCAGCGCCATTGCAAAGGCCCCCTTGCCGGTCTCAAGCGCGATGGCCGTGGTCAGCACCCGCGTCGCGTGGTCGATATTGCCGCCGACGATCATGATCGCCCCGACCTCGCCAATCGCCCGGCCGAATCCGGCCAGTGCCGCGGTCAGCAAGGCCCGTCGCCCGTCCCACAGCAGCGCCCTGATCCGCTGCCCCCGCGTCGTGTTCAGTGAAATCAGCAAGTCATGGTAATCGGCCCACAGATCGCGGATCGCCTGATGCGCAATCGATGCGATAATGGGCGTGATAATAATGACCTGCGCGATGATCATCGCCGTCGGCGTGAACAGCAGGCCGAACACGCCCAACGGGCCAGAGCGGGAAAACAACACATAGACGATCAGCCCGACGACCACCGGCGGCAGCCCCATCAGCGCGTTCATCACCGCGACCGCAAAGCGGCGAAACCGGAACCGGCTGATCGCCAGCCAAGCGCCGAATGGCAGACCCAGCAGGGCCGCAATCAAGGTCGCCGTCACCGTAACCTGCAACGACCGGGCGGTAATTTCGACCAGATCGGGGTCGAGCCGGGCGACCATCCGCGCCGCTTCGATCAGACCTGCCCAAATGTTGTTCATGTCTGCTCCCTGCCCGCGACCGTCTAACAAAGGCGACCCTGGCACTACAGCCCAAAATCGTCATCCGGGCTGCGATTTCCGCCCGCGCGTCGCAATCCGCAGGTGAAACGTCCGATGCCCGGTTTACGATGCGTCACAAATTTCCTACAAAATGCTGCAGGTGCAAAAAGGGGATCGCTTCAGATGGCCGACTTCAAGAAAATCCTGATCGCCAACCGCGGCGAAATCGCGATCCGCGTCATGCGCGCCTGTAACGAGATGGGTAAACGCACGGTTGCCGTGTTCGCCGAAGAGGACAAGCTGGGCCTGCACCGTTTCAAGGCCGACGAGGCGTATCGGATCGGCGAGGGCATGGGGCCGGTCGCCGCCTACCTGTCGATCCCCGAAATTATCCGGGTCGCCAAAATGTCGGGGGCCGACGCGATCCACCCCGGCTATGGCCTGCTGTCGGAAAACCCCGACTTCGTCGATGCCTGCACCGCCGCCGGGATCACCTTCATCGGCCCAAAGGCGCAGACGATGCGCGAGTTGGGCGACAAGGCCAGCGCCCGGCAAGTCGCCATCGCCGCCGGGGTGCCGGTCGTGCCCGCGACGGACGTTTTGGGCGACGACATGGCGCTGATCAAGAAACAGGCGGCCGAGGTCGGCTATCCCCTGATGCTCAAGGCGTCGTGGGGCGGCGGCGGGCGCGGGATGCGGCCGATCTTCAAGGAGAGCGAGCTTGAGGAGAAAGTCCGCGAGGGGCGGCGCGAGGCCGAGGCCGCGTTCGGCAATGGCGAGGGGTATCTGGAAAAGATGATCCAGCGCGCCCGCCATGTCGAAGTGCAGATCCTGGGCGACAGCCAAGGCAATATCTATCACCTGTGGGAACGCGATTGTTCGGTGCAGCGGCGCAATCAAAAGGTCGTCGAACGCGCCCCCGCTCCCTATCTGTCCGCCGCCCAGCGCGAACATATCTGCAACCTGGGCAAACAGATCTGCCAGCACGTGAATTACGAATGTGCCGGCACCGTCGAATTCCTGATGGATATGGATTCGGGCGATTTCTTTTTCATCGAAGTGAACCCGCGGGTGCAGGTCGAACACACCGTCACCGAGGAAGTGACGGGCATCGACATCGTCCGCGCCCAGATTCTGATCGCCGAGGGCAAGTCGCTGATGACAGCGACCGGCTGTGCGTCGCAATACGACGTCAAGCTGGACGGTCACGCGCTGCAATGCCGGGTCACGACCGAGGATCCGCTGAACAACTTCATCCCCGACTATGGCCGCATCCAGATGTATCGGTCGGCCACCGGGCCGGGCATCCGGCTGGACGGTGGCACCGCCTATTCGGGTGCGGTCATCACCCGCTATTATGACAGCCTGTTGACCAAGGTCACGGCGCGTGCGCCAACCCCGGAAATGGCGATTGCCCGGATGGACCGGGCGTTGCGCGAGTTTCGCATCCGGGGCGTCAGCACCAACATCGCCTTTGTCGAAAACCTGCTGAAGCATCCGACATTCCTGAATAATCAATACACGACGACGTTCATCGACAAGACGCCCGAGCTGTTCCACTTCAAGAAACGCCGCGACCGGGCAACCAAGATCCTGTTCTATATCGCCGACATCACAGTCAACGGGCATCCCGAAACCCAAGGCCGGCCAAAGCCCGCCGCCGATCTCAAACTGCCCCGGCCGCCGGTCAAGCCGACGACCGACCTGCCGGACGGGACGCGCCAGATTCTGGACGCCAAGGGGCCGAAAGGTGTCGCCGACTGGATGTTGAAGCAGAAACAACTGCTCATCACCGACACGACCATGCGCGACGGTCACCAGTCCTTGTTGGCAACGCGGATGCGGTCGATCGACATGATCAACGCCGCCCCGGCTTATGCAGTCAAAATGTCCAACCTGTTCAGCGTCGAATGCTGGGGCGGCGCGACATTCGATGTGGCCTATCGGTTCTTGCAGGAATGTCCGTGGCAGCGGTTGCGCGACATTCGCGCCGCAATGCCAAATATCATGACCCAGATGCTGCTGCGCTCCAGCAACGGGGTCGGTTATACCAATTACCCGGACAATGTGGTGCAAGCCTTTGTGAAACAGGCGGCACTATCGGGGGTCGATATATTCCGGGTGTTCGATCCGCTGAACTGGGCCGAAAACATGCGCGTGGCGATGGATGCGGTGATCGCCTCCGACAAAGTGCTCGAGGCGTCGATCTGTTACACCGGCGATCTGGGCAACCCGGATCGGGCGAAA
>JBBQHC010000162.1:0-5815 GCA_038323615.1 Rhodobacterales bacterium | reverse complement strand
CTGCACCGTCAGCGAGTGTAATTGTGAGGGGAAAATAGTATGTTTTACAAGGACGAACGGCTGGCGCTGTTCATCGACGGTTCGAACCTCTATGCGGCGGCCAAGGCGCTGGGTTTCGACATCGACTACAAGCTTCTGCGGCAGGAGTTCATGCGGCGGGGCAAACTGCTGCGTGCATTCTACTACACGGCGCTGCTGGAGAATGACGAATATTCTCCGATTCGCCCCCTCGTAGACTGGTTGCACTACAACGGCTTCACGATGGTGACCAAGCCGGCCAAGGAATATACCGACAGCATGGGCCGCCGTAAGGTCAAGGGCAACATGGACATCGAACTTTGCGTCGATGCGATGGAGCTTGCACCATACGTCGACCACATCGTGCTGTTTTCCGGCGATGGCGATTTCCGCCCATTGGTGGAATCACTGCAACGCAAGGGCGTGCGGGTGTCGGTCGTGTCAACAATCCGCAGCCAGCCGCCGATGATCGCCGACGAACTGCGTCGTCAGTGCGACAATTTCATCGAGCTGGACGAACTTCGCGAAGTCATCGGCCGCCCGCCCCGCGAACCGCGGCCCGAGTCAGAGCCGACCCAAGATGAGTTGGCCGCCGAATAGATCAACGAGCCGAAGCCCGATGCGGCTCCGGTCTTGACATCAGGGGCCCGGCCTTCGCGTCAAGGGCCCGGTCTTCGAGTCAGGGCTTGTCCAGACTCAGCGGCCAGCACAGTCTGCGCCTGACCCTATCAGGACCCGGCCATGCCCCACCCCCTTGTCAGTCCCGACGACATTGCCACCTACCAGCGCGAAGGTGTCGTTCTGATCCGCGGCCTGTTTGCCGATCATGTCGAAACCCTGCGCGCCGGCGTTGCCCGCAACATGGCCGAACCGGGGCCGTTCGCAGCCGAAAACCTGCAACCGGGCGAGGCCGGCCGATTTTTCGACGACTACTGCAACTGGCAGCGGATCCCTGAATTTCAGCAGGTCATCGCAGAATCACCGGCCGCCGCCGTCGCCGCCGATCTGATGGGATCGGACTCGGTGCAGATGTTCCACGATCACGTGTTGGTCAAGGAACCCGGCACATCCAAACCGACGCCTTGGCATCAGGATGGCCCCTATTATTTCGTCGAGGGGGCGCAGACCGTCAGTTTCTGGTCGCCCCTCGATCCGGTCACCACCGCGTCTCTGCGCTGTGTTGCCGGGTCGCACCATTGGCCCCGGCCCGTGCTGCCCAAACGTTGGCTGGCCGACACCTCGTTCTACCCCGACCCTGACGCCTACATGCCGGTCCCCGACCCCGACGCCGAGGCGATGCAGGTGCGCGAGTGGCCGATGGAACCGGGCGACGCGGTGGCGTTCAACTATGGCACGCTGCACGGCGCGCGCGGCAACGACGGCACGACGCGGCGGCGTGCCTTTTCGTTGCGGCTGGTCGGCGACGACGCCCGCTATGTTGAAAGGCCCGGCCCGACATCGCCACCGTTTCCGGGGCATGGGATGGTCGCGGGGCAAAAGCTGCGCGAGGACTGGTTTCCGGTGATCTGGCGCCGAGATGCGACAGAATCGGTTTCCACTCGCAAGCCATAGCGGACGTCGCGTGAAGTCCGACTGGACCATCGCGCCGCGACACCTTACCTCTGCGGCATGACCAAACCGCCCCTCACCCTCTATCTTGCCGCGCCGCGCGGGTTTTGCGCCGGCGTCGACCGCGCCATCAAGATCGTCGAGATGGCGATCGAAAAATGGGGCGCGCCGGTCTATGTGCGCCACGAGATCGTGCATAACAAATTCGTCGTCGACAGTTTGCGTGCCAAAGGCGCGGTGTTTGTCGAGGAGCTGGACGACTGCCCCACCGACCGCCCTGTCATCTTTTCCGCCCACGGGGTGCCGAAATCAGTGCCCGATGCCGCCGAGGCGCGGCAGATGCTGTATGTCGATGCCACCTGCCCCTTGGTCAGCAAAGTCCATGTCGAGGCCCAGCGCCATGCCGACAACGGGTTGCAGATGATCATGATCGGCCATGCGGGCCACCCCGAAACCGTGGGCACGATGGGCCAGTTGCCACCGGGCGAGGTGCTGCTGGTCGAAACTCCCGCCGACGTGGCGCGGGTCCAGGTCCGCGATCCGAACCGACTGGCGTTTGTGACCCAGACCACCCTGTCGGTCGATGACACCGCCGACATCGTTGCGGCCTTGCAGACCCGGTTTCCGACCATAGTCGGGCCGCACAAGGAAGACATCTGTTACGCCACCACCAACCGCCAAGAGGCGGTCAAGGCGATGGCCGCCCTGACCCCGGCGATGCTGGTGATCGGCGCACCGAACTCGTCGAACTCGCGCCGTCTGGTCGAGGTCGGGGCGCGGGCCGGTTGCACCTATGCCCAACTGGTGCAGCGGGCGACCGACATCGACTGGCGGGCACTGGACGGGATCACCTCGATCGGGATCACCGCCGGCGCATCGGCCCCCGACGCCCTGATCACGGAAGTCACCGACGCCTTTCGCGTCCGTTACGAGGTGACCGTCGAACAGGTGGAAACCGCCGTCGAAAACGTCGAATTCAAGGTGCCGCGCGTGTTGCGCGAACCGGCGTGACATGCCGGACCGGGTCGATAGCGCCAGCCTGTTGATCGCCGCCTCGGCGGAACGCGTTTTTGCCGCCTTTCGGACTGGCGATACCTACGCCCGCTGGTTGGCACCGGCAGGGATGCAGGCGACGGCGGCCGCCTATGATTTTCGGCCGGGCGGTGCCTATGACATCGCGCTCCGCTACAGCGACACCGATCATGGGCCCGGCAAGACCAGCGCCGATACCGACAGGGCGACCGGCCGGTTCGTGACGATCGATCCGCCGCGCCTTATCGTCCAGACGGCGGTGTTCGACAGCGACGACCCAGCGTTTCAAGGTGAAATGCGGATGACATGGGCGTTCATACCCGCAGCAGGCGGCACCCGGGTCACTATAACCGCCACCAACGTTCCGCCCGGCATTTCCGCCGCCGAACACCAAAAGGGGTTGACCGAAACGCTGGCCAATCTGGCCGATTTCGTCGCAGGTGATGGCCCGCGTTGACAATCTTCGGGGCTGCCGCGCAAGTAGGTCGCAAGACCCACGCCGAGGGACCAGCCAGATGATCCTGCAATTCCCGCTGACCGCCTTTCTTGTCGTCCGCGCCCCCGGCGGCGGAGTGAGTCACACGCTTGCAGCCGTCTGCCTGATCCCGGTCGCGATATGAGCGACCCGCGCACCATCGCCGTCTACGACGCCAAGGCGGGCGAATATGCCAAGCTGGTGATGACCAGTCGTCCAAATGCGGATTTGCAGGCGTTCATCGACTTGATCCCGGCGGCGGGCCGGGTCTTGGACCTCGGCTGCGGGCCAGCGACGGCCTCGGCCCATATGCGCGCCGCCGGTCTGGACCCGGACCCGGTGGATGCCTCGGTTGCGATGGTCGCACTGGCCAATGACACCTATGGCGTCAAGGCCCGGCAGGCGAGCTTTGACGATCTGGACGCGGTCGACGCCTATGCCGGGGTCTGGGCCAACTTCAGCCTGCTGCACGCCCCTCGCGCCGACCTGCCCCGGCATCTGGGCGCGATTTACCGTGCGCTGATCCCCGGCGGCGTGTTCCATATTGGCATGAAAATCGGCACGGGCGAGGGGCGCGACCTGATCGACCGACTATACACCTACGTCGGTGTCGCGGAATTGCAGGAATTGCTGACCACCACCGGATTTCAGCTGTTGGCGACACGCGAAGGAGTGGACACCGGCCTGTCAGGCAGTATTGACCCCTTTGTGATCTGCCTGACCCGGAAACCCGATGCCTGACCTTTTCGCCTACACCGACGGCGCCTGTTCGGGCAATCCCGGCCCCGGCGGCTGGGGTGCGATCCTGATTGCGCGCAGCGGTGACACGGTGCTGAAATCCCGCGAGTTGAACGGCGGCGCGGCGGACACCACCAATAACCGGATGGAACTGATGGCGGCGATTGCCGCGCTTGAGGCGCTGGAGCGGCCCAGCACGCTAACGGTCGTGACCGACAGCGCCTATGTCAAGGACGGCATCACCAAATGGGTGCATGGCTGGAAACGCAACGGCTGGACCAAGAAGGGCGGGCTGAAGAACGCCGATCTGTGGCAACGCCTGGACGCGGCCCAGGCCCGGCACCGGGTGACATGGGAATGGGTCAAGGGGCACGCGGGACATCCCGAAAACGAACGGGCGGATGAATTGGCACGGGCCGGAATGGCCCCGTTCAAACCCGCGAAACAGACCGGATGACCCTGCTAACTGCCCTCGACCTTGCCGCAGTATTCGTCTTTGCCTTGACCGGGGCGCTGGTGGCCAGCCGCAAGCAGTTGGATATTGTCGGGTTCCTGTTCATTGCCAGCCTGACCGCAGTGGGCGGCGGCACCGTGCGCGATCTGCTGCTGGACCGGACCGTATTTTGGGTCGCCACCCCCGGCTTTATCGGCGTTGCGGCACTGGCGGCGGTGATCGTATTCTTTACAGCGCATCTGCTGGAATCGCGGCTGCGGGCGATCCTTTGGCTGGATGCCTTTGCGCTGGCCGTGGCGGTGCCTGCCGGGGTCGGGGTGGCGATCAACCTTGATCAGCCTTGGGGAATTGTTGTGATCATGGGCGTCAGCACCGGCTGCTTGGGCGGGCTGTTGCGCGATGTGGTCTGCAACGAGGTGCCGCTGGTTCTCAAACAGGGCGAACTTTATGTGACGGCCGCCTTTTTCGGGTCTGCGGCGGCGCTGACGGTGACGCCGATTGGTCCCGCCCTGATGCTCTGTGCCGCTGTCACTTTCGCGCTGCGCACCGGCAGCCTTCTGTTTGGCTGGCGTCTGCCGGCTTACAAGGGCCGCCCGCCCCGGCAATGATCCGATTGCGGGTTGCCCTCGATTGGTTAGGGTGTGGCCATGCCCCGCACGCACCTCGCAAATGATTGAATGGCGCGATCAGGGCGCGATTCTGGCCGCCCGCCCGCACGGCGAAACTTCCGTGATCGTCGAGGTGTTCACGCCCGCGCACGGCCGCCATGCAGGCGTTGTGCGTGGCGGGGCCAGTCGCAAGATGGCGGCGACCCTGCAACCGGGTGCGCAGGTCGATCTGACGTGGAAGGCGCGGCTGGACGATCATCTGGGGGCCTTCAGCATCGAACCGCTGCGCAGCCGTGCAGCGCAGGTGATGCAAGACCGGCTGGCCTTAGCGGGGCTGAACGCGGTCTGCGCCCTGCTGTCGATGGTGCTGCCCGAACGCGAGGCGCATGAACCACTGTATGAGCGCACTGTCGCCCTGCTGGACCTGCTGGGGCAGTCCGAGATCTGGCCGCTGGCCTATCTGCAATGGGAAATGGCGCTGTTGGACGAACTGGGGTTCGGGCTGGACCTGTCAGCTTGCGCCGCAACCGGGGTCAACGAAGACCTGCGCTATGTTTCGCCGAAATCCGGGCGGGCGGTGTCGGCGCAGGGGGCGGGCGACTGGGTCGACAGGCTGTTGCCGCTGCCCGACGTGATGAAGGGCACGGGGGCGGCAGACACCGCCGACATCCTGTTGGGCCTGCGTACCACCGGTCATTTCATCGAACATCGGCTGATCCGGTCGCTGGGCGACCGACCCGTGCCTGCCGCACGCGGGCGGCTGTTGTCGGCAATCGCGCAGCTGGATCAGTAACTGTATTCGGCATAAATCCGTTTCAGGTCGCCGTTCCAGTCGCCATAGTAATGCGCCAGCAATTCGTCCGCCGGGGTCACGCCGGTTTCAACGCTTTCCTTCAGCGCATTCAGGAAATGGGTTTCGTC
>JBBQHC010000161.1:0-5838 GCA_038323615.1 Rhodobacterales bacterium | reverse complement strand
GATCAACATGATGGCGGGCCTTGAAAAACCCGACGAGGGCGAGATCCGGCGCAGCTGTCGCATATCGTTTCCGCTGGGGTTCATGGGCGGTCTGGTGCCCAAACACACCGGCATGGAAAATACCCGCTACATCGCCCGCCTGTACGGCCTTGACCCCGATTATGTCGAATCGTTCTGTCGCTGGATGTGCGAGATCAAGGAATACTTCGACATGCCTGTCGGCACCTACAGCGCCGGGATGCGGGCGCGGCTGAACTTTTCACTGATGCTGGCGCTGGATTTCGACATCTACCTGATCGACGAGGGGATGCCGCAGACGACCGACGCCGAATTCAACCGCAAGGCGGGCGAGGTGCTGCGCGAGCGGCTGGAAACCACGACCGTGGTGATCGTGTCGCATCAGGCGGCGACGCTGGAACGGTTCGCCCACTCTGCCGCCGTTCTGCGTGACGGCCAGTTTATACAATTTGACACCTTGGAAGAGGCAAAGCAGCTTTATGACTACCAAACCCAAGGCTAGAAAATTTCGCATCCGCCGCACCGGCTCCGGCACCGACGACGGCGCGGATATAACGCACGTTGGCGCCGGTGCCGCGACGGATCAGACGGATGCGGCCCGAACAGCGCCCGCCTCGGCCACCGCTGCCGATGCAAATCAGTCGAGTCCGGCACCTGTCGCCGCCGACACCGATATGGACGCGATCCGTCAGGAAGGTCTGACCGGGCGGCAGTTGCGCATGGCCCGGCGCGTGGCGCAAAAGAACGGGCTGGCGGTGACATCGGATTTCGATGCCGTGCGCCAGTTGCGCCTGTCCGGGATCGACCCGTTCCAGCGTTCGACAATTCTTGAACTTGTGGTGCCGGGCACCGCCGGAGCCGGCCTGATACCCAACGTCGGCGAACATGGCGAGAACCTGCCGCAGACCGGCCAACTGGATGCCGGGCGCATCCAGCTGCCGCAAACCGTGCCCGTGGGTAAACGCAACCTGCCCTCGGTCGATGTCACCAACCCGGCTGAACGGCGGGCCAGCGAAATCCTGCAAATTCAGCGCGACATCGCCAAACGGCGCAAGCGCAAACTGATCCTGCTGTTCACCCGTCTGGCGGCCTTTGTGTTTCTGCCCGCCGTGCTGGCCGGATGGTATTTCTACAACATCGCCACCCCGATGTATGCGACAAAAACTGAATTTGTCATCCAGCAGGCGCAGGCCAGCGGCGGTGTTGCCGGAGGCTTGGGCGGTCTGTTTCAGGGCACGTCGATGGCAACCCAGCAGGACAGCATCACGGTGCAGTCCTATCTGACCTCGCGCGATGCGATGTTGCGCCTGGACGCCGATCACGGATTCAAGGCGCATTTCAGCCAGCCAGACATTGACCCGATCCAACGGCTGTCGGTCGACGGCACCAACGAAGAGGCGTTCAAGCTCTACAAAAGCCACGTCAAGATCAGCTATGACCCTACCGAGGGCATCCTCAAGATGGAGGTGATCGCCGCAAATCCGCAAAAAAGCCAAGAGTTTTCCGAAGCCTTGGTCAGTTATGCCGAAGAACGAGTCGATCAACTGACCCAGCGCCTGCGCGAAGACCAGATGGCAGGCGCGATGCAAAGCTACGAAAGCGCGGAATCGCGCCGCGCCGAAGCGTTGCAGAACCTGCTCGACATCCAGAACGACGTGTCGGTGATCGACGCGCCCGGTGAAATCGGCGCGGTTCTTGGCCAGATTTCCACGCTCGAGGCGCAGCGGCTGCAAAAGGTGCTGGAATTGAACACCCTGCGCAGCGCCCGCGTGCCGAACGCAGGTCGGGTGTCGGCGGTCGAACAAGAGATCGCCGGACTCGAGAATTTGATCAGCGAACTGCGCCAGCAGATGACCCAATCGGGCGGCAGTGGCGCGACATTGGCATCAAAAACGACCGAACTGCGGCTGGCCGAAGAAAACTACCAGTTTCAGGTGGTCATGGTCCAACAGGCCCAGACGATGATGGAAACTGCCCGGCTCGAGGCCAATCGGCAGGTGCGATACCTGTCGATGGGGGTCGCCCCGACAGCGCCCGACAGCCCGACCTATCCACGGGCGTTTGAAAATACCGCGCTGTCATTCCTGATCTTTGCAGGCATCTACCTGATGATCTCACTCACCGCGTCGATCCTGCGCGAACAGGTTTCGTCATGATGCGTGACGTGCGGATCGGCGATCTGACGGTCGGCAACGACCGCCCGCTGCTGGTGATCGCGGGCCCTTGCCAGTTGGAAAGTCTGGACCACGCCCAGATGATCGCCGGGCACATGGCCGAGGTTTGCGCGGCGGCGGGCGCACAATATGTGTTCAAGGCGAGCTTTGACAAGGCCAACCGCACCTCGCTGGGCGGCAAGCGAGGGGTGGGCATCGACGCGGGCCTCAAGGTGATGGAGGCGGTCAAAGCGGCGATCGGCTGTCCCACCCTGACCGACATTCACGAACGCGGCCAGTGCGGGCCTGTCGCCGCCGCCGTCGACATTCTGCAAATCCCTGCGTTTCTGTGCCGCCAGACCGACCTGCTGATTGCGGCAGGTGAAACCGGGGCCGTCATCAATGTGAAAAAGGGGCAATTTCTGGCCCCTTGGGATATGCCCAACGTCATCTCGAAAATCGAAAGCACGGGAAATGAACGTATCCTGCTGACCGAACGGGGCACCTCGTTCGGCTACAACACGCTGGTCGCCGACATGCGCGCTCTGCCCCAGATGGCTGCCACCGGCTACCCCGTGGTGATGGACGCGACCCATTCGGTGCAGCAACCTGGCGGCAAGGGGGGATCATCGGGCGGGCAGCGCGAATTTGCCCCGGTGATGGCCCGCGCCGCCGTCAGTCTGGGGATCGCGGCGGTGTTCATCGAAACTCACCAGGACCCCGACACGGCACCCTCTGACGGGCCGAACATGATTCCACTGGATCAGATGGGCAAGCTCATCGACTCCCTGATGGCGTTTGATCGCTTGGCCAAGGCCGATCCGATCCGCATTTGACTTGCACAGTGCGGTGCGACATCTAAAGCGGCGTGACTTTCAATTGAATCGCAATTTACCCCAAGATTGGGCGATTTGCGCTATTGCTGTTTCAATCAAAAGTCATTCCGCTCTAGGGTTGGCGGACATTGCCCCAACCCGATGACCTGATGCGTATTCTGTGCCTTTGTCTGCTGCTGCTGACCGCCGGCTTGCCTGTCGTCGCGCAGGATACGACCGGCCCGACCGGCCCGATCGCCACCGAAAATTCGCCCGGGACGGACGCCGCCATCGCCACCCGTATTCGCGAGATTCTGGGTGCGCTGGGCGGTTACGACGACGTTACCGTGCAGGTCGCCGACGGCATCGTCACCCTGCGTGGCACCACGACGTCGATTGCCGAGGCCACCGACCTCGACCAATTGACCGGGCGGGTCGCAGGCGTGGTCGCGGTCAAGAACCAGGTCACCGAAACCGCCGACATCGGCCGCAGGCTTGATCCCGCAATGGCACGGTTTCGCGCCCGGCTTGACCAGATTTTCGCATTTCTGCCCATCGCCGGGATCGCGCTGGGCGTTTTCGCCGTGATCGCCTTTGTCGGCAGTTTTGTCGCCCGATCGCGCTGGCCGTGGGACAGGTTGGCCCCAAACGCCTTTATTGCCGATCTCTACCGCCAGATCGTGCAGCTGCTGTTCCTGATCGGCGGGTTGGTCGTCGCGCTTGATATCATCAACGCGACGGCATTGCTCGGCACGATTCTGGGGGCTGCCGGGATCGTCGGGCTCGCCATCGGTTTTGCGGTGCGCGACACCGTTGAAAACTATATCGCATCGGTCATGCTGTCGATCCGCCAGCCGTTCCGGCCCAACGATACAGTAGAAATCAACGGCGATCAGGGAATAGTCATCCGCCTGACCAGCCGCGCCACGATCCTTTTGTCGTTCGACGGCAACCACATCCGCATCCCCAATGCGCTGGTGTTCAAAAGCCGGATCATCAACTTTTCCCAAAACACCGAACGGCGATTCCAATTCACTTTGGCCGTTGACCCAAATGCCGACATTGCCGCGACCCGATCGCTGGCCGTGGAAACCGTACAGGCGCTGCCGTTCATCCTGACTACGCCACCGGCCCAGGCGTGGATTGCAGACATCACCGACCGCGGCGTCGAAATCGTGACAACAGGTTGGATAGACCAGCACCAGACCGGCATCGACCTTGCCCGCGGCGAGGCCCTGCGCCAGGTCAAACTGGCCATCGAAAAGACCGGCGTGCGGATCCACAACACGGTCCAGACCGTGCGGATCGACGCCCCCGAACCAGCCAAGACAGCACCCGGCAAGTCCGTCGCGCAGCGCTTGGCCCCCACCGAAACAGATCAGGTGGGCGCGACCGCAGCCGAGAACGAAAATGCGCTTGAAAAGATGATCCACGACGAACGCCATCAGGCTGAAACCGAGGATCTTCTGGACAAACATGTCGCCAAGGAATGATCGTCGTCGCGCGTGCAAAAGGGGTTGAACCGGCTTGCCATTCCGCCTAGACAGCGGCCTGCTGCTGGGGCGTGGCCAAGTGGTAAGGCATCGGTTTTTGGTACCGTGTACCGTAGGTTCGAATCCTACCGCCCCAGCCAGCCAGTCCTGTAATTCCAGACAGTTCGGGGTGGCGCGCAGATCATCGCGCGTTGTCCGGGGCTTGCGCGGGTCAGGCGTTGGCGCAGACCACGAAGGGGCCAGGAACGAGGCCGCATGCGGTCCGAAGTCTGCGTCCGGCATTTCCGCGATACGAGGTGTGGGAGGTCCGATCAGAGTGTCGAGATCAAGTTGCGCTGATCTGCCCAGTCCGATGGCAGACTATGCCGCAGGCACCAGTCCGACGTGAAGCCGAGCGGTTGGGTGCCATCGAGTACATCGCGCAGGATGTCCGGGGCGAGGAACGCAAGGTCGATCATCTGCTGGATCCGGCGCTTGGAGGTGTCTTCCGTTGCGGCGATCTCGGCAAAGGTTTTGCCCGCCTTGATCTGATCGAACCAGCGATGCGCCAGCGCGATGTTGCGGATCAGGACATCGTCCCGACCGACAGGCGCGTCGGACAAGATCAGCTTCGTTTCGACGCCGCGCTTTCGCAGCCGGAACGGTGCGCCCGTCTGCAGCATCGCGGGATCAATCGCGGTTGCGTCGATCTCCAGCACTTGTCCAAGTTGATCGGCGTTGAGCGTCAGTCTGATCTCGCCCGGGGCAATATCGATCCGCGCCACGAGCGACAGCAGCTGAGCGGGGTCCGACGTTATTGCAAACTGCTCCAACGCACCGTGAAGTCGACCAATCTCATCGACATCCGCAGTCTTGGCCAGGCGCCCTGCAAGAGATCGCTCTGCCAACAGGGTTCTCACCAACCGCGCGGCAACGCCCTCAAGCTGCCCTGCCGGCAGCCGCCAGCCGTTCACATTCGCCTCGCCGCTACGCGCCACCAGCCGATGCGAGATGTAATAGCGCAGCCGGGTGCCTGTCTTGGTCTTCGTATGTGACGGCGTCAATCGATCCCCGGTTTCATCGAAGATCTTGCCACAAAGCGGCGATCTGACATCGGCCCCGATCCGGGCGCGGGATCGGGCGGCGCCGTCCTTCAACTGCGCCTGCACAGCATCCCATCGCGCGGCTGCAATGATGGCCGGGTGTTGGCCGTCATGGACCAACTTGCGATGCCGGATGCGGCCAGCATAGAGCGGATTGGTCAGGATATGGTGGATATGCCCGCGGGTGAAGGCTCCTCCCCCACTGACCTTGCCGGTGGCAGTTTGCCGCTTCCGGGTCCGCAGACCAAGCCGATCCGCCGCGTCCTTGACCTCCCGC
>JBBQHC010000160.1:0-5985 GCA_038323615.1 Rhodobacterales bacterium | reverse complement strand
GGCCTGATAGTTGCGCACGCCGTGCCATTCTTCGCCCACGTCCCCTTTGGCGACCTGATCGGCCCAGCCCCAGACATCGGGTTCGGATTTGAACAGCCAATAGTTCATCATGCCCCCTCCTCTTTCAGCGGGCGCGACAACAGCGCCTGCATGGCATCCGTGACCGTCAGTTTAGCCGCGACAATCGCCGTGACGGCCTGACTGATCGGCAGGTCGACTTTTCGTAATTGCGCCAGATCATATACTGCTTTGGCCGTTGCAGCACCTTCCACGGTCGTAGCGGGGTCAAAAGCGTCGCCCCGACCCAGGGCCAGCCCGTAGCGATAATTGCGCGACTGTTCCGAGGTGCAGGTCAGCACCAGATCGCCAAAGCCGGACAACCCTGCAAGCGTCTCGGCCCGCGCCCCCAGCGCCAGCGCCAACCGCTGCATTTCCGCGAACCCCCGCGTGATCAGCGCCGCCCGCGCGGATTCGCCGAACCCGGCGCCGATGCAGGCCCCCGCCGCGATGGCGACGACGTTTTTCAACGCGCCGCCCAGTTCGGCACCCACGGTGTCGGTGGTCCGGTATATCCGCAGCGTCGGCGTCGCCAGCAGCGCCTGCAACGCCGCCCCGGTGCCGTCATCAGCGCAGGCCAGCGTCAGCGCGGTGGGCATACCGCGTGCGATGTCGGCGGCGAAGCTGGGGCCGGTCAGGATCGCGCCCGTCGCATCCGGCACCGTCGCGTTGATCGTCGCCACCGGGCCGGTCAGCGTCTTCAGGTCGATGCCTTTGCAACAGGCGACGATGATCTTGCCCGACAGTGCCGCCGCATAGGTGGCAAGAAAGCCGCGCAGAGTTTGCGCGGGGATCGCGGCCAACAGGATCGGGTGATCAAAAACAGTGTCTAATGCGTCACAAATCGCCAGATCGGCGGGCAGCGTCACACCTGGCAGTCGCGGGTTTTCCCGGTCGCGCGTGATCGCTGCGACAGCCCCCGCATTGCGGACCCACAACGTCACCGCTGTGCCGCTTTCGGCCAGCGCCACGCCCAGCGCGGTGCCGAATGCCCCGGCCCCGATGATTCCGACGCTCATGCCTTGGCGCCTTTTTTGCCGAACCCCAGCAGGGCCGGGCTGATCCGATCCAGAGGCCAGCGGGGCCGCGCCATCAGGGTCATGTCGTCCACCAGTCCGTGCCGCAAGCGTTCCAGCCCGACGTAGGCGATCATGGCCGCGTTGTCGGTGCAGAGCGGCAGCGGTGGCGCGACAAAAACAGTGTCTGCATTGGCACAAATCGTTTGCAATGCCGTTCTGATTTGCCCATTGGCCGCGACCCCGCCCGCCACCGCAAAACCCCGCTGCGCCGGGGTATCGGCCAGATAAACTGCCAAAGCCCGCCGGGTTTTTTCGGCCAACACTTCGGCCACCGCCGCCTGAAATCCCGCCGCCAGATCGGCCTGATCCTGCGCCGTCAAGCCGCCAGCGGCAACGACAACCTTGTCGCGCGCCCGCAACATCGCGGTTTTCAAGCCGGAGAACGACATATCGCACCCATCGCGATCCAGCAGCGGGCGCGGCAGGGAAAACCGCGATGGATCGCCCGCCATCGCCGCCCGTTCAATCGCCGGTCCGCCCGGCTGACCTAGACCGATCAGGCGGGCGACCTTGTCGAATGCCTCGCCGGGGGCGTCGTCGATGGTGCCGCCGATGCGCATATAATCGTCATGCCCGCGCACGATCAGAAACTGGCAATGGCCGCCCGACACCAGCAGCATCAGATAGGGAAACGGCAGATTATCGGTCAAACGGGGGGTCAGCGCGTGCCCTGCCAGATGGTTGACCCCGATCAGCGGCAGTTCCAAGGCCGCCGCCAGCCCCTTGGCGCACATAACGCCGGACAGCACACCGCCGATCAGCCCCGGTCCGGCGGTGACAGCGATGGCATCAAGGCCGGACAAGGTGACGCCCGCATCGGCCAAGGCCGCCTCGATACAATGATCCAGCTTTTCGGCATGGGCGCGGGCGGCGATTTCGGGCACGACGCCACCGAAATCGGCGTGCAGCGCCTCCTGCCCCCAAACGACCGACGACAGTATCGCTGCGGGCCCGTCACCCTGCCGCACGACCGCCGCCGCCGTATCGTCGCAGCTGCTTTCGATCCCAAGGATGGTCAGGGTGCGGGTCATCGCCAGTTCCGGTTGCGCCTGTGCCCTTGCGGGCTATCATTGCGGACAGGCGCGAACAATGGGGGCTAGGCCGTGGCGATCCTGTTCATCACCCGGCCCGAACCAGCTGCGACCAGGTTTCTGGGACAGGTGCAGCTGGCGTTTTCAGACACTTTACAGGCGGAATTCGCGCCATTGGTGGTCATCGAACCGATTGCTGCACCGTTGAACATCGTGCCTGCCGGAATCATCCTGACATCGGAAAACGGTGCAGTTCAGGCGGCGCTACTGGGGCTCGGGCGGGGTCTGACCGCGTGGTGCGTCGGCGATCGCACGGCCAAGACTGCGACCGACGCCGGGTTTACGGCGCAGTCAGCTGCTGGCAACGCCGACGATGTGATTGCCCTGCTGCTGCGCGAGCGACCTGCCGGCCCGCTGCTGCATATTCGCGGCGAATTCACACGCGGCGACATCGCTGCCCGGCTGACCGCCAAGGGTCTGCCCTGCACCGATCTGATTGCCTATCGCCAGCGCCCCCTGCCCCTGACCAAAAAGGCGCGCGCCGTTTTGGCGGGCCAGACCCCGGTGGTCGTTCCGCTGTTCTCGCCGCGCACCGCCAGCCTGTTGAAAGGCATGGGCAATCTGACCGCGCCATTGCATGTTGTCGGGCTGTCGCAGGCGGTAGCAGTTGCGTTTTCGGGCGTGGCGGTGCAGTCCATCACCGTATCGACGCAACCTGACGGGGTGGCTATGACGGCTGCGACTTGCAGGGTGCTTGCAACCCTTGGCATCCGCTAAGGTTTACATAAGGGTAGGACAAGCCGCGCCCGATGGCGCACTGGCGGAAAGGTTCACGACGTGGCACAGACACCGGCCAAGGGGCGCAAACCCCGGACAACACAGGCGAAAACGGCGGATCCGGTAATCACACCCGAAACCGTAACTGATGCCGAGGTGGTCGAATCGGCCTCGGTCGATACGTCCGATGACGTAACGGTCCCTGCGCCGGATGAAACGCCGCCAATGCAAGGCGACCCTGTCACTCCGCCCGCCGATCCGGCGCCACCACCCCCCGAAAAGCCTAAAACCGAACGGCGGGGCGGCTTTGTCCCCTTGGTTCTGGGTGGCGTTATTGCGGCGGGGCTGGGTTATGGCGTCGCCTATTTGCAATCGTCGCAGGATCGGATCAATCAGGCCACTATCGACGCAACGCAGGCCGATGCCATCGCCAAACTGCAATCCGATCTTGCCGCGACCGAGGGGCTTTCGGCCAAGGTTGAGAACCTGACTGCCGCGCAGGCAGACCTGTCGGCAAGCATCGCCGCGATCCCTGACAGCATCGCACCGCAAATCGCCGATCTGACGGCCCGGATCGACGCCGTTGAACGCGCCCCCTCTGCCGATGGCACCCTGTCCGAAACCGCGCTGGCGGCTTATGAATCCGATATTGCCGCGTTGCGCGATGAACTGGCGACCCAACGTGAAAACATGGCCGCCGTTGCCGCCGATGCGCAGGCCCAGCTAAACGCCGCCCGCGATCAGGCCGCCCAGATCACCCAGAACAGCACCGAAACGGCCGAACGTGCCGCCGCGCGTGCAGCATTGGCGCAAGTCGTTGCCGCGATGGAAAGTGGGGCGCCCTATGACGCTGCGTTGCCCGAACTTGCCACGATCGCCGCCGATCCGCTGCCCTACGCGCTGACTGGTCCGGCGCCCGACGGCATCCCGACGCTGGCCGCCCTGCAAGCCGCCTATCCGGACGCCGCCCGTGCCGCCCTTGCCAGTGCCCGGCGCAGCGGCGAGGCGGGCGAAAACAACACCGGCCTGACCGCATTTCTGCGCACCCAGTTCGATATTAGGTCGGTGACCCCCTCCGAGGGCGACAGCGTCGATGCGATCCTGTCGCGCGGCGAAGCGGCGCTGCAACAGGGCCAGCTGGCCGACGCGATCGGGCTGATTGAAACGCTGCCCGACAGCGCCCGCGCCGAACTGGCGGATTGGGCGGCGCAGGCCAAGACCCGTGCCGACGCCCTTGCCGCCATTGAGACCCTGTCCACCACCCTGAACGTCAACTAAGGCGGAACATATGCTCTGGTCCCTGATTAAAATTCTTGCCTTTGTTGCCGCTGTCACCGGGTTGACCTTTGGCGCGGTACGGCTGGCCGAACTTCCCGGCGATGCCAAGATCACGCTGGCCGGGGTTGAACTGACACTCAGTCCGCTGCAAATGGCCTTTGCCCTGCTGGCATTGGTCGTGCTGGTCTGGCTGGCGCTGCGCCTGTTCGGCCTGCTGGTCGCGGTGTTCCGGTTTCTGAACGGCGACGAGACCGCGATTTCGCGCTATTTCACGCGCAACCGCGAGCGGAAAGGCTTTGAGGCATTGGCCGACGGCATGATGGCCGCGGCGTCGGGCGAGGGGCATCTGGCATTGGCCAAGGCCGCCAAGGCCGAGCGCTATCTGGGCCGCCCCGAACTGACCAACCTGCTGACCGCCCAAGCCGCAGAGATGACAGGTGACCGGCGCAAGGCCGAAGAAACCTACAAGCGGTTGCTGGACGACGACCGGACCCGGTTTGTCGGGATTCGCGGGATCATGAAACAGAAACTCGCCGATGGGGATACGGCGACGGCGCTGGCGCTGGCCGAAAAGGCGTTTGAACTGAAACCCCGGCACGAAGAGACCCAGGACGTATTGTTGCGCCTGCAAGCCGACAAGGGCGACTGGAAGGGCGCCCGATCCACCCTTGATGCCAAGCTCAAGGCCGGCCATCTGCCGCGCGACGTCTATAAACGGCGCGACGCTGTGCTGGCCCTGTCCGAGGCCAAGGACGTGTTCGACGACGCCTCCAGCATCGAGGCGCGCGAAGCTGCTATCGCGGCAAACCGTCTATCGCCCGATCTGATCCCCGCCGCTGTGATGGCCGCCCGCAGCTATATCGCCGCCGGCAATGCCCGCTATGCCACGCGTATCCTGACCAAGGCGTGGAACGCCAAACCGCACCCCGATCTGGCCGCCGCATTCGCCGAAGTCGTCCCCGACGAAACCCCCGCCGCCCGTCTGAAACGGTTCCGGGCCCTGACCAAGACAAACCCGACCGACCCCGAAACCATGATGCTGAACGCCGAATTGCATATCGCTGCCGAGGATTTCCCCGGCGCCCGCCGTGCGCTTGGCGAACTGGTGGCGACCGACCCGACGGCGCGTAACCTGACCCTGATGGCCGCGATCGAACGCGGCGAAGGGGCTGACGATGCGGTCGTGCGCGGCTGGTTGACCAAGGGGCTGACGGCATCGCGCGGCCCGCAATGGATTTGCGACAACTGCCAGCGTATCCACGCCAGTTGGGCGCCGGTCTGCGACAACTGCGGATCGTTCGACACCCTTAGCTGGCGAACCCCGTCGCGCGGCGAAGTGGCAATGCCGGCCGGGCGTGAAATGCTGCCACTGATCGTCGGCGTGCCCAGCGCCCCAACCCCCGAGATGCCCGCCGACGTCATCGAGGCCGGGCCAGCGGACATCACACCGCCCGAGGCAAAATAGACCTTTTCGCATCCGTGCAGCGGTGTTAAAGCCGCGCGGTGGCCGCTGTAGCTCAGCTGGTAGAGCACGTCATTCGTAATGATGGGGTCGGGGGTTCGAGTCCCTTCAGCGGCACCACTAGATCAATAAAAAGTGTATAAAATCAATAAATTGGTGGTCGGTATCGGATTTCAATCCACCCTTGTATCCACCTTCTGGTTTACCCTTTTGCGCCATCATTGCTACGGCCGCAGTACGGTTGATTGGATGGCTGGTTGGATGGCGGAAGAAGTTCATTAGGGACCGGCTACCCCGAATC
>JBBQHC010000159.1:0-6028 GCA_038323615.1 Rhodobacterales bacterium | reverse complement strand
TGCAGCAGGGATGTTGACGCCGGCAATACGTGCCACGTTGGTCTTCCTTTCGTTGCGGGTCCGTGATGCCGGACCCTTTTTTCACAACTGAAGCCCGCAGGGTTCGCACCCACGGGCCGCTGTCATTCGAGGTGATCGGCGGGGCGCAGGAGCGACCTGCGGCGCCAAGTGATTCCCTTGCGGGATGGGGCTACTTAGGAGGACAGCGCGGGGGCGTCAAGGGGGGCAGAAGGTCGTTCACTTGCCTTTAGACCCGCATTGCCACTCTACCCAAGTGCCCCGGCAATTTCGGCCGCGACCTCATCCATCGTGCCCAGCCCGTCGACAGAGGTCAGCTGCCCCTTGGCATAGTAATAGCCGATCAGCGGCGATGTCTGCTTGTAATACGCCAGCAGCCGGGTTTTCAGGCTTTCGGCGTTGTCGTCGGCGCGGCGTTTGAAATCGGTGCCGCCGCAGTTGGCGCATTTGCCGTCCGCCGGGATCGGATGGGTGACGTCGTTATAGACCGCGCCACAGGTGCCGCAGGTTGACCTGGCAGCGATCCGTTCGACCAAGGCCGCGTCATCAACCTGCATTTCGATCACGTGATCCAGCGCCTGCCCTTCGTAATCCAGCAGTTCGCCCAAGGCATCCGCCTGCGCCAATGTGCGCGGGAATCCATCAAAGATGAACCCGGCATTGGCGACGCCGCTTTCCAGCTTTTCACGGATCAGGCCGATGACGATTTCATCCGTGACCAATTCGCCCCGGTCCATGACGCCAGCGACCATCTTGCCCATCTCGGTGCCGCTGGTGCGGGCCTCGCGCAGCATGTCGCCGGTCGACAACTGGATCATGCCGCGTTCGGCGACCAGACGTTGCGCCTGCGTTCCCTTGCCCGCCCCCGGCGGTCCCAGCAGAATAATGTTCATCGGCGCGACGGCCCTTTCTTGGCGGTGCCGCGTTTGCCGCGCAGTTGCGACTTTTCGATCAGACCTTCGTATTGGTGGGCCAGAAGATGCGACTGGATTTGCTGGATGGTGTCCATACCGACGCTGACGATAATCAACACCGATGTGCCGCCGAAATAGAACGGGATCGACAGTTGCGAGCGCAGGATTTCCGGCATCAACACGACAAGCGCAAGATAGCCTGACCCCAGGACCAGCACCCGGTTGACGACATAGTCCAGATACTCTGCTGTCCGCTTACCAGGGCGAATACCCGGCACAAAGCCGTTCTGATTTTTCAGATTCTCTGCCACTTCGTCAGTCTTGAACGCGACTTCACGGGTGTAGAAGTAGGTGAAAAAGATCACCATCACGACCATGAAAAACAGATGCAGCGGCTGGCCGTTACCAAAGTAGGCCAGAATCGTCGACATCACCGGGCCGGTCTGACCGCCACTGAACGTCGCCAGCGTGGTTGGCAACAGCAACAGGGCGCTGGCGAAAATGGCGGGGATGACCCCGGCCGGGTTGACCTTGATCGGCAGATGGCTTGATCCGCCGTCATAGACCTTCATGCCGACCTGACGGCGGGGATACTGGATGTGGATCTTGCGCAGCGACCGCTCCATGAAGACGACGAACGTCAGCAGCACGAACAGCATGATCAGGACGCCAATGACCACGGCAGGACTGATTGCGCCGGACCGACCTTGCGACAGGAACTGGGCGGCGGCAGCGGGCAGTTCGGCAACGATGCCGACAAAGATGATCAGTGAAATGCCGTTGCCGATGCCCCGCGCGGTAATCTGTTCGCCCAGCCACATCAGAAACATGGTGCCGCCGACAATGGTGACGACGGTTGAGACGGTGAAATAAATCCCCGGATCGGCGGCAAGGCCCCCGGCCTCAAGGCTGGCAGCAAGGGCGAAGGCCTGAAACGTTGCCAGCACGACGGTCCCGTAACGGGTGTACTGGTTCAGCTTTTTGCGGCCAGCGTCGCCCTCTTTTTTCAGTTGTTTCCAGGGTTCGTACATCGATCCCATCAACTGAATGATGATCGAGGCCGAGATATAGGGCATGATCCCGAGGGCAAAGATGCCCATCCGGGCCAGTGCACCACCAGTGAACATCGACAGGATGCCGCCGATCCCGGCCTGCGCGTTTTCCATGAAAGCACGCAGTTCGCCGCCGTCGATGCCGGGAACCGGAATATAGGTGCCAAGCCGGTAAATGCACAGCAGGCCAAGGGTAAAGAATATCCGCTGACGCAGTTCGGTGGCCTTGCCAAACGCCCCCCAGCTTAGGTTCGCGGCCATTTGTTCTGCGGCTGATGCCATGTGCGTGCTCTTTTCATGCAACC
Source organism: Rhodobacterales bacterium (assembly GCA_038323615.1). Lineage (GTDB taxonomy): Bacteria > Pseudomonadota > Alphaproteobacteria > Rhodobacterales > Rhodobacteraceae > JBBKXP01. The sequence goes on along the minus strand of JBBQHC010000159.1, from coordinate 3,739 downwards.
GCCGCCAGCCGGTTTTCCCGGTGGCGGCGTGTGGAAAACATTGACCGTATGTAAGCGCCCTTGGGGACGCTCACAACCGATTATTCCGCTGCGGTTTCGGAAACCTGCGCCGCCGTGACCGAAAGTGATCCGCCGGCCTTGGAAACCGCGTCAATCGCGCCTTGCGAGGCACCGGTGACGGCGATCTTGAGCTTGGAGGTCACTTCGCCCTTGGCCAGCACGCGGATGCCGTCCAGCTTGCGCCGGACCAGACCGCTGGCGATCAGCACGTCTTCGGTGATGTCAGCCTTGGCGTCGATCTTTTTGGCGTCGATGAATTTCTGGATCAGGCCCAGATTGACGACGGCGAATTTCTTGCGGTTCGGTTTGTTGAAACCGCGCTTTGGCAGCCGCTGGTAAAGCGGCATCTGGCCGCCCTCGTAGGCGTTGATCGCCACACCCGAGCGGGATTTCTGGCCCTTGATGCCGCGCCCGGCGGTCTTGCCCATCCCCGAACCGGGGCCACGGGCGACGCGCTTGCGAGGTTTGGTAGCGCCGGGATTGTCGTGAAGTTCGTTCAGTTTCATGTCGCTGTCTCCTTGCCGGAAGACCCCGCCCAGCGACGGAGGGGGCACACGGCGTTTTGATTGAGTCGGGCTGGCCGACTGGAGGCGTATAGACGGGGTTTGGGCAGGGATCAAGCGACACTTGCGCAGGCCAGCGCCCGCCGCACCGGGCGGTTCGGGCGCTGCTGGTGCAGGGCTGTCATTTCAGACCGCCAAGATCTGTGCGCATCCACATAGGCCCGCAGGACGGCACCCATACATATCAGGTGGCTGCCGCTCGACCTGTTGAAAAAGGCGCGGAAGTCGGGGCAACGCGCAGGCTAAGCGTTCGGCTACGTCATGCGGACGCGGGCCACTTGAATTCCGGACGCAGCCCCTCATATACCGGTCGGCCGTCGTGCGGTTTGGCGTAGCCTTTGGTGTCGTCATAGAAGGCGTGGTAGGTCGCTTCGGGAAAACTGGGAACGTCGTAGCCCATGACGTTGGGCACCGCGACGCGGATCCGTTTCTGCTTGTCATCCAGCATGATCGCCGCACCGCAGTCCTTGCAGGTGCAAAGTTCGAGCGGGCCATCGGGGTTGGTGGCGTTGAACGGCTGGCGGTTCAGTTTTTCGGGGTGGTCGACCTCGACATCGCCGTAGTTGAAAAACGCGACGTGCGTGGTCTGCTGGCCAGTGACGGCCTTGCAGACGTTGCAGTGGCAGACGTGGTTGTCGATCGGGGCGCTTTCGATCTTGGTATGAACGTGATCGCAGCCGCCGGAAAGTTTTGCAGACATGAGGTTCTCCGCCATTGGTCGCTATGCGCGACGTTGAAGTTCCATAGTGGCGCGCCAGAGGTGAGTCTGGCCCTGCGCGAACGATACCACGAAATTGCGGAAAAAAAGAAAAAGCGTCCCCGGCAAGACCGGGAACGCTTTGATACCTGCCAAAAAGGCAAAGAGCCTAGCCGCGTTCCTCGACGATCACGGCAAGGTGGGGGATGCTGGCGACCATGCCGCGCACCGAGGGCGTGTCTTCGAGTTCGCGGGTCTTGTGCATCTTGTTCAGGCCCAGACCGACCAGCGTGGCACGCTGTTTGGCGGGGCGGCGGATCGGTGAACCGATCTGCTTGACGACGATTGTTTTTGCCATCTGATCAGTTCCTTACGCTTCTGCCGCTTCGGGCGCGGCTTCTTCGGTCTTGGTGCCAAGGATCTCGGCGACCTTTTTACCACGACGCTGGGCGACCGACCGGGGGCTGCTTTCTTTTTGCAGGCCGTCAATGGTGGCGCGGATCATGTTGTAGGGGTTGGACGAACCGATGGACTTGGAAACCACGTCCTGCACGCCCAGCATTTCGAACACTGCACGCATCGGACCACCGGCGATGATGCCGGTGCCGGGGGTGGCGGCGCGCATCACCACACGGCCGGCGCCGTGGCGCCCTTCCATGTCGTGGTGCAGGGTCCGGCCTTCGCGCAGGGCGACCCGGATCATCTGCCGCTTGGCCTGTTCGGTGGCCTTGCGGATCGCCTCGGGGACTTCTTTGGCCTTGCCCTTGCCATAGCCGACCCGACCCTTCTGGTCACCGACGACGACAAGCGCCGCAAAGCCGAAACGCTTGCCGCCCTTGACGGTTTTGCTGACCCGGTTGATCGCGACCAGACGGTCAGCGAATTCGGGGTTCTCGTCGCGGCCACCGCGACCGCCGCGATTGTTAGGTTCTCTGGCCATTGCGGGCCTCCTTCAAGTCATTCCGGCGTTTGCGCCGCTGTTGTCCGATCCCGATGGGCACAGCCCCCGGATCATCGAGGCAAGCCAAGCGGCCCGCCTGCACTTAGATTTTCAGCCCTGCCTCACGTGCGGCGTCGGCCAAAGCCTTGACCTTGCCATGAAACAGAAAACCACCACGGTCGAAATAGGCGGTTTCAACGCCGGCCTTTTTCGCCCGTTCGGCAATCGCCGCGCCGACCTTCTTGGCCGCCTCGACGTTGTTCTTACCGATCACACCCAGACCCTTTTCGAGGGTCGATGCGGCGGCCAACGTGACGCCGTTGGTATCGTCGATCAGCTGGACGCTGATGTTCTTGTTCGACCGATGCACCGACAGGCGCATACGCCCGGCGTTGACGCTGCGCAGTTTGCTCCGAACGCGCATGCGGCGCTTGAGAAACAATGTTCTTTTGCTGTTTGCCATGTCTGCGTTCCTACTTCTTCTTGCCTTCTTTGCGGAAGATATACTCGTCCTTGTACTTGATGCCCTTGCCCTTGTAGGGCTCGGGGGCACGCCACTCGCGGATGTTCGCGGCGACCTGTCCAACAAGCTGCTGGTCGATACCTTCGACAATGATTTCGGTCTGTTTGGGCGCAGTGATCGTCACCCCGGCCGGGATGTCGAACAGCACATCGTGGCTGTAACCCAAGGCCAGTTTCAGCACGTTGCCCTGCATATTGGCCCGGTAGCCGACGCCGTTGATCTCAAGCTCTTTCTTGAAACCTTCGCTGACGCCGATGACGCAGTTTTCGACCTGACTGCGCGACATCCCCCACTGCTGGCGGGCGCGTTTGGACATGCCGCGCGGCGTCACGGTGACGGTGTCACCATCCAGCTTGAGCGTCACGTCGTCCGTCGCAGTAAAGCTACGGACGCCTTTCGGCCCCTTCACTTCGATCGTCTGGCCCGACAGCGTGGCTGTGACACCTTTCGGCATCTCGACCGGCTTTTTACCAATTCTTGACATTGTCAGACCTCCTTAGAAGACGGTGCAGAGCACTTCACCGCCAACATTGGCGCTGCGTGCTTTTGCATCCGACATCACACCCTGGGGGGTGGAGACAATCGACACACCCAGACCCTGACGGACCGAGGGGATGTCCTTGACGCCCATATAGACGCGACGCCCGGGCTTCGAGACCCGTTTGATTTCGCGAATGACAGGGGTGCCTTCGTAGTATTTCAGTTCGATTTTCAGGGCCGGGTGACCGTCCTTGCCATCGATCTTTTCATAGCCGCGGATGTAGCCTTCGTCGGCCAGCACATCCAGGACCCAGGCGCGCAGTTTGGACGCCGGTGTTTCGACCGTGCCCTTGCCGCGCATCTGGCTGTTGCGGATGCGGGTCAGCATATCGCCGATAGGATCGTTCATATCAAATGCTCCTTACCAGCTCGACTTGACCATGCCGGGAATTTCGCCGTTCGACCCAAGGTCGCGC
>JBBQHC010000158.1:0-6056 GCA_038323615.1 Rhodobacterales bacterium | reverse complement strand
CTGAAGATTTTCAGGTTCTCGGTGAACACGCGGGACAACTCATGCGTCGCCGCCTCACGCGTGGACCGGTCCTGTTCGGTCAGCAGGTTCAGCACGCCTTCGATGTTCAGGTCATCGCCGTCGACGTTGAATTCCAGCGCCGCAATGGTTTCGTCAAACAGCCGGTTCCATGCGGCGGCGCCGACGGTGGACTGGTCGTGGAGGAATTTTTCCAGTTCGTCTGACAACTGATAGGGCTTCATCGCCCGCATCCTGTCGAACACGGGTTTGTAGCGGGCCAGATCGGGGTTTTGGCCCAGCAGGGTGGTCAGATGTGAGTCGTCCAGCCGGTTGAACTCCAGACCGTAGAACACCAGCGGGGTCGTATAGGCGGTGATTTTGTCCTGCGTATCGGCCATGAATTTGGCCCGCTGGGCGTCGGTCGTCATCTGGTAGTAGCGCAAGCCGGCGAACGACATGATCCGCCCGGCGACCACGTCGATGCCTTCGTAGCGTTTGACTGCCTCAAGAAGTCCGGGCGCGTCGAGATCGGCCAGTTTACCCTGATAGTCGGCGGCAAAGGCAGCGCAGTGGTCTTCTAACCAGTCCATGTCGCGTTTGATTTCAGGGCTGTCGGGGCTGGCGTAAAGATCGCTCAAGTCCCATTCGGGCAGGTTGCCCAGGGATTTTCCGCCAGAGGTTTTGGAATCGAATACGGGGCGTTGCATGGCCGTCCTTATTTTGCTGTTTGGGTCTAGATAAGGGGCGGGGGTGCGGTTTGAAAGCGCGCAGCCTGTTGCGGCGGTATTTTGGGCTGAAACGAGCGCCGGGGCTTGTGGTTTTGTTGGGGCTGTGGTGGCTTTGGTGCGAAAGCGGAGGGCGGATATGACACGGACAGCAGGGTTGAAGGGTCGGATCTTGGGCGGCGATCTGCTTGCCGGGACATTCGTCAAGACCCCGGATGTGACGGTGATCGAGGTGCTGGCGCAGTCCGGCCTCGATTTCATCGTTCTGGACCTTGAACATACCGGGATTGACCGGGGTCGGATGGATGCCTGTCTGGCCGTGGCGCGTGCGCTTGATTTTCCGGTGCTGGTCCGCGTCGCGGCGGGGACGCCGCAGGATATTTTGCAGGCGCTGGATGCGGGCGGCATCGGCGTTGTCGTGCCGCATGTCTATAGTGTGGAAAAAGCCCAGGAGGTGGCGCGGGCGGCGCACTTTGGGCGTGGCGGGCGCGGTTATGCCGGGTCGTCGCGTTGGGCCGGATTTGCCAGTCGTACGATGGCCGACGTGCTGTCACAGGACGCGCAGACCATCGTGGTGGCGCAGATCGAGGAACCCGAAGGGGTCGACGCAGCAGACGGGATTGCCGCCGTCGACGGCATCGACGCGTTGTTCGTTGGTCCCGCGGATATATCGGTGTCCTACGGCCATGCCAATCTGGGGTCCGAGGATTTGCAAAACGCGCTCGCTGCAGTCGGTAGGGCCACCAAGGCGGCTGGAAAGGGCTATGTGACCTGGGTACCCGATCCGGCCAAAGCGGCCGAGTGGACGCGACACGGGGTAACTGTATTCGTTCTGGCGTCGGAACATACCTGGATGCGGGCCGGGGCCAGCGCAGCCGCCCAAGGGATTCACGCGATCAGGGATTAGGATGTGCGTCGAACAGCGCGGCGGCGCCGTCGAACACGCAGTTGCGGATTGCCGGTTTTTCCATCAGCACCTCGTGACGCGCCTGCGGCAGCAGGTGCAGGGTGCCTTGGGGCCATTTCGCCATCCGGGCATGGACCCGGCGAGAATCTACAATTTGTTCCTCGGACCCCAGCCATGTGACACAAGGCATATCCGGTGATGGACGCGCGGCCAGCCCGCGCATTTCGCGCAGTGCCTCGTTCAGCCAGCGCAGTGATGGGCCACCGATCGTCAGATCGGGGTGTTCACGCAACTGCGATTGCATCAGGTCGAACATATCCGGGTCGCTGGTCAGGGTGTTTTCGGCAAAGGCAGTTTTCAACACATAGGTATTGCCGTCCTGCCCCGGCGCGAATCGATCGGCAAGTCCCAGAGGGCGGCTGAGGGTAGACAGTATCCAAGCCGTCGGGCGCAGATGTGTTGCCATCTTTATCCCCCACATCGGGGCGGTGAAGGCAGCGGCCCTGACCGGCAATCCCTGATAGATCGACCGCAGTCCAATGCAGCCACCCATCGAATGGGCCAGCAAATAAAACGGTTCGGGCAGGCCAAGGGCGCGGGCATGATCGACCATCGCGGCCACGTCATGCTGGTAGTCGGTGAATTTCCCGACATGGCCCAGCAGGCGGTCCGGGTTCAAGCGGTCAGCAATTCCTTGCCCGCGCCAGTCGATTGTCAGCGTCGCATAACCACGGGCGAGCATTTCGCCCGCCACATGGCCATACTTTTCGATGTATTCGGTGCGCCCCGGAAACAGCAGAACGGTGCCGCGCGCGCCCTTGCCGGTCCAGTGGCCCAGCCGGATGCGCAGCCCGTCGCGGGTTTTCACCCAGTGACAGGTACCATCGACGGGGGCATTGATGTGGGCATCAAAATAGGGCGCATCCAGCATCGCGTCAGGCCAGCACTGATGCCAGCTTCATCGCCATGCCCATGTCGCCGTCCACTGACAGCTTGCCGGTCATGAACGCCGCAGTTGGGTTCTGGTCGCCGCTCATTATCGCCTGAAACGTATCGGCGCTGGCTGTCAGGGTAACCTCTGCGTCAGCATCGCCCGCATGGGCGCCGGTCGCGTCGATCATCACGGCACCTTCGCCGGTGATGATGAATTTGGCGGTCCCGTCAAAACCGGCCCCGTCCATCTTGGTATTCAGGGCCGTCACGGCCTCGGTCACGACATCGCTCATTTGCTTTGGTCCTTTCGATGATGTGAAGCGGGGGCACTGGCGCTGCCCGCGTCACGCGTTACATTGGTCATATGGCGACGCTTGCTCATCACATCAAACATATCGTTGCGGCACTTTTTGTCGCGGTAGTGTTTTCCTTACCTTTGGCGGCAGACGAGGCAAAGGTCGATGACCTGATGGCACAACTGCGCGAGGCTGACGCGGGGAATTACCAAAAGATCGAGACGGCGATTCTCGAGGAATGGAGCAAATCCGGCTCGCCGGCGATGGATTTGCTGATGAAACGCGGCGACGATGCCCTTGCGGCCGGGGATCCGGCGGCGGCGCTGGAACATTTCAGCGCGCTGGTCGATCATGCGCCGGATTTCGCCGAGGGGTATGCCAGCCGCGCCACCGCCTATTACCTGCTCGATCAATTCGGCCCGGCGCTGGACGATGCCCGACAGGCACTGGTGCTGAACCCGCGGCATTTTGCAGTGCTGCGCGGTTTCGGGATCATGCTCGAGGAATTGAACCGCCCCGCCGACGCGCTTGAGGTGTACCGGCAGGTTCTGGTCCTTGACCCTGCGGCGCAGGACGTTATCGACGCCGTCGACCGTCTTGAATTGCAGTTGGAAGGCCAGACGCTTTAATCTGCGTTTGGCCCCGTCGCGGGGACCACAATGACTACGCCGTCGCGGATCACCGCCGTTCTGGGGCCGACCAATACTGGCAAGACCCATTATGCTATCGAACGGATGCTGGCGCATCGCACCGGCGTCATCGGCCTGCCGCTGCGGCTGCTCGCGCGCGAGGTTTACGACCGGATCGTCGCGTTGCGCGGGCCGTCCGTCGTGGCGCTGGTCACCGGCGAGGAACGCATCGTGCCGCCGCAGGTGCGCTACTGGGTTTGCACGGTCGAGGCGATGCCCGAGGGCATGGGCTGCGACTTTTTAGCGGTGGACGAGGTCCAGCTTTGCGCCGACCCCGAACGCGGCCATGTGTTTACCGACCGCCTGCTGCATGCGCGTGGACTGCATGAAACGCTGTTTCTGGGCTCTGACACGATGCGTCCCGCCATCGCGGCACTGGTCCCCAAGGCACAGTTCATGCGGCGCGAACGGTTTTCGACGCTGACCTACACAGGTTCGAAAAAGATCAGCCGAATGCCTGCGCGATCCGCTATCGTCGGGTTTTCGGTTGAAAATGTTTATGCCATCGCCGAATTGCTGCGCCGCACCAAGGGTGGTGCGGCGGTGGTCATGGGAGCGCTGTCGCCGCGGACACGTAACGCGCAGGTCGAGATTTATCAGAACGGCGATGTCGATTATCTGGTGGCGACCGACGCCATCGGCATGGGACTGAACCTTGATATCAATCACGTCGCGTTTTCGTCGCTGACCAAATTCGACGGGCATCGGATGCGGCCGCTGCAACCCGACGAGCTGGCGCAGATTGCCGGTCGGGCCGGGCGGCACATGACCGACGGCACGTTCGGCGTGACCGGCGAGGCGCACGAGCCTGACGACGATGTGATCACCGCTATCACCGAGCATAAATTCCGTCCGGTCCAGAAATTGCATTGGCGCAACAGTGACTTGCAGTTTGGATCGGTGGCGCGGCTGCTGGCCGGGCTGGAACAGCGCACCGACGATTCGTGGCTGACTCGGGTGCGCGAAAGCGATGATCTGGCGGCGTTGAAAGCCTTGGGCGCGGATGCTGAAGTGGCGGCGCGGGCCACCGACGGCCCGTCGGTCAAGCTGCTGTGGGATGTCTGCCGAATCCCGGACTTTCGGGGTATCAGCAAGGGTGAACATGCCGCCCTGCTGACCGAAATTTATAACTTTCTGCACCAGTCCGGCCATGTCCCCACCGACTGGTTCGCTGCCCGCGTCGCCCGCATCGACCGCCCCGAGGGCGACATCGACACATTGTCCAAACGGTTGGCATATATCCGCACATGGACCTATGTGGCGCAGCGCAATGGCTGGATCAGGGACGAAACCCATTGGCGCGGCGAAACCCGCGCTGTAGAAGATCGCCTGTCAGATGCGCTCCATGCCGCGCTGACCATGCGATTTGTGGACCGGCGGACAAGTGTTCTGCTTCGCCGGCTCAAACAAAAGGAGAGCCTTGTGGCCGAGGTGAACGACAAGGGTGAAGTCAGCGTCGACGGCGAATTCGTCGGACGGCTGGAAGGGTTCCGTTTTCGGATGGACAAGGCAAGCAGCCCCGACGAGGCGCGCACATTGCGGCAAGCGTCGGCGCAGGCGCTGGCACCGCATTTCCATCTGCGGGCGGATCGGTTTTACAACGCGCCCGATACCGAAATCGACTTTACCGAACAGGGCGGGTTGATGTGGGGGACCGAGGCGCTGGGCAAACTGGTCGCCGGGCCGGACCCGCTAAAGCCTGTGGCACAGGCGTTCGTCGATGAAGAGGCCGGACCCGAAGTCGCGCAAAAGGTGCAACGCCGGTTGCAGCATTTCATCGATCGCAAAATTGCCGCCGGGTTCGAACCGCTGTTGAAACTGCAAAGTGACGAGACGCTGACTGGCACGGCCAAGGGTTTCGCTTACCGGATGGTCGAAGGCTTTGGCGTGCTGGCGCGTGCCGAAGTGGCCGACGACGTCAAGGCGCTTGAACAGGACGCGCGGGCCAGCTTGCGCAAACACGGGATCCGGTTTGGCCAGTTCACCATTTTCATGCCATTGCTGCTAAAGCCCGCGCCGACCCGTCTGCGGTTGGTATTGTGGAGCATCGCCAAAGGCTTGCAGGAATTTCCCGAGGCACCGCCTGCCGGTCTGGTGACGGTCCCAACCGTCGATGGCTTGCCCGAAGGCACCTACACGATGGCCGGCTATCGCGCCGCCGGGGCGCGGGCGATCCGCATCGACATGCTGGAACGCCTTGCGGATTTGCTGCGGGCAAAGGACAGCCGGGCAGGTTTCGAAGCAAGTCCCGACATGCTGTCCATCACCGGCATGACTCTGGAGCAGTTCTCGGATCTGATGACCGGGCTTGGCTACAAGGCCGAAAAGAGTGAACGGGTGAAGGTAAAGGTTGTCGAACCGGTGGTGGTGCCGGATACGCCCGTCTCTACAGCGCCGATACCCGAAGGAGAATCGGTACTGGCACCTAAGCCAGAACCCGAGCCCGAGGTTATTGCCGAAGATGAGGCAGAGGTTGCCCCCGTGGAAATGGAAGTGTTCTACACTT
>JBBQHC010000157.1:0-6166 GCA_038323615.1 Rhodobacterales bacterium | reverse complement strand
GGAGGAGTTGGATGTTTGAGGGTAGGTCTAAATTATACTAACCCTGCGTCTTTTCATACTTGGTGGACTTTCATTTACAAGTCCTGACTTTCCAGCATTAAATTGATTCTTACATTTCGGGCATTTCGAGTAATAGCTGTTCATTCGATTAAGCCGAAACAGCTTGCCGTCCAAGTCAACTTCACACTTTGGACAATACGGTAGGCCAAACGGCTTACCGCCTTCACAATCATACTTAAACCCACCAATTTCAATTAAGCCTTCAAGTTTTGACGCAAATGAATCGCGCTTCGCAATTGTTTCTTTTAATTCGCTGTTTTCTTGCTTCAACAACAATATTTGTTCTTGTGCGGCCATGAGAAGCAAACGCTGTTCAATGATTGCCTCTTGGAGATCAACCTCGCTCAGCCTCTTATCGATTCTTTGGAGCTTCTTGACCCCATTTGCAAGGTCGTAAAGGATACTGGACATCGGCTTTCTCCACAGGAAGACTACTATAAGCACCTTACCACAATCGAAAAGAACTTTCTAGGAACATCGCTTCTCATTGACCAACTGTCCAGACTACCTGAATCGCGCCCGAACCGAGGGGTGAGTGCGAAGCGCCCGCCCCGTGGGGGCGGTTCGGGCGCTGCCTTTGCCAAGGGCAAAGGCAAGGGTAGCGGTGGATCGCACCTTCCCCCCGCCCTTCCCCTCGCATAACCTTCCCCCATGCGCGCCCTTGTCCTGCTCCTCCTCCTCGCCGCCTGTGGCCGTCCGCTGACCACGACCGAGCGGGCGTTTCTGGCCGATATCCAGGGCTCCACCCTTGATACCTCCCGCGTCCGTATTGCCGAAAACGCCCTTGTCGGCGCCTTCCCCTACAGCGTTCCGACCCGGCCCCGGGTGACTTGTCAGGCGCGGATCTATCCGCCCAACGACGGCCCTATCGCCACCGGGGCGGTGGCCGGGGTGACGCTGTTCAACACCATCCTGACCTCGACCAACTGGACCACCGACGATTACCTGCTCGACTATCCGGCCCGCCTGAACCTGCCGGCGGCGATGTTTTTCGCGCATGAGATGACCCATGTCTGGCAATGGCAGAACCGCGCCGTCACCGGCTATCACCCGTTCAAGGCCGCGGTCGAGCAACAGACCAGCGCCGACCCCTATCTGTTCGACCCCGATACCAGCGCCGATCTGCTGTCCCTTGGCTATGAACAGCAGGCGTCGCTGGTCGAGGAATACGTCTGCTGCCGCACCGTCGCCCCCAAGGCGGCCCGGACCGCGCGGCTGTTCGGTCTGCTGTCGGCCTATATGCCGCTGCGCCAGATCACCCCGGACCCGGCCCAAGAGGTGATCCTGCCGTGGGACGCGGTCGATCTGCGCGGGATTTGCGACTAGCGCTGCACGCTTTCCAGATAATCCGTCAGCGCCAGCAACTGCACCGGCACCGGAGTCCCCAGCCCATCGGTTTCGACGATTGTCGTCGGCCCCATGTCGCCTGCGCCAAATTCCGGCATGTCGGCGCTGAAGTGGCTGTTGCGCTGAAAGCCGTCGATCGTGCTCATCACGTAATCGCGCGGAAAGGTGCCGCCATTTCTGGTCGCCAGCCCGGTCAGGTCGGGTGGCACCTTGGCCAGATCGCGCCCGATCGGACCCGCGCCGCGTGCGTCGTCACCGTGGCACCCGGCGCAGTTCTCCAGAAAGGCCTGCCGTCCGTCGACCGTCACGTCCTGTTCGCAGCCCGCAAGGGCCACCGTTGCCAGAACCAAAATGAAATTGCGCATACCTGCCCCGCCCGCTGTTTTTGATTGTTTACAGCCTAGCGCGGGGCGGCACTTTGATCCAGATCAGTTCAGCGACAGCCCGCTGACGACGGCGCGGATCACGCTGTTGGTGTCGTCGCTGTCGGCGGATACGGCCAGCCCGACCAAAGCACCGGGCGTCCCGCCGAACGCCGCCGCATAGTCACCCGCCAGATCGACGTTTTCGCGATAGCTGCCAGTGCCGGCAGGCCGCAGGGCCACCGTCACCCCCTGCCCCGGCGCAAAGGGCGACGGCACGATCGCGCCGCGCCCATAGTCGCCGCCCCAGGCGTATTGCAGGATTCGCACGTTGGCGTTGCCCATCAGGCGGCGGATATTGGCGCCTTGCATTGCCTCGGCCTCGACCTGCGGCAAAAACACGAAATAAAGCGAGATGTTGCGGTCATCGCCGCCCTTGCGCGCAAGGTCCGTGGCTGGCACCGACTGATCCACCTGCCACGCCCACGCCGCCCCGGTCGCGCCCCATTCGCCGCGCGACACCCGTGTCCAGGCAAGCGACACCGCGCCTTCGGAAACGATCCCGAGGGTCGCGCCAAAGCTGTAGTCGTTCGAGTTGAAAAGTTGCAACCGCTGTTCGTTCCAGTCGGATGCAAAGCTGATAGGCCCGGCGTTTGCGGCGCTGGCCAGAAGGATGGCAAGAGGGGCGAAAATGCGCATGGTCGTGACTTTCCTGGAACCGTTCGTCTCAGGACTTAGCGTGATGGGCCTGACATGGTTGTCACAAGTCTGACACCGAGGATCGGGTCAGCCCCGCGCCAGTGCCCTCACCTGCGTCCACAGTGCATCGGGCACGTCGATCACGGACATTTCGTTCCGGTCCGCGCCGGGAATGCGGGCGCCGTCCTGGGCCGCCACTGCCTCGGCGATCCTTGTGAACCGGGCGCCAAAGGCATCGGTATGGGTGCCGGGGTCGATCAGGATATAGAACTGGCCCAAGCCGTGCGGCGGGCCGTCAGGCAATTTCAGGCCCTTGATGTCCAGCGAATTGACCGACCCCGTCAGGCAAGCCGCCATTACCTCGGCCATCAGGCCAAAGCCCCAGCCCTTGTAGCCCCCCGCGCTGACCAAGGCCCCTTGCAGCGCCGCGTCCGGGTCGGTCGTGGGCTGACCCGCGCTGTCCACGGCCCAGCCCAAAGGGATCGCTTCACCGGCGGCCTTGGCCATTGTGATCTTGCCCAGGGCGACGGCAGAGGTGGAAAAGTCAAAGTGCATCAATGGGCCGTGCGGCCCCGGCACCGTCATCGCGATGGGATTGGTCCCGATTACCGCCTTGGTGCCGCCGGGCGGGGCGACCACGGGCGAGGCATTGGTGAACCCGATCCCGATCAATCCGGCGGCGGCGATCTGTTCGGTGAAATAGCCAAGGCTGGTGCAGGTGTGGGCATTGGCGATGGCAAGCGTGGCGACGCCGTTGGTCTGCGCGGCTTTGGTGGCCAAAGGCAGCGCGCGGGTGAATGCCGGTTGGGCGAAACCAAACCCTGCCTCCGCCGTGACCGCACTGGGTTTGGGATGCGTGATGACGGGTTCGACGATGCCGTTGACCCGGCCTGAACGCAATTGCAGGCAATAGCTTTCAAGGTAATAAAGTCCACAGATGACATTGCCCAATGCCTCGGCCCGCGCCACGGCCGTGGCCACTTCGCCCGCCTGAAAAGCCCCGGCGCCGTGGGCGATCAGCGCCGCCTTGGAGGTGGCGGCGATCTCGGTGACATCAATGCGCATGCGGCACTATTCTCCCTGCGTCAAGCCTGACAGTACGGTCCATCCGGGCGGCAAGGTCAAGGTTGTGGGTTGCGATAACCGCCGACAGGCCGGTGGCGCGGACAAGGTCCATCAGCGCCCCGAACACCCGGTCGGAGGTGGCAGGGTCAAGGTTGCCGGTGGGTTCGTCGGCCAGCAACAGGCGGGGTTCGTTAGCCAGCGCTCGGCAAAATGCCACCCGTTGCTGTTCGCCCCCTGACAGGGCAGCGGGGCGGTGGCTGGCGCGTTCGCCGACACCGACCTGATCCAGCAGGGCGCGGGCACGGGCGGTTGCGGCGCGGTGGCTGATCCCGTTGGCCAGTTGCGGCAGAACGATGTTCTCCTCGGCCGAAAACTCGGGCAGCAGATGGTGGAACTGGTAGATGAACCCGACCGTATCGCGTCGCACGGCGGTGCGCTTGCGGTCGTTCAGATCGGTCATGTCGACCCCACCGATGCTGACCCGTCCGCTGTCGGGCGTGTCGAGCAGCCCGGCGATATGCAGCAGCGTCGATTTGCCGGCGCCAGAGGGGGCGACCAATGCCACCACCTCGCCCGCCTGCACGGTCAGGTCAGCCCCTTGCAACACCTTCACCTCGTTCGGTTTTCCGGCATTGTAGGTTTTCGACACGGCCGTGATATGCAGCAACGGATCATTCATAGCGCAACGCCTCGACCGGGTTCATCCGTGCGGCGCGACGGGCCGGAAAGATCGTCACGATCCAACTCAGACCCAGCGACAGGCTGACAGCGGAAATCACGTCGCGCAGTTGCAGCTTGGCCGGGATCGCATAGATGCCCCGGATCGCCGGATCCCAGACGCCACCGCCCGCGATATAGTTCACAAGGCTGAATATCTGGTCGATATAAAGTGCGAACAGACACCCAAGCGCGACGCCCAGCAGCGTCCCCGCCGTCCCGATCCCGGCCCCGCAGATGAAAAAGATCCGCAGGATTGACCCTTCGGTCAGGCCGACCGTGCGCAGGATGCCGACATCGCGGCCCTTGTTTTTCACCAGCATGATCAGCCCGGAAATGATGTTCATCGACGCGATCAGCACAAGGATCGACAGGATCACGAACATCACGTTGTCCTCGATCGTGAGCGCCCGCAGATAGCGGCCCACCCGGTCCTGCCAGCTATAGGCCCACAGCCCCGGCCCCGCCGCCTGCGCGACGTCGAATTTCATCTCGTCGGCGGCGTTCAGATCCGTGATGCGGACCTCAAGCGCGTTGGCCATGCCGTCTTGGTTAAAGATCGATTGCGCGACGTCGAACGGCAGATAGGCCCGCACTTCATCGATCTGATAGCGCCCGGTCGAAAAGATATAGGTGACCGGATAGGCGTTGACGCGGGTCGAGCGGCCCATCGGTGTCGCGGTGCCGCTGCGGATCGTGACTTCGACGCGGTCGCCAAGGCCGACCCGCAGTTGTTCGGCCAGCTGTGCGCCCAGCGCGATGCCGTTCGGGAAATCCGCCAGATCCCCCGTCGTGCGTTCGCCCTGCACGATGGCGGGCGAGTTTTTCAGGTCTTCGGGCCGGATGCCGTAAATATCGCCCAGCGTGTCGATGCCATTGGCACTGACCATCGACTGCCCCCGGATCAGCGGATCGACCGACACCACCCCCGGCACGGCGGCGATCCGGGCGGTGACGGCATCGAAATCGGCGATCCCTTGGTCGACCGATTGCACCGTGATATGGGCATCGGCGCCGACGATCGTATCGACAAATTCAGCCCGAAACCCGCTGCGCACGGCCAGCGTGGCGATCAGGGCAAAGACCGCCAGCGTCACCCCGATCAGGCTGATCCAGGTCATCACGGAAACCCCGCCCTCGGCGCGTTTGGCGCGGATATAGCGCCATGCGATCATCCACTCGAAGGCGGCAAAGGGGCGGGTTCTGACGGACATATGAGGCTCTTTTCGGTTTTGGCGCACCTTGCGGCGGGGGCGACGAAAATGGTCAGCCAGCAGCCCCGGCCTTCAGATAAATCCCGGCGATCTTTTCCACCGCCTGCGCCACCGACATTTCGGTGCTTTCGCCGGTTTTGCGCGATGTTACCTCGACCACGCCTTTTTTCAGCCCGCGCGGCCCGACTGTCATCCGCCACGGCAGGCCGATCAGGTCCATCGTCGCGAATTTGCCGCCTGCGCGTTCGTCGCGGTCGTCATAGAGCGGTTCCAGACCCAGCAGCGTCAGCGAGTCGTAGATCGCCTCGCAAGCGGCATCGGTCTCTGCGTCGCCTTGGCGCAGGTTGACGATCCCACAGTGGAACGGCGTAACGCCTTCGGGCCAGATGATGCCGTTGTCGTCGTGCGATGCCTCGATGATCGCGCCGAGCAGGCGGGACACGCCGATGCCGTGCGACCCCATGTGGACCGGGACGGGTTTGCCGTCGGGGCCCTGGACAAGCGCCTTCATCGGTTCGGAATACTTGGTGCCGAAATAGAAGATTTGGCCGACCTCGATCCCGCGCGACGATTTGCGGCGTTCTTCGGGGATGGCATCGAACAGGCCTTGGTCGTGGGTTTCGTCGGTGCGCGCATAGGGGGCCGTCCATTCGGTAACGATGGCGGCACAGGCGGCGCGGTCGTCATAGTCGATTTTCCGGT
>JBBQHC010000156.1:0-6177 GCA_038323615.1 Rhodobacterales bacterium | reverse complement strand
AGCATCCGCCGCCGCCAGCGCACCGGCACAGGCGGCGTGGGCAGAAAATAGCGCGCGAGATCGAAGATATTGCGCAGATCGTAGTTCAGTCCGATCCGATCCATCATGAAACCCGTGACGGCGCGGCGTTCATCTGCTGATAATCCGACGGGGCGGCAGATCCGGGTGTTTGCATTTTCATATTTGGACAGCGGTGCGGTGACACAGCCTTCGCCCAGATTGACCTCGACCAGATGGTGCGCCGCGTCTGGTGCCTCCGCAGGTTGCGCGCCGACATACAACGCCGCGTGAGACCATGTGGATTGGGTCAGATATTTGATGGCGCTCGAAATCCGTGCGCGCCCTTCAACCAGCAGCACATCGCCCGGGCGCAGCACCCGGCACAATGTGTCGAAATCGGATGGGGTGAACGGGGCATAACCTGCGGACGGTGCGTTCAGCCCTCGCGCCAATCTGGCACCGATCCGGTCCAGCAGTGTATCACCGAAACTGGGCTTTGCGGGGGGCATTACGGCACTCCTTATCCTGATGGTCCGATCATGCAGCGGTCAGCGTCGTCCGCACAGCGGCCTGTCCGCTCAGGGTGCGATGAACCGGGTACTTATCGGCGATCGCCAGCAGGGCTGCGCGCTGATCCTCGTTCAGATCGCCCGTCAGACGGATCACACGGCGGAACACGTCCACCGACGTTTCAGCCGTATCGGCTCCCGCGCAATACGCCGTATGGCAGCGGTCGTGGCTGACATCGCAGGACACATGCACCAGAGAAATGTTCTTGCGCCGCGCATAAATCCGAACGGTCATCGTGGTGCAGGCCGCCAGTGCGGCGGCCAACAGTTGATAGGGACTGGACCCCAGATCGGTGCCCCCCATAGCCTCCGGTTCGTCTACGACTAGCGCATGCCGGCCCGCAACGACGACATCATGCCAAAACCCCGACGCCTCGGCCTCGGCCACGCGCACGACGCCCTCTGGCGCTGCAGCAGTGATCGGATCGTGCACCAGATCGAGGTAGCGCCGCGACCAGGATGCGATCAACTCTGCCAAATATTCGGCGTCCTCCTCGCGCGTCAGCAGATGCTCGGCCCCGTCCAGCGAGACATAGCTTTTGTGATGATTTGCCGCGCCAAAGATCAGGCCCGCGTTCTCGATGACCACGATGGCGGCGCGCGGCGCGTGCAGCACCAGCAATGCGGCCTTCAGGCGGGGGATGGCCCGCGCCATCTGCGCCTGTGCGATATCGTCCAGGAAACCGGCGCGGATCTCAAATGCGCGACCGGCAAGATCGACGATTGCGCTACCGTTCTGGCGGATTTCGTCGAGTTTGCCGCCGGAATTATGCGCCACATGCGCCGGATCAAAGGGCGCGCCGATGGTCACGACCACGCGCAGGTCGGGCAGGTCGGGAGCCGCCTTCAGCACCGCAGCACCGCCCAGCGAATGGCCGATCAACAGCTGCGCCGGCATCTCGCGGTCGCGCAAATACTTCGCCGCCCGCAACAGATCGGCGACATTGGATGAAAAATGCGTATTCACGAATTCGCCACCCGAATGCCCAAGCCCGGTGAAATCAAACCGCAAAACCGCAATTCCAAGTGCGGCCAGACGTCCGGCGATCCGGCGCGCGGCGGGGATATCCTCGGAACAGGTAAAGCAATGGGAAAGAATTGCCGTTGTCCGGACCGGACCGTCAGGCAGATCTAGGCGCGCAGCCAACTGATCGCCCGCATGGCCGTCGAATGTCACCTTTTCGCTGTTCATCGCAGATCCTGATGGTATTCGTGGGCTGGCAGGCGGATTGACCACCGGGCAACCCATGCAATCTGTAAGCCGCCGCGGCATCACGTCAATGATGCAGTGCGGCACGCGTGTCATCTTTGCGCACGACCCCCTCCATTTGCCCCCCAAAGTCTACGCCGGGAATGCTGCCAGATTGCACCGCCAATGCGCCACCCCAGGCCTGCTTTCAGATCACGTTATGCGTGATGCAGCCGCCGACGAAAACCGCCCCTTGAGCCCCGACATGTCCACTCTGTCCGACGGCTCATGTCTTGCGCACGATGGCGACGGGGTCGCGCGGTTGCGCGAGATGCCGATGCACCACCGGACGCCGGTCCCGGCCGCCAGCCGCACAACGCCCCTGAAACACTGCTGATTTCACCTTGCAAATCTGTCAGATTTTTTCCAAATGCCAAAGACCACGACACATTGAAAGGACATTGCTATGAACCGCTTTACCCTGACATCCCTGACGAGCTTTGCGACATTGGCCGCAACTACGGCGCTGGCAGCACCCCTCGGCCCGCTCGTCACCCCGGCCGAGCTCGCGGAGGCAGATGTCCAGATCCTCGATGTACGCGACGCGGGCTTTGCCGAAGGTCACATTGCCGGGGCTTTGCCTGCGCCCTACTCCGCATTTCGCGGGCCGAACAACAATCCGGGCGAAGTGCCGCCCGCCGACCAGCTTGAGGCACTCTATGAGAGCCTCGGCCTTGATCCGGCAGCGCCCATCGTGATCGTCTCGCAAGGCGACACGGATACCGATTTCGGTGCCGCCGCACGGGTCTACTGGACGTTGAAAAGCTCAGGCTTCAGCAATCTGTCGGTACTGAACGGCGGTGCTACCGCTTGGGTGAACGCAGGCCTGCCCCTGTCCACGGATGCAGTGACGCCGACGCCGACTGAATTGGCTATCGTGTGGAACGACACCTGGACCGCCGATCTGGCGCAGGTGGAACAGGTGGTGGCGGGCGACGCGGGGGGCGCTTTGATCGACGCGCGACCCACCGCGTTTTTCGAGGGCGCGCAAGCCCATGCTGCTGCCGCCCGCCCGGGCACCCTGCCCGGCGCGCAAAGCCTGCCGCATACCAACTTTTTCCGGCCCGGCGCCACAGCCATGACCGGCGAGATGGACGTGGCTGCCCTTCAGGCGCAGCTGGGCATCGCACCCGGCGACGCCGTGGTCTCTTTCTGTAACACAGGTCACTGGGCCGCGACGAACTGGTTTGCGATGTCCGAACTCGCGGGCATCGAGGACGTGAAACTCTATCCCGGTTCGATGGTCGAATACTCGCAGACTGATGGCGAGATGGCGAACCAACCCGGATTGATCCGCAACTTTCTGAACCAGATCACCGGCGGTAACTGATGACTATCACGGCGACACCCGGCCGGCGCCCCGTGTCGGCGCGGGCCGGGCTGATCGTGGCAGCCCTTGCCGTGATCGCGCTGGTGGCGCTGTTCGTCGGGGCGCGATTTTCCCTGATGCTGCTGATCGGCCTTGGGTTCGGGATCGTGCTGGAAGGGCTGCGGTTCGGCTTTGCCGGGCCGTGGCGCGCGATGATCCTGCGCCGCGAACCGGCGGGCATTCTGGCTCAACTGCTGTCCATCGCCGTGGTCGCCTGCGTGGCGATTCCCCTGCTGGCCACATATCCGGCAGAGCTGACAGGCGCCCAGGCCCCCATCGGTTTCGCCATGATCGGCGGTGCCTTCGTTTTTGGCGCCGCGATGCAGGTGGTGCTGGGCTGCGGGTCCGGCACGCTCGTCAATGCAGGGTCCGGCAATCCCGTCGGTCTGGTGGCGCTGCCGTTCTTTGCGATCGGCAGCTTTGCCGGGGCCTATCACCTGATCTGGTGGACCGATCTGGGCGCACTGCCGATCCTGACCCTGCGCGGCTTGCCGGGACTGGCGCTGACGCTCGTGGCACTGGCGCTGGTGGCCCTGCTTGTGGCGTTCCTCGGCAAACCGGGCACCCGTCGCCTGCCGGGCCGCTATGTCGTAGCGGCACTGGCGTTGGCGGCTCTGGCGATCAGCAACCTGATGGTTGCAGGCCAGCCTTGGGGTGTTGTTTATGGACTTGGCCTGTGGGCGGCCAAGGGCGCCACAGCCTTGGGTGCAGATCTGTCTGGTTCGGCGTTTTATGCCGCCGCAGACACGGTCGTCCGGGTCGAGGCGAGTGTGTTGACCGATTACACGTCGCTGACCAACTTCGGGATGATCGCCGGGGCCTTTGGTGTTGCAGCATGGCGCAGCGGCGGACTGTCGCAACCGCTCCCGCGCTATCAGGCGCGGGCATGGATCGTCACGATTCTCGCCGGTCTGGTGCTGGGATATTCCTCGCGGCTGGCCTTTGGCTGCAACGTCGGCGCATTCTTTTCCGGTATCGCCACCGGCAGCCTGCACGGATGGGTCTGGTTCGTCGCGGCCTTTGCCGGTGCGTTCCTTGGGATCCGTATCCGCGCCGTAAGCGGGCTGGAGGGTCCGCGATGACCCGCCTGTTCACTGGATCGCTGGCCATCGCCGGTATCGTCCTGCTGATCGCGGCCGATGTTGCAGCCAGCCCGCCAAATCCCTATCAGGCTCCACCGATGCTTGCGCTGGGGTCCGGCCTGCCGACATCCGGCGGGTTCTGCGGCGCACTGCCCGGCTGACGGCTGCAATGTTTGGTCCGGCTTTTGACGCATTCAAACACGCACCTGAAAGCTATCGGGACTTTACCCAGCGCGGCACGACAGCCTATCCACATCCAAGTCAAAGGTTTGCGCGGCGAGTTTGAGGCCTTCAACGGTCGTGAGACAAGGAAAGATCGTCGCGCCGAGTGCATTCGTCGTCATACCAAATTTCAACCCCATGGCCAGCGTCTGGATGCTGTCTGATCCTTCGGGTGCTGAGATCAAGCCGCCGAGCAACCGGTCCAATCGATCAAGACCCGTGGATCATTCCCCACCGAGGACGTTCACACGAAGCTAATCTACCTCGCGATCCGCAACTTCGAGAAAAATGGGCGGAACGTTCGGGAATGGTTTAACGCCGGCAATCATTTCGCCGTAATGTTCGAGGATCGCTTCAATCGGTGACCATATCTGAAACCTGCATGGGCCAGACCAGATACACAGAGTTCATGACACTCCCTCTGGCGTTGAGCTCAGCGCACGGCGGCACGCGTCGCCTCATCGCAGCCCACCGACATGACGATCCTGAGCTTCTCCTCATCGCTCCAGCGCCGCCGACGCTCCAACCCAAGTATCTCACCACGCATCGCCGACCCCACCTAAGACACGTCGCACCGCCGACCAGCGTAAGGACATGACCAAGCGCTATAATGCGTTTGTCGGCCATTACGGCATGGACACCAGCCGCCACAATCGCGGTGAGGCCCATGAGAACGGGGCGGTTGAATCGCAAAACCGGCACCTGACGACAGCTATCAAGCACGCGCTGATCCTGCGGGGCAGCCGCGACTTTGCCTGCACCGAGGACTACCGGCGTTTTATCGACATGCTGGTGGCGCGAAGCAAACGCCAACGGGCGGCAGCCGTTCAGGCGGAACGGGCCCACCTGAAGCCTTTGCCGCAGCGGCGCACCACCGACTTCACCGAAATCGTGGTGCCGGTCTCGCGGATCGGCGGTTTCCTGGTCAAGAGCAACTTCTACAGCGCCCCGTCGCAGCTGATCAGGCAACGTCTGCGTGTCCACCTTTACGATGATCGCATCGAGGCGTTTCTCGGCGCCACCGTGGTCGTCAGCCATCCCCGGGCCCGTGGCCGCGGCGATGGTCACCGCGTCCATGTCATCAACTGCCACCATGTCATCCACGCCCTGCGACGCAAACCGCAGGCCCTGTCGAGCTCGATCTACCGCGACAGCCTGTTCCCCCGGACCGAATACGTCGAAGCCTGGAAGGTGCTGCAACGGGACCTGCCGAGACGGGAGGCCTGCCGCCGCATGGTCGAACTGCTCTTCATCGCCCATGAGCGAGCCTGCGAGGCGGAACTGGCGCATCTGCTGGCGGCAGACCTTCATGCTTCCAGGACGAATTCCGGTCGCCCAGCTATAACCAGTGCGTGGGGAAGTCCGGATCGGTTGCCGGTTCGATCCGCGCCTGCTCACGAGCAAAGACCGTCGTTGCCAAGGTCATCGCCTCCAATTATTGCGCAGCGCGCAACGCGCCGCGCCTCAGTCTGATGCTTACATTTCGGGTGCGAATGCTGCCACGCCATACATGCCATCCTCTTGCTTGATCAGCGTAATGATTATTGTCTGACCTTCAGCAGCGTCTTCGATGCCCTGAGCGTCTTTGATCAAGGGCATGTCCATCGTCATTGCGGGCCAACCGATTTCGGGGATCGGTTCATGGCTGACATTGACAGTGCCGTCGCCGAATGAATTAACAACGGC
>JBBQHC010000155.1:0-6186 GCA_038323615.1 Rhodobacterales bacterium | reverse complement strand
TGCGTGCGACCGGCGGACGTCTGCTGGTTACTGCCGCCCTGCCCCCGGCGCGCTGGTCGCTTACCCTGCCCGATCTGGCCAGCCGGATGCAGGCGGCCACCCATGTGGGCATCGCCGATCCTGACGATGACCTGCTCGCCGCCGTCATCATGAAGCAATTCGCCGACCGCCAGATCGCCCCTGCGCCCGATCTGGCCGCCTACCTTGCGCCCCGGATCGAACGCTCGTTCAGTGCCGCAGCCACGATTGTCGCCGAACTTGACGCCGCAGCCCTTGCGACCGGCAAACCCGTCAACCGGCACCTTGCACGGACCCTGCTGGACAAGGATCAGGCGGCAGGGCGATAGTGTCACGACACTGTCACAAAGGTCGGCCAAATGGGCACCATGATCTCTGCCGATTTCCTGAATACGCCCTTCGCCGCGCCGGTGGATGTGACCGCCGACCTGACGGGTCCGGCCCGGTTCCTCAATCGCGAACTCAGCTGGCTGGCGTTCAACTGGCGGGTGCTGGAGGAGGCTGAAAACCACCGCGTCCCACTGCTGGAACGGCTCCGGTTTCTGTCGATTTCAGCGACCAATCTGGACGAATTCTATACCGTCCGGGTGGCCGGCCTGCGCGAGCTGGCACATGCAGGCAACACCACACCGGCGCTGGACGGGCTGACACCGGCACAGCAACTGGGCCTGATCGACACGGATGCCCGGGCGCTGATGGAACGTCAGCAAGTTGTTTTCGACGCGCTGAAGACCGAACTGGCTGCGGTTTCCATCGACCTGCTGACCCGGGACGACCTGCTGCCCGCCGACCTGCCTTACCTTGACGAATTCTTTCTCGACCGAGTTTTCGCCGTTCTGTCGCCGCTGGCCGTCGATCCGGCGCACCCGTTCCCGTTCATCCCGAACGAAGGCTTTGCGCTGGCCCTGCAACTGGAACGCAAATCCGACAAACGCCCGCTGCGCGCCCTGCTGCCGGTGCCCGCCCAGATCAATCGCTTCGTCAAGGTGCCCTCGGAGGTCGGGCAGCGGTATCTGCCGCTGGAAGAACTGCTGCTGCTGCACCTTGACCGGCTGTTCCCCGGTTATCGGATCAAAGGATATTGCGCCTTTCGCGTCCTGCGCGACAGCGATCTTGAACTCGAGGACGAGGCCGAAGACCTTGTGCGCGAATTCGAAACCGCCCTGAAACGGCGACGCCGTGGCGAAGTGGTGCGGATGAAGCTGTCGGCAGATGCGCCCGGCCCGCTGAAAAAGATGGTGATGGAAGAACTGCACGTCACCGAAGACGAGGTTGTCGAGGTGCGCGGGCTGATGGGCGTCGGCGATCTGGCGGAACTGGTGGCGGACGGGCGGCCCGATCTGCTCTGGCCGCCCTACACCCCGCGGATCCCCGAGCGGGTGCAGGACCACGACGGCGACATGTTCGCCGCGATCCGCCAAAAGGATATGCTGCTGCATCACCCCTACGAGACCTTCGATATGGTGGTGCGGTTCCTGCAACAGGCGGCCAACGATCCCGATGTCGTGGCGATCAAACAGACACTGTATCGCACGTCCCGCCTGTCACCCATCGTCGAGGCGCTGTGCGATGCCGCCGAACAGGGCAAGTCGGTGACGGCGCTGGTCGAACTCAAGGCGCGGTTCGACGAGGCCGCCAACATCCGTCAGTCGCGCCGTCTGGAACGGGCCGGGGCGCATGTCGTCTACGGCTTCATGAACTACAAGACCCATGCCAAGATCAGCACCGTGGTGCGCCGCGAGGGTGAAAAGCTGGTCACCTATACGCATTACGGCACCGGCAATTATCACCCGATCACAGCACGGATCTATACCGACCTGTCGCTGTTCACCTGCAACCCCGAACTTGGGCGCGATGCGACCAAGGTGTTCAACTATCTGTCGGGTTATGCGCAGCCCGAGGGGCTGGAAAACCTTGCCATCGCACCGCTGAGCATGAAGGCGCGGCTGATCGACATGATCGGGGCCGAGGCCGACCATGCCCGCGCCGGCAAACCGGCCGTGATCTGGGCCAAGATGAATTCGGTGATCGAAGAAGACGTGATCGACGCCCTTTATGCCGCGTCACAGGCGGGCGTGCAGATCTCGCTGATTGTGCGCGGCATCTGCGGGCTGCGCCCCGGCGTCGTCGGTCTATCGGAAAACATCCGGGTGAAATCCATCGTCGGGCGGTTTCTGGAACATTCACGTATCGTCTGTTTTGGCAATGGCGGCGGGCTGCCGTCGAAAAAGGCACGGGTATTCATATCCTCTGCCGACTGGATGGGGCGCAACCTGACGCGCCGGGTGGAAACCCTGGTCGAGATCACCAACAACACGGTCAAGGCACAGATCGTCGGCCAGATCATGGCGGCAAACCTGCATGACGTGGCGCAAAGCTGGGTGATGGACGCGAACGGTGAATTTGTCCGCCCGACCCTGCCCGAGGGCGAATTTGCCTTCAACTGCCACCGCTTTTTCATGGAGAACCCGTCACTCTCGGGGCGCGGATCGGCAGGCGCGTCGGACGTGCCGCAGCTGACGCATGGCGAGGATTAGGCGGGACCGCAATTTCTTTTGGCCCGAAATATCCCCGCCGGAGGCTCCGACCTTCGCACTATCACCGCCGCCATAGGTGGCGCGAAAACGTAACGTGGGTCTTGACCCACGCCCCGCCTGCGGCACATGGTCCGGCAGCGACCGGGGGGCCCGATGGACGGCACGAACGAAACCGAAACCACCGACTGGGGCCCGTTCGGGCGACCATTGTTCGACGGCCCCAAGGCGCGCGCGCTGGCGCGGGTCGGGGTGGTCGATGTTGGGTCGAACTCGGTGCGGTTGGTGATTTTCGACGGCGCGGCGCGCTCGCCCGCCTATTTTTATAACGAAAAAATCATGTGCGCCTTGGGCGCAGGTCTGTCGGAAACTGGACGGCTGAACCCCGAAGGACGGGTGCGCGCGCTGTCGGCAATCCGCCGGTTCGCGGCACTGGCTCAGGGCATCGGCATCGCGCCGCTGACCGCGGTCGCGACAGCGGCGGTGCGCGAGGCCAGCGATGGGGCCGATTTTTGCGCCGAAGTCCTGCGCGAAACCGGCATCAAGCTCTGGGTCATCGACGGCAAGGAAGAGGCCCGATTGTCCGCCCAAGGCGTGCTGCTGGGCTGGCCGGGGTCCTATGGCCTTGTCTGCGACATCGGCGGCGCCTCGATGGAACTGGCCGATCTGCAAAACGGTCAGGTCGGGCAGCGCGTCACTTCGCCCCTCGGTCCGCTGAAACTGCGCGAGGTCAAGGGCGGCAAGAAGGCCCTGCGCCTGCATATCAAACAGGTGGTCGCCGGTCTGCATGCCGAAATGGGCCACGAGACGGGCAAGCGCCTGTTTCTGGTCGGCGGTTCGTGGCGGGCGATTGCGCGGGTCGATATGGCGCGGCGCGGCTATCCGCTTACCGTCTTGCATGAATACCGCATGACCGCCCGGCAAGTGTCGGCAACGGCTGAATTTATCGGCGATCATTCAGTAGCCGAATTGCGCGCCGACACGATGGTATCCGAGGCGCGGATGTCGCTGGTGCCGCTGGCTGTGTTGGTCCTGCGTGAATTGGTCAAGGTGTTCAAACCGCGCGACATCGCGATCTCGTCCTACGGTATCCGCGAAGGGATGCTGTACGAACAGATGCCACGCGAATTGCGCGAACGCGATCCGCTGATCGAGGCCTGCCGCTTTGCCGAATCCAAGGACGCCCGGCTGCCGGGGTTCGGCAAGGTGCTGTATGATTTCGTCATGCCGCTGTTTCCGCGCGCCGACTGGCAGCGCCAGCGGATCATCCACGCCGCCTGCCTGCTGCACGACGTGACCTGGCGCGCGCATCCCGATTACCGCGACGAGGTGGCGTTTGACAACGCGACGCGCGCCAACCTGGGCGGCTTGAAACACGCCGATCGGGTTTTTCTGGGCCTTTCCCTGCTGCACCGCTATTCCAACAAACGCGAAGGATCCCGGTTCGAACCTTTGTTCAAACTCCTAACCGACAAAGAAATGGCAGAGGCCGAGGTGCTGGGCAAAGCCATGCGACTGGGCGCGATGTTGTGGCTGAACGCCGACGAACAGCCCGGCACGTTCCAATGGAAACCGAAAAAGCGCGAATTGACGTTGGTGTTGAATGAACAGGCCCGGCCTTTGTTCAGCGAGGTCGCCGAAAATCGAATGGCCGCCCTGACAGCCGCACTGGGGGCTACGTCAGCCGTGCGGTTCGCAAAGTTAACGAAATTGACGAAAACTGCTATTTCCGTTTCATAACAAAAACTTGCAGAACCAGTTCTCTAGAGAACCGGAGACTGTGGACCGTCGGTTTGCCGACGGCCCAACAGGCCATTCACCGCTTAAATGTCGATTTCCGCGCCCGGTTCCGTCGGCACATAGACAGGCGCGTCGGGTTTGCGCCGGATCAGGATGTCGCCGTTGTCCAAAAAGACGGGCGCGTCGTAATTGCGAAAATCATCCACCTTGTCGATCAGGTCGATCAGGGCCGGCCCCATTTCGGTCGCCAAGGCACGAAACCGCGGCCCGATATCTTCGGCCATGCCGCGCAGATCCTCCATCGTCGGTTCCATCTGACGCATGATTCCGTCGAAAAACATCCGCGCGCCTTCTTCCATCAGGCTAAATCCGTCGTCGGTCGCGTCCTGTGCGGGGGCGGCGGTGGCCATCAGGACCAAAAGGGCGGCAATCTTTTTCATAGTCAGATGATAGGGCAACCCACGCCGTCTTTCAAATCAAAGTGCCAGATCGATGCTGACGGGGAAATGATCCGACGCGGTCAGCAGCGCATTGCGCAGGCGCGGGTTTTCATAGCAGAGAGGGTCGTCGAACGGATGCCAGATCCGCCATGCCGGGGCCAACGCGGCGAGCCGTGGCGACACCATCACATAGTCCAGCAACGCCGATAGATAGCGCCCGTCAGGCGGGATTTTGAACCGCGACGTGGTCGGTGCCGCACCGATCCGCTGAGTCAGCGCCATCCGGGCATGCGGGTCGGTCAGCTGCAAGGCGGGGTCCGCCCCCTCGCCCATGACAATTTCGATACTCGATTTGCCGAAAAGCGCTTCAAAGTCGTCCAGCCCCGGACCATCGTTGAAATCGCCCAAAACGATCAAGTCGTCGCCCGCCGCCAGATGCGCCGCGACGCGGGCCCGCAGCCAGACGCATTGGGCCAGTTGTTTGCGGCGGTTTTCGATCCCGATGGCCATGATCTGGGCAGCCCCGTGCGCCCCATGCGGCGCCTTGGATTTGGCGTGGACCCCGATCAGCCGCAATGCCTTGCCGCCCGCCGTCGTCAGCGCCACTTCGAGCGGGGGTTTGGACCAGCGGATCCGCTCGGGCGTCGCGTCGATATCGATATCCTTGTGAAAGGTCGCATCGAACCGCGGTGCCTCGGAGCTGTCCTGCCCCAAAGGATCGTGCCGCGCGCTCAGCAAGTTGGGATCGTACAGCAGCATGATTTCCTGCTGTGTATCGCTGACAAACCCGATCAGCGCCTTGCTGGCGCGCAGCCGAAACCGGCGGGCAAAGGTTTCCAGCGCCCTGACACCATTGCGATCGCGGTTTGTATCGGGGGCCTCGATCACCATCACCGCGTCGGCGTCCAATGCCCGAAACACCCGGCCCAGGGCCGCTATTTGCTGGCCGCGCTGCACGTCGCGCCGCCCTGACCACGCGTTGTCGGGCAACAGGTTTCCGGCGTTGTCGAACAACGAATCGAACCATTCGACGTTGTAGGTGGCAATTCTCACAAATTGGGCCTCATGGGGCGGCGGCGTTGATCTGTTCCCATGCCCGGTTGATCGCCACCAGCCGTTTCTCTGCCAGTTTGATCGCCTCTTCGGGCAACCCGCGGGCGATCATCTGATCGGGGTGAGTGTCACGGACGGCCTTGCGCCACGCCGCGCGAACCTGATCGGCCGGGGCATCCGCATTGACCCCCAGCACGTCATAGGGGTCGCGCTCGGCGTCGGCAACGAACTGGGCACGGATCCGGGCGAACCGGCGTTCATCAAAGCCAAAGATCGCCGCCACCCGTTCAAGAAATTCGTTTTCGGCAGGGTGATAGGTGCCATCGGCAATCGCAATATGAAACAGCCCCTCCATCACATCGCACAGTGGGGCGGTATCGTCGGCGAACATCGCGGCGATC
>JBBQHC010000154.1:0-6306 GCA_038323615.1 Rhodobacterales bacterium | reverse complement strand
TGCGCAGGTCGCCGTGGATGCCAGGCAACTTGGCCAAAATGGCGTCATTTTCGCCGACCTTGTTGAAATACAGGATCGTCACCTCGCCCAGGGCTTCGGTAAAGTTCACGGTCCCCTCGAAAATCGCGGTACCCTCGGTCGCCAACATATCTTCGGGGCGGACACCGACATTAACCTTGAGACCCTTGTCGGCCTCTTGCGTCGGCACATTGGATACTGCGGTGCCGCCGCCATCCAGTTTCACGGTCGTCTGTTTGCCGGTGCCGGTGATTTCACCTGACAGCAGGTTCATCGCGGGCGATCCGATGAACTGCGCGACGAATTCGTTTTCGGGGCGTTCATAGAGGGTCAGCGGCGGTCCGACCTGGGCGATGCCCTTGTCGGCCAGCACCACGATGCGGGTCGCCAGCGTCATCGCCTCGACCTGATCGTGGGTGACGTAGATCATCGTGCTTTCGGGCATCGATTCCTTGAGCTGCGCAATCTCGATCCTGGTGGCGACGCGCAGGGCGGCGTCGAGGTTCGACAGCGGTTCGTCGAACAGGTAAACCTTGGGGTCGCGCACAATCGACCGCCCGATGGCGACACGCTGGCGCTGACCACCCGACAGGGCCTTGGGCAGCCGGTCAAGGTAGGGATCGAGTTGCAGGATTTTCGCGGCCTTGCCCACCGCCGCATCAATTTCGGCCTTGGATTTCTTCGCGAGTTTCAGCGCGAACGACATATTGTCGCGCACCGTCATGTGTGGATAAAGCGCGTAGGATTGAAACACCATCGCGATGCCGCGTTGCGCCGGCGGCACATCGTTGACAACCTCGCCGTCGATTTCCAGCGTCCCTCCGGTGATCTTTTCCAGCCCTGCCACCATCCGCAGCAAAGTGGATTTGCCACAGCCCGAGGGGCCGACAAAGACGATCAATTCGCCGGTCTTGATGTCAAGATTGATGTTTTTCAGGACATCAACAGTGCCGCCGTAGGTCTTGGCGACGTTCGTCAATTTCAGGTCGGCCATAGGTTTTTCCCTCTCGAACGGTGTTCCGTCAGTTATGTTTCAAAGCCAGACAAACCTGCCACGGCCCCAAGTGCAATATGCCGTCCGCCGATACATGGGCGCTGCCCAGTTCGGCCCCGATCGGCGTCCAGGTTCCGGCGGGCATAGTGAAGTCGGACGGGCTGTCCGACACGTTGAAGATACACAGGATCGTCTCGCGATCCTCGGACCGGGTGAACCAGACGACATCACCTGCGGCCTTGAGCCCGTCATGCGCACCGCGCATCAACGCCGCATGCGAATGGCGAAACGCGATGGCCCGGCGATAGTGGTGAAGTATCGCTCCGGGGTCGTGTTCCTGCGCGCCCACGGCCAAATGCAGATGTTCGGACGCCACCGGCAACCACGGCCGTGCATCGCTGAACCCGCCGTTCTGGTTGGACTCTTCCCAAACCATCGGGGTGCGACAGCCATCGCGGCCCTTGTATTCGGGCCAGAATTCGATGCCGTAGGGGTCTTGCAAGTCTTCAAAATTCAGACTCGCCTCGGGCAGTCCCAACTCTTCGCCCTGATACAGACACACCGATCCGCGCAGGCACATGATCAGCGTCGTGAACATGCGATTGGCGGCAGGCGACAGGCCCCAGCGGGTCACATGGCGGGCAACATCGTGGTTGGAAAACGCCCAGCAAGGCCAGCCGTCGGACGCGACCCGGTCAACATCCTGCATCACGGTGACAATGCGCCGCGCGTCCGGGTGGGTCGGAGAGAGAAAATCAAAGGCATAGCACATCTGCATCAGATCATCGCCGGCGGTATATTGGCCCATAATCTCGAGGCCGCGCTGCGCATCGCCGACTTCGCCCACCGCCGCAGCCCCGAACGGCTCCATCACGGCGCGGAATTTGCGCAGGAAATCAAGGTTTTCCGGGCGGTTCTTGTCGTAAAGATGTTCCTGATGATTGTAGGGATTGACCGAGGGCGCGATGGTCGCGTTGCGCTGATCCTTGGGCAGGGCCGGGTTGTCGCGCAACTGCTGATCGTGGACGTAAAAGTTGATCGTATCCAGCCGAAAGCCATTCACGCCCCGGTTCAGCCAGAACCGCGCCACGTCCAGCAGGGCATCCTGCACAGCCGGCTCGTGAAAATTCAGATCGGGCTGGGTCGTCAGGAAATTGTGCAGGTAATACTGTTCGCGCCGGGTGTCCCATTGCCACGCCGAACCGCCAAAGATTGACAGCCAATTGTTCGGCGGCGTCCCGTCGCCCTTTGGGTCGGCCCAGACATGCCAGTTCGATTTCGGATTGTCGCGGCTGACCCGCCCCTCCTTGAACCACGGATGTTCGGCGCTGGTATGGCTGAGAACCAGATCAATCATCACCCGGATGCCAAAGGCATGTGCCGTCTGCACCACGGCGTCGAAATCGGCCAGCGTCCCGAACATCGGATCGACGTCGCAATAATCGCTGACATCATAGCCGAAATCCTTCATCGGCGAGGTGAAAAACGGGCTGATCCAGATCGCATCGACACCCAGCGACGCGATATAAGGCAAGCGGCGCACGATCCCGAGCAGGTCGCCGATCCCGTCGCCGTTGCTGTCCTGATAGCTGCGCGGATAGATCTGATAGATCACCGCGCCGCGCCACCAATCGGGATCGGTGGCAAGGGTCAGGTCAGGCTGGTGGGTTTGGGCCGCCGTCACTTGACCGACCCCGCCAGCAGCCCGCGCACGAGGTATTTCTGCATCGCAAAGAACACGATCAGCGGCACCGCAATGCTCACAAAGGCGGCGGTCGCCAGAATTTCCCAGTTGCCGCCACGGGTGCCCAGCAGTTCAACGATCTGCTTGGTCATCACCGTGGTTTCACCCGTTGAGTCGATGAGGAACACCAGTGCGACCAGCAGGTCGTTCCACGTCCAAAGAAACTGAAAGATCGCAAAGGACGCGAGGGCCGGGAACGACAGCGGCAGGATGATCTTGGTAAAGATCTGGAAATCGGTCGCCCCGTCCACCTTGGCATTCTCGATGATATCGCGCGGCAGGCCAACCATGTAGTTGCGCAAAAGATAGATCGCCAGCGGCAGGCCGAACCCGGTATGGGCCAGCCAAACGCCGAGGTATCCCTTGCCGATGCCGATGTCGTTGTGGAACTTGAGCAGCGGAATCAGGGCCAGTTGGAGCGGCACGACCAGCAACCCGACGATGATCGCGATCAGCAGGGCGCGGCCCGGAAAATCCATCCAAGCGAGCGCATAGGCGGCGAATGCGGCGACCAGGATCGGGATGATCGTTGCCGGGATCGTCACGGTCAGCGTGTTGAAAAACGCCTTGGCCATGGAATCGCCGGCCTGTGCGCCTGATGCCCCGCCAGTGCCAAGCCCCAGTATCACCGCCAGCGCGATGAACACGGCGAACCCGATCAGCATTGCCCATGTTTGCGCGCCGGCATAGCCCGCGCTGCGCAGTCCATAGAACGCCCCCACCGCGACGACCGCGCCGATGGCGGCGAATTTCAGGATCGACTGGATCACGCCCTTGCCCAAAACGGCATCATAGTTCGCCATCGTGAATTCGGGTGGCGTTGTGGCGGTGACAAAGGCCCGCTCGCCCCGCCCCGTTAGTTCGGCTGTACCCGTCCAGATGTAGTCGCCATTGACCTGCACCGTCATCGCCTGACCATCGCCCAAATCAGCGGTTGCCCCCGGTTCAAACGCCGCGACATCCTGCGAAGTGATGCCCCATGCAGATATCTTCGACGACCCTGCGGTGCCGAACAGATTGCCCTCAACCACATAGACCCCATCGACGAGAACGCCCTCGGCCCCCGGCGCGGAGCGTAGGGTCAAGTTCTGTTCAGACGGAAACATTGCCCGCCACCAGCCGTTTGATGCGATCTGGTCGGCGGTGCGGAACGACGACACAAACAGGCCGACGGTCGGGAACAACCAAAGCGCGACAAGGACCACGACCGAAGCCTGAACCAGCCAATTCAGCGAGGATTTGCTACCGGCGATATTATCCACGATCTTCTCCCATACGGTCGAGGGCCATCAGCGCATCTCCTTGCGGGCGTTATAGACGTTCCAGACAAGGATCGGCGTCACCAGCAGCATGATAATCATCGCCGCCGCCGATCCGACGCCCCAGTCGTTGGCGCGAAACAGCTTGTCGTACATGTAGTTGGCCAGCACCTGCGTCTCCCACTGGCCGTTGGTCATCGCGAACACGATGTCGAACACCTTGAGAACGACGATGGTGATCGTGGTCCAGACCACGACAATGGTGCCCATGATCTGCGGCACCTTGATCCTGAAAAAGATCTGCAACGGATTGGCCCCGTCGATGATCGCCGCCTCGATGGTTTCCTCGGGGATGCCGCGCAGGGCGGCGGACAGGATCACCATAGCGAAACCGGTCTGGATCCAGATCAGGACCACCATCAGCAGGAACGAATTCCAGAACGGGATGGTCAACCAGGTTTGCGGCTGGCCATAGGGGAAGGTCGCGGTGAACAGACCCAGGATGCTCTTGAGGCTGAGCCAGATCAGCCAGATAGCACCTATGGCGACAAGAGCGCGCAGGGCGATGAACCCCCAGCCGCCGCTCTTTTCATCGGACGCGAAAATCGGGCGGGAGAAGATATAGCCGATATAACCGACAAGGGCCGCGAACCCTGCCAGGCACAGGGCAGGCACGATGCGCAACATCAAAACCGAACCGAACCCACCCTCGAACTGTAGCCAGACCGCGTTCAGCACCCCGATCTGGTTGCTGTCCACAGGGCGGGTATCATAAATCAGCTTAAAGATGACGGCCGCGCCGACGAACGAAATCGCCATCGGCATAAAGATCAGGGATTTAGCGATCTGGCCCCATTTGATCCGGTCGGTCAGCTGCGCCGCCAGCAGGCCAAAAGCGGTGGCGGCGGCCGGCACCATGATCAGCCACAGCATATTGTTACGCATCGCCTCCCAAAACTTGGGTTCGCCGAACATCTGGCGATAGTTGGCAAGGCCGACAAAGGCATCACCCTTCGAGCGATCCGTGACCGAATACCACAAGGTCGCGAACACCGGATAGGCCAGATACAGTCCCAGTGCCAACACCGCAGGCGCCACGAACAACCAGGGGCGGATCATTTCAGCGCGGTTGATGTTGCGCCCGGCGTTTTTGCCGCGCGGCGGGAACAGCACCTTGTCCAGAAACATATTGGAAAAGTAGAAATAGCCGACGCATCCACCGACACCGATGATGATCGTCAAAAGGCCCTGTAATGCAGGATTCATGATCCCCTCCCCCGGAATGTCAGCGATGCTTTGATCGGCTTGGTGGGGCGACCCGGTTGGCCCGGATCGCCCAAGGGTTTGGTTCTTACTTGACCGAGTCCCACGACGCCTGAATCGCATCGGCGACCGCTTGGGCGGATTTGCCACCGGCATAATCCACCATTCCGGTCCAGAATGATCCGGCACCAACGGCACCCGGCATCAGGTCGGACCCGTCAAAACGGAAGGTCGTCGCGTTGGTCAGGATCTCGCCCAGTGCCCGCTTGGTGTCGTTCGAATAGGTCGCCGGATTGGCCGTGGTCAGCGGGGTCAGAAAGCCCTGATCGGGCTGCGCCATCCAGACTTCATGCGCGATCGGGGTCTCAAGAAAGCTGATCAGCGCCTGCGCGGCAGGGCTGTCCTTGGTGATTGCGAATAGTGTTCCTGCACCAAGGACCGGCTTGCCGAGATCCTTGTCGGCATAGGCGGGGAAGTAAAAGAAGTTGGCATCGCCATCCGGACCGACCAGCGTGCCGTCAGGGAAAAACGCCGGGATGAACGACGCCTGATGGTGCATGTAGCACTGCGGCGGCGAGTCAAAGAGGCCTTTGGGCGAGTCGCGAAAATCGGTCGAGGCCACCGCGCCGGTGCCACCGGCGACACGGCCATCGGCGATGAAATAGCCGAACTCCTCGATCGCGCCGACAACTTCCGGGCTGTTGAACGGCAGCTCGTTAGTGACCCACTTGTCATAGGTTTCCGGGGTCTGGGTGCGCAGCATCAGGTCTTCGACCCAGTCGGTCGCGGGCCAGCCAGTCGCACCGCCCGATCCCAAACCGATGCACCACGGCGTGCCACCATCAGCGACGATCTGATCGGTCAGCGCCTTGAGGTCTTCCAATGTTGCTGGAATCTCGTAACCCGCGTCGTCAAAGTTTTCCGGCACATACCAGACCAGCGATTTCACGTCGGCCTTGAAGGGAAAGGCAAAGAACTGCTTGTTGCCATCCTTGTCGGCATAGGCGGGGAAGTAAAAGAAGTTGGCA
>JBBQHC010000153.1:0-6349 GCA_038323615.1 Rhodobacterales bacterium | reverse complement strand
TGGTCGAGCGGGTTTTCGTCCTGATGTTGGCGGCCGAGGGGGGCGATGCGTCAGCCCCCAAGGCCGTCTTGGCGAAACTTGGTGATCTGCAACGCGCCTATCTGGACGCAAAGAAGGCGGAAGAGGTTTTCAATGACAAGTATGAACTTACCCAAA
The DNA here is from genome assembly GCA_038323615.1 of Rhodobacterales bacterium. Classification (GTDB taxonomy): domain Bacteria; phylum Pseudomonadota; class Alphaproteobacteria; order Rhodobacterales; family Rhodobacteraceae; genus JBBKXP01. Next base: position 6,193 of record JBBQHC010000153.1, on the reverse strand, counting down.
CCGGCGACATCGACTTTACCGACCTTCGGCACAAGATCGGGGGCCGACTGGATAGCCTCCGCGCCGCCCGAGGTGCAGGCTGAGTTTCTGGACGGGCTGGACGATCAGACGTTGCGGGCGTTGCCCTATCTGTTTGATTTCTGGGCTTTGCCACATCAGTTGGCCCCCGAAAGTGACTGGCGGACATGGGTCATCATGGGCGGTCGTGGTGCTGGCAAGACCCGCGCCGGGGCCGAATGGGTGCGGTCGATGGTCGAGGGGCCGCGCCCGCGTGATGCGGGCCGCGCCCGCCGAGTTGCGCTGGTGGCCGATACGATCGAGCAGGCCCGCGAGGTGATGGTGTTCGGCGAAAGCGGGATCATCGCCTGTTCGCCGTGGGATCGCCGCCCGGAGTGGATTTCCAGCCGCAAGATGCTGGTTTGGCCAAATGGCGCGATTGCGCAAATCTTTTCGGCGCATGATCCCGAGGCGCTGCGCGGGCCGCAGTTCGATGCGGTCTGGGCTGATGAATTGGCCAAATGGAAACGGGGCGAAGAGGCTTGGGACATGATCCAGTTCGGGCTGCGCCTGGGGGATGACCCGCGTGCCTGCGTCACCACAACGCCGCGCAATGCCGCCGTGTTAAAGGGGCTGCTGGCGCAAGACAGCACCGTTTGCACACATGCAACGACATCCGCCAACCGCGCCAATCTGGCGGCGTCGTTTCTGGACGAGGTTCATCGGCGATATGCCGGCACGCGGCTGGGGCGGCAAGAGTTGGACGGTGTGTTGTTGGCCGACGCCGAGGGGGCGCTGTGGACCTCTGCCGAACTGGCGGAGATCGGGGTGGATCAGGCACCCGATCTTGATCGCATCGTTGTCGCCATCGACCCCCCCGTGACCGGGCATCGCGGGTCGGATGATTGCGGAATCATCGTGGTCGGGGCGGTGACCCAAGGCCCGCCGCAGGATTGGTGCGCCTATGTGCTGGAGGATGCGACCGTCAGTGCCGCGTCACCCAGCCAGTGGGCCCGGGCCGCTATTGCTGCGCTGGAACGGCACGGGGCCGAACGGTTGGTGGCCGAGGTCAACCAAGGCGGCGCAATGGTCGAGGCCGTGTTGCGGCAGGTCGACCCGCTGGTACCTTACCGCGCCGTGCGGGCCAGCCGGGGCAAGGTGGCGCGGGCGGAACCTGTGGCCGCACTTTACGAACAGGGGCGGGTCCGCCACCTGCGCGATCTGGGACCGCTTGAGGATCAGATGTGTCTGATGACAGCACGCGGGTTCATGGGGGCCGGATCACCGGACCGGGTGGATGCGCTGGTTTGGGCGATCCATGAGCTGATGGTCGAACCGGCGCATCATTGGCGCAGGCCGCGATTCCGCGTGCTTTAGGGGTGTTGCGTGCCCCACCGCACGGTGGGGTCGCGGCAAGTTAGCGATTTGGGGTCAAGTTGCATTCAAGGTTCGGACGGAATCGAGGAGATTTGAATGTTTGATTTTCTGAAGCGCGCTGATGATCTGGTGCCCGAGGTCAAGGCCTCGGCCACGGGTAAGGTGGTCGGTTGGGGAACTGGCGGTCGTGTCGCATGGAGCCCGCGTGATGTGGTGTCGCTGACCCGCGCCGGGTTCGCGGGCAATCCGGTCGGCTTTCGTGCCGTCAAGATCGTGGCCGAAGCCGCCGCCGCACTGCCTTTGGTATTGCAGGACCGCGAGCGTCGTTATGACCTGCACCCGATCAACGACCTGATCGCCCGTCCGAACGCGGCGCAGGGCCGGGCCGAGTTATTCGAGGCGCTGTATGGTCAGTTGCTGTTGACCGGGAACGCCTATCTTGAGGCAGTCAATGCCGATGAGGGGTTGCCGGTTGAAATGCATGTGCTGCGCTCTGACCGGATGTCAGTCGTACCCGGTGCGGATGGCTGGCCGGCTGCCTATGAATATGCCGTGAACGGGCGCAAGATGCGGTTTGCCGTGACCGAGGCCACAAGCCCGATCTGCCATATCAAGACGTTCCATCCGCAGGACGACCACTACGGGTTTTCACCCCTGCAGGCGGCGGCAAGCGCGATTGACGTCCATAATTCGGCGTCCCGCTGGTCGAAGGCGTTGTTGGACAATGCGGCGCGGCCCTCTGGCGCGATCATCTACAAGGGTGCTGACGGGCAGGCGGCGCTGAGCAACGATCAGTATGATCGGCTGTTGAGCGAGATGGAAAGCCAGCATCAGGGGGCTCGCAATGCGGGGCGGCCGATGTTGCTGGAGGGCGGGCTTGACTGGAAACCGATGGGGTTTTCGCCGTCCGACATGGAGTTTCAGAAGACCAAAGAATCCGCAGCACGCGAGATTGCTACCGCCTTTGGGGTGCCACCGATGATGTTGGGGATCCCGGGCGATGCGACTTACGCGAATTATCAGGAGGCAAACCGGGCGTTTTATCGTCTGACGGTTCTGCCGCTGGCGACCCGGGTCTGTTCGGTGATCGCCGACTGGCTGTCGGACTTTTCCGGCGAGCGGATCGAACTGCGCCCCGACCTGGATCAGGTCGCGGCCCTGTCGGGCGAACGCGATGCGCAATGGCGGCGGGTGTCGGATGCGCTGTTTCTGACCGATGCCGAAAAGCGAAGTCTGCTGGGTCTGCCTGCACTGGAGGTCGGCAATGGCGATTAAGGTTGTCGGAATCGATGGTAGCCCGCGAGCCGCCCAAGTGTCGGATTTCTGGTTCGCGCAACTGGACGTGCGGCTGGGCAAGATCGAAGCGGTCGCGGGGCGCCTTGAACGCCAGGTCTGGATGATCGCCTGCGGTGCTGCTGTGCTGATGGGAATCGAGATGGTCGCCGTTCTGGCGCGCCTTGGCCAATAGGGGAACGGTATGAATCTGGAACACAAGTTTTGCCAGTTGGGTGCTGAGGTCAAAGTGACCGACGGCACCACGATCAGCGGCTACGCATCACTGTTCGGCAAGTCCGATCAGGGCGGCGACGTGGTGGAAAAGGGGGCCTACGCGGCATCTTTGGGCCGCCTGAGCGCCCGCGCCGGCAGCGTCAAGATGCTGTGGCAGCACGACCCGACCCAGCCCATCGGAGTCTGGGACGAGGTCCGCGAGGATGCCCGTGGCCTGTGGGTCAAGGGCCGGATCCTGACCGATGTGGCCAAGGGCCGCGAGGCCGCAGCGCTGATCAGGGCGGGAGCGATTGACGGGCTGTCGATCGGCTATCGCACCGTCAAGGCCCGCAAGGATGACAAGGGCCAACGGCACCTGTCCGAGCTGGAGCTGTGGGAGGTGTCTTTGGTCACGTTCCCGATGCTTCCCGATGCGCGTGTCGCGGCCAAGGGGGATGACCCGGCGGAAACGGCCCTGCGCGAACTGGCGGCGGCGTTTCAGGACGCCCGCAGCCTGCTGGCCCCGGAGTAGCCCGGCCCGGCGTTTTACCCAAACCACGAAGGAACTGACGATGAATAATCCCGAGAGCAAGGCTCGGGCCGGGGAGGGTTTGTCTCCGGCCGAGGAACTGAAGTCTGCGATCAGCGGCTTCATGAGTGATTTCAAGGACTTTTCAACCGGCGTGCATGCCAAAATTCAAAAGCAGGAAGAACGAATGAACAAACTTGACCGTAAATCGATGATGTCGGCACGCCCCGCCCTGTCGCGGGCCGCCGATCTGGATGCCCCGCACCAAAAGGCGTTTGGCGCCTATTTGCGGTCGGGTGAAGACGACGCACTGCGCGGCCTCGAGATCGAGGGCAAGGCAATGTCGACTGCCGTCGCCGCCGACGGTGGTTTCCTTGTCTCGCCGCAGACGTCCGAGACGGTCATGGCCGTACTGAATTCGACCGCTTCGCTGCGGGCGATTTCCAATGTCGTGGCGGTTGATGCGACGTCTTATGACGTTCTGGTCGACCGGGCCGAATTCGGTGCCGGCTGGGCGACCCAAATTGGGGCGACCCTCGAAACTTCGACCGCGATCATCGAAAAGATCAACATTCCGCTGCACGAACTCTCGGCCTTGCCGAAAGCGTCACAGCGTCTGCTGGACGATTCGGCCTTTGATATCGAAGGCTGGCTGGCCGGGCGCATCGCCAACAAGTTCGTCCGTTCCGAGGCCAACGCCTTTATCGTTGGCGATGGCATCGACAAACCCAAGGGGTTCCTTGACTACGGCAAGCTGGCCAATGCGACCTGGGCCTGGGGCAGCCTTGGCTATGTGCCGACGGGTGTGGCCGGATCGATCACGGGCGGCGAAGCCATTGTCGATCTGGTTTATTCGCTGGGTGCGGCTTACCGCGCTGGTGGCACTCTCGTGATGAACTCGAAAACCACGAGCGTCATTCGCAAGATGAAGGATGCCGATGGCCGGTTCCTGTGGTCGGACGGTCTGGTCGCGGGCGAACCTGCGCGCCTGATGGGCTATCCGGTGCTGGTGGCCGAGGACATGCCTGACATTGCCGCGAACAGCTATTCCATCGCGTTCGGCAATTTCGAGGCCGGCTATACCATCGCCGAACGCCCCGACCTGCGGGTCTTGCGTGACCCGTTCAGCGCCAAGCCGCACGTGCTGTTCTACGCCACCAAGCGGGTTGGCGGTGCGGTCAGCGACTTTGCCGCGATCAAGTTGTTGAAGTTTGCGGTCAGCTAAAGCTGGTCGTGAAACGGGGCGTTGATCTGGCGACAGACCAGCGCCCCAAACCGGACGCGCATAGCGACAACCCCGTGTTGTCTAGCTGCTCCCTTCCGTCCGAGCAATGCGGGGGTGCGCGTCCGGTCCATTGGACAGAAGCGGACCGGATTTCGGAGTAAAGCCATGATGTTAGTCGAAGAGACCACGGTGCCATTGGCGGCCCTTCCGGTCACAGAATTCAAGGACCACCTGCGTCTGGGGTCGGGGTTTGCCGACGACGGGTTGCAGGATGCGGTGCTGGAAAACTACCTGCGGGCGGCCGTCGCGGCGATCGAGGCGCGCACCGGCAAGATCCTGATCGCCCGCGATTTTTCGTGGACTCTGACGGTCTGGCGCGACGCTGCCGCGCAGGCCCTTCCGGTTGCCCCGGTCAATGCCATCATTGACGTGGTGCAGATTGACCGGATCGGGATCGAGACGCTGACGCCGATGGATAGCTGGCGGCTGGTGCCAGATGCACAACGTCCCCGATTGGCGGCCAACGGCGGGTCGCTGCCAGCGGTGCCTTACAATGGATCCGTGCGCATCGGTTTCAATGCCGGTTTCGGGATCGAGTGGTCTGATCTGCCGGCCGATCTGGGGCAGGCGGTGCTGATGCTGGCGACCCACTATTACGAATACCGCCACGATCTGGCGGCGACCGGGGCCAGCATGCCTTATGGCGTCAACGCCTTGATCGAACGCTATCGCACGATCCGTCTATTCATGGGGGGGCGTTCATGAACACGCCTGTCCTGAACCGCAAACTGGTGCTTGAGACGCCCGTGCGGGTGCCGGATGGCGCTGGCGGGTTTACCGTTTCGTGGGAATCGCTCGGCGTCTTGTGGGCCGAGTTGGATGCCCGAACGGGTCGTGAGGCTGCCGGCGTCGCGACCCCCCTGAGCCGGGCCGTCTATCGCATTACGGTGCGTGCCGCCCCTGTCGGGGCCGCGTCGCGCCCATTGCCCGAACAGCGGTTTCGCGACGGTTCACGCGTGTTCAACATTCAAGCGGTGATCGAGGCCGATCCGGCGGCCCGCTATCTGGTCTGCCATGCCCAAGAGGAGCTGGTCACATGAGTTACGGTGTTGCCGCAGCCTTGCAGGCCGCTGTTTATCAGCAACTTTTCACCGATCCCGTCTTGGGCGGGTTGGTAGGGTCGGCGATTTATGACGCCCTGCCAACCGGGCCACTGCCGCCGCTGTATGTGGCGCTCGGCCCCGAACTGGTCCGCGACAAATCGGACAAGACCGGGGCCGGGGCCGAGCATGAATTTACCGTGACGGTGGTAACAGACGTGGCCGGGTTTGCAGCGGCCAAGGACGCTGCTGCGGCGGTGTCGGATGCGCTGGTCGATGCGCCTTTGGTGCTGGCCCGCGGCGCATTGGTGTCGCTGTATTTCTACCGTGCCACGGCGGCCCGTGTGGGCACCAACGACAAACGCCAGATCAACCTCGTGTTTCGTGCGCGGGTTCAGGACGACTGATTTAACTTAAACATCGGAGTGATGGCTATGGTGGCCCAGAACGGCAAGGACCGTTTGGTCAAGATCGACA
>JBBQHC010000152.1:0-6368 GCA_038323615.1 Rhodobacterales bacterium | reverse complement strand
CGCCGTTTGATGGAAATCCCCGGCGTAGGGCCAACCATCGCGACGGCACTCGTAGCCGCCGTAGGCAACGGGAAGGCTTTCGGAAAGGGACGCGATCTTGCGGCCTGGCTCGGCCTCGTTCCCCGGCAAGTCACAACCGGGTGAGGAGGAGCAATCTGTCTCGGGGCGGTCTACCGACCGAAACTCTAGGCCGAACACAACCCGATGATCGCGACCGGAGGCGTCAGTCCGATGATCCAGTGAGCAAAATTACTCAGCAATAACCTTGACAGCCCTACATATTCACCCAATTCCAGGCCAACCTTGGCGCGACACTGCAGGGGATCGTCGTCGTGACGCCGCAGTCCACCGATGGGGCGGTCGCATTCGTGATTCCGGAGCCGGTGAAAGACGCGCTGGTGATCGCGGCGGTGACGCCGCAACCGGGGAGCCTGACTGTGCAGTTCTACGATCTGACTGCGCTCCCCCGGCTCTCGATGGGCGGATTCAGTGTCGTTCAGCTGAGCCGTGTGGGCCGCAACACACTCGTCCACGTCGAGTCATGTGCCAGAATTGGGCCGCTGAAATCCATGACTAACATTCAAGATGCGGTTAAATGTTGAACAAATGTTGGACAACTCCCTAGGGAAGTAAAGTAACGCACTGACTTTACAGGATAGCCGGATCGCGCCGCCCGCTCCAATCGTACCGGCCACTAACCCTTGTCGTGACGGGTTGTCTTAGCGTCGGTTCGCGCCTATTTGGCGCGCATTCCCGCGGACAGGATGACATGGCCGATACCCCCAAGACGACCGAACAGGAACGCGCTACGTCGAAACGGATCGGGGCGCTGGCCAGCCTTTGGCCGTTCCTGACGCCATACAAGGCACTGATGGCCGCCGCACTGGCCGCATTGGTCTCGACGGCGTTCATTTCGCTGGTCATGCCCGTCGCCGCGCGCCGTGTCGTTGATAATTTTCAATCGGGCGATTGGGAAATTCTGAATGCCTATTTGTTCGCCGCCTTTGCCATTGCCGCCCTGATGGCGGTTGGATCATCGGTGCGCTATTACCTTGTCACCCGCCTTGGCGAACGGGTCGTCGCCGATATTCGCACCACGGTTTTCGACCGGATGATCGGAATGAGCCCCGCGTTTTTCGAACGCATCATGACCGGCGAGGTGCTGAGCCGGATCACCACCGACACCACTCTGATCCTGTCGGTCATCGGGTCGTCGGTGTCGATTGCCTTGCGTAACACGCTGGTCATGTTCGGCGGCATCGCCCTGATGCTGTTCACGTCCGTCAAGATGACCGCGCTGGTTTTGTGGCCAATCCCGGTTGTCCTGCTGCCGATCATCATTCTGGGTCGCCGGGTGCGCCGGTTGAGCCGCGAAAATCAAGACTGGATCGCGGCCAGCAGTGGCGACGCCTCCGAACAGCTGCTGTCGGCGCAGACCGTCCAGGCATTCACCCACGAAACCCTCAGCCGCGCCAAGTTCCGCGATGTGACCGAACGCAGTTTCCAGTCGGCTTTGTCGCGCATCCTGACCCGCGCCATCATGACCGCCATCGTCATCTTTATCGCGTTTTCCGCTGTCGTCGGGTTCCTGTGGATGGGGGCCAACGATGTGCGCACCGGGGTTATTACGGTGGGCGAATTGGTGCAGTTCATGATCTATACGATCATGGTCGCAGGCGCCTTGGGGGCGTTGAGCGAGATCTGGGGCGAATTGCAACGCGCCGCAGGTGCGACCGAACGCTTGGTCGAATTGCTGAACGCGACCGATGCCGTCGCCGACCCTGTCGCCCCGATCGCCGCCCCGGACCTGCGCCGGGGCGAGATTGTGTTCGACGACGTGACGTTTTCCTATCCGTCCCGCCTGTCGATCTCGGCACTGAACGGCGTGAGCCTGACCGTGAAACCGGGCGAGACGGTTGCGCTGGTCGGCCCCTCGGGCGCGGGCAAGACGACCGTGATCCAGTTGATCCAGCGGTTCTATGACCCCACCAGTGGTGCGATCCGGCTGGACGGCGTCGATCTGCGCGACATGGCCCGCGCCGATTTTCGCCGCCACATCGCGCTGGTCCCCCAAGATCCGGTGATCTTTGCCGATAGCGCCCGCGAAAATATCCGCTTTGGTCGCCCCGATGCGACCGATGCCGAGGTTGAGGCCGCCGCCCGCGCCGCCGCCGCGCATGATTTTCTGATCGCGCTGCCGGATGGCTATGACGCCTATGTCGGCGAACGTGGCGTGATGCTGTCGGGTGGCCAGAAACAGCGCATCGCCATCGCCCGCGCCATTCTGCGCGACGCCCCGATCCTGTTGTTGGACGAAGCAACATCGGCGCTGGACGCCGAAAGCGAATTGGCCGTGCAGCAAGCCGTCGAAAAGCTGGCACAGGACCGTACCACCCTGATCGTTGCGCACCGGCTTGCGACAGTGAAAAAGGCCGATCGGATCGTCGTGTTCGAGGCCGGCCAGATCGTCGCCACTGGCACCCACGATGCGCTAGTGGCCGAAGGCGGGCTTTACGCCCGGCTGGCGCGGTTGCAGTTCACTGACGGTCTGGCGGCGGAATAAAGTTCCGTTTCGTCGCGTTATCCTTGCGCAATCCAATGTTTTTCGAAATCCTGCCCGGCAACGATAATGTGGCTGGAAAACGGCTGCTGACCGATTTGGGAGGAGACCGGGAATGACCTATGCGTCAATCGCTGACCGCGATTCGATAGCCAATGAAATGCCGTGGGAAAAGCGGGATCTGCCTGCGACGACCTATGGGTTGCTCAGCCGAACCGCCAACCAGCATGGCCCCCGCGCCGCAGTCAGCTTTCAGCTTTTGTCTGGCCCGAACGACAAGGCCGAGACGTTGAGCTGGACCGAGCTTCTGCACAAGTCGGCCCAGACGGCGAACCTGTTTCACGACCTGGGCATTGGCGAGACGGACGTCGTCGCGTTTCTGCTGCCCAACTGCAACGAAGCCGTGTTAACCTACCTTGGCGGCCAGATCGCCGGGATCGTCAACCCGATCAACCCGCTGATGGACGCCAGCCAGATCGCCGCCATGCTGCGCGAAACCGGTGCCAAGGTTCTGGTCACGCTCAAGGCGTTTCCAAAGACCGACGTGGCACAAAAGGCCGCCGAGGCGGTCAAACTGGCCCCCAACGTCACCCATGTCGTCGAGGTCGATTTGGTCCGCTATCTGACGGGTCTCAAGAAATTCATCGTGCCACTGATCCGGCCCAAAAATCCAGTAAGCCACAAAGCAAAGGTGCTGGATTTCAACGCGGAAATCGCCAAACAGCCGACCAGCCTGAAATTTTCCGACAGTACCGGCGACCGGGTGGCGGCCTATTTTCACACCGGCGGCACCACCGGCATGCCCAAGATCGCGCAACACCGCTATTCCGGCATCATCTACAATGCTTGGGTGGTCTCGGTCGTGCTGCTTAAAAAGGACTCGGTGGCGATGTGCCCGCTGCCGATGTTCCATGTTTTCGCGGCTGTCATCATTTTGGGCGGCGCCCTTGCATCGGGTGCGCATGTGGTCTTTCCAACGCCGCAGGGGTATCGCGGCCAAGGCGTTTTCGACAATTTCTGGAAGCTGATCGAACGCTACAAGGCGACGTTCATGATTGGCGTGCCGACAGCCTTGTCGGCGCTGATGCAGCGCGAGGTCAATGCGGATATCTCCAGCCTCAAAATGGCGTTTTCCGGGTCGGCACCGCTGCCGGTCGAGCTGTACAAGCGGTTTGAAACGGCTGCCGGGGTCAAGCTTTGCGAGGCATACGGATTGACTGAAGCCACCTGCGCCGTTGCCGCCAACCCGCCGGACGGCGAAAAGAAAATCGGTTCGGTTGGCATCGCGCTGCCCTACACCGATGTAAAGATCATGCGGGATACCCGGGACGGGGTCCGCGAATGTGGCACTGACGAGGTCGGCGAGATCTGCGTGTCGAACCCCGGTGTTTATGTTGGTCATACCTATACCGACGCCGACAAGAACAGCGATCTGTATTACGGAAACCACCTGCGCACCGGCGATCTGGGCCGGATCGACCCGGACGGCTATATCTGGATCACCGGGCGGGCCAAGGATCTGATCATTCGCGGCGGTCACAATATTGATCCCGCCGAGATCGAGGAGGTGCTGGCCGGCCATCCCGCCATCGCCCTTGCCGGGGCGATCGGGCAGCCCGACGCCCATGCCGGCGAAATCCCCTGCGCCTATGTCGAGCTGATCGACGGCAGCGCGGTGACGGTGGATGAGCTGATGGCGTTTTGCGCCAAGAACATTCACGAACGGGCGGCGCATCCCAAGCATATTGAAATCCTTGATGAACTGCCGAAAACCGCTGTTGGCAAAATATTTAAACCGGATCTGCGCAAGCGGGCGATCATGCGCATCTATAACGCCGCCCTTGCCAACGCCGAAGTCGCTGCCGAGGTGAAAGAGGTGATCGAGGATAAAAAGCGCGGGCTGGTGGCACAGGTCGTGCGCACCGGGACGGTGCAGGACGAGGACGTGGTCAAGGCGCTGGGCGCCTTTATCCGGCCTTGGGAATGGGCGGCCTGAGGGTCTCCTGCGCGGATTGGTCCGCTGGTGCGTCTCGTTGGTTCGGCTAGGGTGCTGCCAAAGGGGAAACCGATGACCGCGCCCGATCTGCCCGCCGACATGCCTATCGCGGTCATGGATGGCACCTGTGCGCTGTGCAGTTTCGGGGCGCGGATGATTCACCGTCTGGATCGCACCGGCGATATCCGTATCTGCCCGATCCAGACCGAGATGGGGCGCGGGTTATTGACGGGCCACGGCCTTGACCCCGACGATCCGGCAAGTTGGATGTTCATCGAAGCCGGGCAGGTCTGGACCGATTTCGACGCAATGATCCGGGTTGGCGAAAGGTCGGGCGGCTGGGGGCGTTTGCTGTCGCTGTTGCGGGTGATCCCGCGCCCGCTGCGCAACTGGCTTTACGCCCGGATCGCCCGCAATCGCTACGCGATGTTCGGGCGTGCCGATCTTTGTGCCTTGCCCGATCCGGGGTTGCAGGCGCGGCTGATCGGATGAGGATTGTCGTCATCGGCGGCGCCGGCGTCTTCGGATCGCGGCTTGTTACTTTGCTGCGTCGAGACGGGCATGATGTGGTCGTCGCCGGGCGCAGCGCCGGGGCTGACCTGCACATCGACAGGGGCGGCGATCTGGCCGGGCTGATCGGGGCCGGGGCGGTGGTGGATGCCGCCGGGCCGTTTCATGGCTATACCGATCCCCACCGGGTGGCGCGGTTCTGTATCGCCAATGGTATTCACTACCTCGATCTGGCCGACCACGCCGGATTTTGCGCCGGGATTGCCGAACTTGACGACGCAGCCAAGGCGGCGGGCGTATTCGCCCTGTCCGGGGTCAGCAGCGTGCCGGGGCTGTCGTCTGTCGCGGTCGCCGAACTGGCCAAAGGGCTGGACCGTATCGATACCATCGACATGGCGATCCTGCCGGGCAATCGCGCGCCGCGCGGGCGGTCGGTGGTGCAAAGCATCCTGCATCAGGTGGGCCGGCCTTTTGCGACCGTCATCGACGGGCAGACCGAACAGGTGCGCAGCTGGTCGCGTCCCCGCCGTTTTGACCTCGGCGAGGGGATGCAGCGATCAGGCTGGATGATCGAGGTGCCGGATCAGCGGTTGTTCCCGGCGTTTTTTCACGCCCGGACGGTCATATTTCGGGCTGGGCTGGAATTGGCGATCATGAACCACGGCCTTGCAGCCTTGTCGTGGCTGCGCGGCGTCACGGGTGTGGGCCTGCCGGGGTGGCTGCTGTCGGCCACGATTATTGCGGCCAAGGCGCTGGCCCCGCTCGGTAGCGACCGGGGTGGGATGGTGGTCGCTGTGACGGTTTTGAAGGCGGACGTTTGGGTGGGCGGGGTCTGGCTATTGCGTGCCTTTGCGTGGGAGGTGCCGTTCATTCCTGCGTGCGCGGCGCGGGCGATTTTGCGAGATATTGGCGCGATTTCGCCGGGGGCGCGGCCCGCACTCGCCGAACTGCCGCTGGCCGCAGTCATCGCGGCGATGGACGATCTGGCGGTGAATTTCGACCAGTCGGAAACCGTGATCACGCCGATTTTCGCGCAGGTTCTCGGGCCTGATTTTGCAACGCTTCCCGCTGGACTCCGGGCAACGCACATCAATCCCGGCCCGCGCCGCTGGACCGGGCTGGCACGGGTGACGCGCGGCGGCGGGTTGTTAAATCGGCTGCTGGCGGATTGTGTTGAAAAACTCGGTTTTTGGCCCCGCGTTTCAAAAATTCTTCCCATACCGGCCGATCGGTTCGGTTTGGCGAGGGGGTCGGCTAAATTCGCCTTGCGGCACTCACGAGCCGGCGCAAGGCCGTCTCACG
>JBBQHC010000151.1:0-6448 GCA_038323615.1 Rhodobacterales bacterium | reverse complement strand
GCGAAAACCGAAGACTTCAAGCGCTCGATTGGCTGGCGCAAAACCCCGGGGGCTGACTTGGAAGAAACAAAGAAAACCGGATTCCACGAATGTTTTGCTCGGCACACCCGCAATTTCGTTGAATACAACGGCTATTGGTTGCCCAGCGAGATGACCAATCACGGTGCCATTGCCGAATACTGGGCGGCCCGCGAAAAGGCCGTGGTGATGGACCTGTCACCCCTGCGCAAATACGAAGTGACCGGCCCCGACGCCGAGGCGCTGCTGCAACTTTGCGTCACCCGCGACATGAAAAAGCTGCCGGTCGGCGGCATCGTCTATACCGCGATGTGCTATGACCACGGCGGGATGATCGACGACGGCACGGTGTTCCGTCTGGGCGAAACGAACTTTCGCTGGATCGGTGGCAATGACCAGTCCGGCCTGTGGCTGCGCAAACAGGCGACCGAACGCGGGATGAACGCCTGGGTGCGCGGATCGACCGACCATCACTGCAATATCGCAGTGCAGGGGCCGCTGTCGCGCGACATCCTGAAACAGGTGATCTGGACCCCTCCGGCACAGGCCACGGTCGAAGAATTGGACTGGTTCCGCCTGACCATCGGCCGCCTGCACGGTTTCGATGGCCCGGCGGTGGTGGTCAGCCGCACCGGATATTCCGGTGAATTGGGCTATGAAGTCTTCTGCCACCCGAAAGACGCCGAACAGATATTCGATGCGGTCTGGGCGGCCGGTGAACCGCTGGGAATGATCCCGCTGGGCCTCAAGGCGCTGGACATGCTGCGGATCGAAAGCGGTCTGATCTTTGCCGGGTCGGAATTCGACGACCAGACCGACCCGATGGAGGCCGGTATCGGCTTTGCCGTGCCGCTCAAGGGTAAAACCGACGATTTCATCGGTCGTGCCGCCCTCGAGGCACGCAAGGCCAATCCGCAGAAAAAGCTTGTCGGGCTTGACCTTGCCGGCGGCGTCGTACCGACACCGGGTGACTGTGTCCACTTTGGCAAACCGCAGATCGGGGTCGTCACCTCGGCGGTGAAATCACCGATTCTGGGCAAGGTCATTGCGCTGGCGCGGGTCGATGTCAGTCACGCCGCCCCGGGCACCGCGCTTGAGGTCGGGCGGCTCGACGGCGATCAGAAACGACTGCTGGCGACGGTCGTGCCATTCCCGCATTTCGATCCGACCAAGGAACGGGTCAAAGGCAACTATCCGCGCGACTGATTGCGCGGCAACCCCCTGATCATGCACGGACACCTGCTATGATGAACGCAAAGATTCCATTTGGCGTCGCCTACTTTCCGGTTCAAGGCACGCATGCCACGCGTGCCTATGCCTTTTTGCTGCTCGATCAGTTCACCCTGTTGGCCTTTAGCGCCGCGTTGGAACCGTTGCGGATCGCCAACCAACTGGCGCAAAAACCGCTGTATTGCACCCGAACCCTGTCCGAAAGCGGGGCCGCGGTGCAAAGTTCCAGCGGCGTCCTTTTGCAGGTCGACGGGGCGCTGGACGATCTGTCGCCTGACACCACGCTTGTCGTTTGTGCCGGGTCGATGAACGGCACCCCGGCAACGGCGCGCACGCTGGCGCGGATCAGCCGCCACCTGCGGTTTGGCGGCACGGTCATCGGTATCTGCACCGGGGCGATCACGCTGGCCCGCGCCGGGGTGCTGACGGGTAAACGTTTCACGCTGCATTGGGAAAACCAGCCGGCATTCCGCGAACGGTTCTTTGGCCTGACCCCGACCAGCCGCAAGTTCGAAAAGGATGGCAAGGTTCTGACATCGGGCGGCGGGGCCGCTGCAACCGACCTGATGATGTCGGTGATCGGAGACAATTTCGGCGATGACTTTGTCCTGATGGTCGCCGACATGTGCCTGCACCGCGCCGATACGGTTGCGGGCACCACCCAGCGGTCCAGCCTTGGCGCCAGCATCGGCTGCCGCAACCCCAGCGTCGTCAATGCGGTCAAGATGATGCAGGCCAATATCGAGACGCCACTGTCGGTCGACGCCATCGCGTCACTGCAAGCAGTGTCGCGTCGTCAGCTTGAACGTCTGTTCAAGGAACATCTGGGCGTCAGCCCCGGCCAATGTTACCGCAACCTGCGGCTGGATCATGGCCGCAGCCTCCTGTTGGAAACCGATCTGGCGATTCGCGAAATCGCGCTGGCCTGCGGGTTCGCTGCATCCGATCATTTCGCATCGTTGTTCCGCGCCCGGTTCGGCACCCCGCCATCAAAAATGCTGTCATTAAGGCGCAGCGACGCCGTCGCAGCCTAATTGTCCCGGTGCTGCCAGACCGTCAGCCTGATCCGGGCCTGTTTGTAAGCATCGAACAGCGACATCGCATAGACGAAAATTCCGCCCGACAGTTTGCCCACAACCGAAACATCCGGTGCGGCAGTCTTGAGGGTGAAGCCACCCAGCAGCAGGATAAAGAACAGGAACATCAGGCCGCGCACCGGCTGGCGGTTGATCACCTGACCGACCCCCGGCAAGATCAGACCGGCGGCGACGACAAGATAGGGATGGATCGGGGCCTTGGTCATGCGGTGTCCTTTGAAGTCGCGGCAATGATATCGGCCCGCAGCGCGGTCAGCCTGTCCAGCAAGGGCGCGATCCTGTCGGCGGCAAGGGGCATTTGCCCGACCTCGGCATCACGAAAGATCAAATAGCGACCGCGGTCGGCTTCCTCGGCTAAAAAGGTGAATCTCAAGCCTTTGGGCGAGATCACCAGTTCCTTGATCCGTTCGTCGTCAAACAGCGTTAGATGCGGGCGCAAAACGGCGTCGGGAAGCAGCCCGTCCGGGTCGTCAGTGCGGATCGCGCAATCGGCCGGAAAGCCCGGCGGCGGGCTGATCTGATCGGGCAGCAGGTGAAAGCGAGAAAACGGTTCGACCCCGGTCGGACGGATCATCAGGTTCAGCGTCGCCCGCACCGGCAGCGGATCAGGCAAGGTCAGCAAGACCCAAAGCGCGGGCAGTTTGCGAAATGTCAGCGTGTCGGAAACCGCTTGCAGGTCCACCGCGTGACCCCGCCACGTGCCGCCAAGCCGGGGAAACCCGGCGCTGCTGGCCCCGGTCCGCGGATTGGTCAAAAGTGTCGCGCAATCGTCGAAAAAGGCGGCCCGTTGCTGCGCCCGTGCTTGCCCGGCCTGCCAGACCAGCCGCGCCAGCACGACCAGCGCGATGGCCAGTCCAACCGCGACAACACCCAGCAACAGTCGTTCCATGATCGTCCTTTGCGCAAATCAAAAGGCCCGCCATCGCTGGCGGGCCTTTGGTCCCTGTCAACGTCGCCTAATAACCCTGCGGCCGCGGCCAGGGCATGGTGAACTGCGCCCCCCGATGAACGAACCGATAGCGCCAGAAGTGGAACCACAGCGACACCACGATATAGAACGCGATCATTGCCACCAGTTGCGTCCCATAGCCAAGGAACACCGCGAAATAGGTGATGCCACACAGGCTGAGCAGCACGATCGCCGGAACCGGGTGGAACGGGTGTTCATAGCCGCGCTTGATCGAATCCAGCGGCCATTTGCGGCGGAACATGATCACGTTGATCGGCATGAACGTGTATTCCAGCAACCCCGACAGGATCGAGAATGTGATCACCTGATCCAGCGGCGCCCCCAGCGCAAAGATCAGCGCGATCGGCACCAGAAAAATGATCGACCGATAGGGGGTGCGGTATTTCGGATGCACCGCGCCGAACCACGATGGCAGGTAATGATCCCGTCCCATCGCGAACCAGGCCCGCGACGCGTCGTTGATACAGCCGTTTGCCGAGGCCAGCGTCGCAAACATCGTCCCGACGCCCAGCAGCACCATCAGCGACGTTGACCCCGACAGCCGGGCGGCGTCGAACAACGGCACCCCGGCCTGCCCCAGATATTCCCACGGCATCAGGCCGACGCTGACATACCATGTCAGCGAGGCCGCGATCAGCAGCGTCATGATCCCGGCCAATGTCCCGAACGGCAAGGCGCGGGCGGGCGAGCGGACCTCCTCGGCAGCCTGTGTCGTGCCTTCGATCCCCAGGTAAAACCAGAGACCAAAGTGCATCGCCGCCAGCACCCCGAGCCAGCCATAAGGCAGGTCGGTTATCAGCGCCTTGTGTTGCAGAACGTCGCTGCCAAAGATCGGCAGAGTGGCCAGAAACAGGACGATGATGGCGCTGAACGCAACTGCGGTGATGACCAGACTGAAGGTCAGCGTTGCCAGCACCCCGCGATAGTTCAGCCAAGCCAGAAACATGATCGCAAGAATGATGAACGGGCGTTGGTCGAGCCCTTCGCGGCCCGACATGACCGCAACGGTATCGATCAGAAACCCAAAGGTGATCGCATTGGCCGCTTCGAGCATGGTGTAGGCAAAAACCAGATACAGGCCGACGTTGAACGCCATCAGCGGCCCGACGATATGCTTGGCTTGGGTATATTGCCCGCCAGCGGCGGCGACGGTCGATGTCACCTCGCTGTCGATCATCGCGACGCAACTATACAGGATCCCGGCGAACCAGCAGGCGATCAGCGCGGCATAGGCGCCACCCTTGCCGACGGCAAAGTTCCAGCCCATGTATTCGCCAACAAGGACGATCCCGACGCCCAGCGCCCAGATATGCGCTGGTCCTAGAACCCGCATCAGACCCACCTTGGCGCCGTGCGGCCCGATACCGTCGCGGATCTTTGATGTGATGTCGAAATCAGTCATGTGCCCGCCCTCAGTCTTTGTGTTCTTCGGTCATCGCTTCCAGCTCGCCCTCGCGGGACGACATCAGAACGTCCTCTGAATAGGTGCTGTCGGTCTTGATCCAGTCTGCGACGATGATCAGGCCAAAGATGGCCGAAAGGGCCCAGGCCGCGTATTCTGCAATGGTCCAGATATCCATGTTGTTCTCCTTCGATGCCTCAGTTGCCGTCGAATTTTTCCGTGATCACGTCGCGATATTCCTTTTCCGAGAACCGCAGCATGATCGCGTAGTAGCCGACAACCACGACGATCATCACCAACAGGCTGCCGATCGAAAATGAATAGTCGAACCGGCTGGTGATTATTTCCGCCGCCGAGGCCGCGTCGGGATAGCCCAGCGCGTTCCACTTTTCGACCATGACAGCGTTCTGGCCCAACCCCTCCCATGTCGGATTTTCGGGGATGTTGGGGGTTTGGGCGCTGCCGGCCAGACCCATCCAAAGCGGGATGTAGAGCGCCCCGATAGTCAGGACCAACAGCACGATAACGTCGATGATCTGGCCAAGCTTGCTTTGCTTGGGTGGGATGTAACGGGCCATGATACCTATTCCTTTTGCGCGGCGCGGGCTTCATCAAGAAACTTGATGTCGAGCCCGTACATGAAATCGCGGTCTTCGCGGTAGTGGCGCAGCATTGCCGTGATTGCCGCAGTATTGAAAATCAGGATCACCGCGCCAGCGGCCAGCAGGACAATCCGCGCCAGCGGTGACGGGGCCAGCGACCATGTCGCAATCGCGACAAACCCGATGGCCAGCCACAGGCCGATCACAAACGCCCAGGCACCAATCACATCGCGCCGATGCATCGTGGCGATGCGTGTCGTCAAGTCAGTCATAGGATCCCCTCCCCTGTCGACACGCGAATCCTCCTCCGAAAAGACACGTGACGCAATTTTTGGTCAACTTTTTTGAAGCTAGGGAAACCCCTCCTGCGACATTTTGTCAAGTTTCATCTGTCACAGGCTATCCCGCCGGACACCGATTTGGGCAAATCCAAAAGGAAGTCCATGAAATTTTTTTTCACAAAGGGCAAATTTTCGCTTTGTCCCGGCGGAATCATGCGGCAAGTTGCAGCAGCGATAGGAGCCTGCCGAAAGTGGCGGGATCCGGATCCGAACAACAACGCGGCCGGCACCGGGAAACCGCTAGCCAAGCCGCCCACCTTCAGGAGAGGGAAAACGTTATGACGATAATTGATACGCCTGCCGCTGCTGGCAAGCCCGCCATTGCAGGAAGCCTGCACAGGTCACTTGACTGGAAAGGCGCCTTTTGGGTCGCGGCGGGTGTGCCGCCGCTCGTGCTGTTTTCGCTTGGCGGAATCGCCGGGGTCGCGGGTCAGGCGGCATTTCTGGTCTGGATCATCTCCATGTGCATGGGGTTTTCGCAGTCCTTCACCTACGCCGAAATCGCCGGGATGTTCGGCAACAAATCCGGCGGCGCGTCGATCTACGGCGCGACCGCATGGTTGCGCTACTCCAAGACGATCGCGCCGTTGTCGGTCTGGTGCAACTGGTTCGCCTGGTCACCGGTGCTGTCACTGGGTTGCGCCATCGCGGCGGGTTACATCCTGAACGCACTGTTCGCGATCCCGACCGCCGAAAGCCAGACCGTTCTGGACTGGATCGCCGCCAACGGAGCGCAATTCACCGCCAATAGTCAGGCCGTCGTCGACTACATGGCCGCCAACGCAGGC
>JBBQHC010000150.1:0-6527 GCA_038323615.1 Rhodobacterales bacterium | reverse complement strand
CGAAATCTGATAGCTGATCACACCGGCGGCGATGGCCGTGGGAATCAGGAAACCAAGCGGTTTCAGGGCGTAGGAATAGGCGATAAGCAGGGCGACCGAGATACCGATGGACCCCAGCGTGCGCATTTCCGGCCAGTCGGGTTCGGCGTCAGGGCGCAGCACCATGATGCCGCCGCAGATCACGGCGATGGATGCCACAAGGATCGGAAAGGTTTTGGACCCCACCGGGTCGGACAGGAAACTGGCCTGAATCTGAAGGGCGCTCGCGATATACGCGAGCGCCACCAGAATTGTGACCAGACCGAAGATGCGGTCTGACAGCCGGGTCATGTTACTGAATCACGCCCAGTTGACGCGACAGGTCTTCAGTCTGGGTGATCACGCCGTCGACCCAAGTCTGGAAATCGCCGCCAACCTTGGTGAACGGGGCCAGACCGTTGTCGGCCATCGCCTGCTTCCACTCTTCGCTGTCGGCCACGGCCTGCAGACGGTCAGCCCATTTCTGGAAATCCGCGTCGGAAATGCCACCGGGCACATAAAGGCCGCGCCAATTGACGGCGACCACGTCATAGCCCTGCTCTTTGGCGGTCGGGATGTCGTCGAAACCGGGCACGCGCTCTTCGCTCAGCACTGCCAGAATGCGGACTTCGCCGGAATTCACGAAGCCGATGATTTCGGACATATCGCCGGTCATCGCCTGGGTGAAGCCGCCGATGGTCTGGGTGATCGCGTCGGCGCCGCCGTCAACGCCGATGTATTTCACTTTTGTGATGTCGGTGAATCCGTCAGCCAGCAGAATCTGCAACGGTTTCATGTGATCGAACCCGCCAACAGCCGAGCCGCCGGCAAAGGCGACCGAGGCCGGATCGGCCTTGATCGCATCAATCAGTTCCTTGAGGTTCTGAAAGGGGCTGTCGGCAGCAACGACGATAACGCCCGGATCGGCACCGATGGCCCCGACGAAGCGGACCTGATCGGCGGTGGCACCGCCATAGGCGTTCTGCGCCAGACGCGTGGTGGTGGCCGACGATGCGGCAACGATCAGCTCGGGATCGTCATTGCGTTCGTTCACAACTGTCGAAAAGGCCAGACCGCCACCGGCACCGGCAAGGTTCGTCACTTGCACGGGTTGATCGACTTGTCCGATGTCAAACAGGATTTTGCCGATCTGGCGGCAGGTGAAATCCCAGCCACCGCCGGGGTTGGCGGGTGCGATGCACTCGGCTGCGAAGGCGGCGTTGGCGCTGACAGACAGCGCCATGCCAAGGCCAAGAGCCTTGAGCGAATTCAGAGTCATGGTGGTCCTCCCTAAGGTCCATTTTATTGACCGGGCCGTTTGGCCCGTTTGGCGGCCCGCAGGGCGGGCGACCCGGTGAAACTTGCACAGGGATTCGGTCGAGTCCAGTGTTCTGACCTATTCGACGACGATCGTTTGCCGCAACATCGCGGTGGCGCGGTCGTAGATCAGGATGCGGTTGTCGCTGGTCACCACGGCGAACCAGTCTGGCCCTTGGGTGAACGCCGTGGCGGTAACGCCGGCGGGCAGAGCGATCCGATCGGGCAGCGGCAGGGGATCGGCGTTC
The DNA here is from genome assembly GCA_038323615.1 of Rhodobacterales bacterium. Lineage (GTDB taxonomy): Bacteria > Pseudomonadota > Alphaproteobacteria > Rhodobacterales > Rhodobacteraceae > JBBKXP01. The sequence continues at coordinate 4,944 of JBBQHC010000150.1, read as the reverse complement.
AGGCGGATGACAAGGGCACCGATAACGACTAGGAACCCCGCAATCATCACCACGGTCAGCCCGGTCACCAGCCATTTCAGCAGGTTCACATAGGGCGGCAAAGGCTGTGGGGTTTCAGGAGCAGCCATGTCGTCCCTCGTCACGTTTTCCATCGCGGACAATCCTCCCGCCCGTCTTGATAAGGCGCTTTCACGCGATGTGCCAGACGACGCGTCGCTGTCGCGGTCGCGTCTGGCCCGGCTGATCGCCGAGGGCGCGGTGACGGTGAACGGCGCGGTCGTGACCGACCCCCGCGCGACGGTGGCGCTGGGTGATGCAATCGAGGTCAGGGTCGAGGCTGCGGTCGAAAGCCATATCGTCGGGCAGGTGATCCCGCTGTCGGTGGTGTTCGAAGACGCCGACCTGATCGTCATTGACAAGCCCGCCGGCATGGTCGTGCATCCCGCCCCCGGCAGCCGTGACGGCACGCTGGTCAACGCCCTGATCGCTCATTGCGGCGATACCCTGTCGGGCGTCGGTGGCCAGATGCGCCCCGGTATCGTGCACCGGATCGACAAGGACACCAGCGGTTTGCTGGTGGTCGCCAAATCAGACCGCGCGCACCACGGATTGGCGGCGCAGTTCGCCGCCCATACGGTGCAGCGGCGCTATCTGGCGGTCTGCCACGGCGTGCCCGACCAGAACGATCCGCGTCTGCACGGGATCAAGGGGACCAGTTTCGAGGCCGGCAATATCCTGAAAATCCAGACCCATCTGGGGCGGCACAAGACCGACCGGCAGCGTCAGGCGGTATCGTTTCATGGCGGGCGGCATGCGGTGACGCGGGCGCGGATCGTGCAGGCCCTGGGGCTGCCGCCGGTGGCTGCCCTGATCGAATGTTGGCTGGAAACCGGGCGGACGCATCAGATCCGGGTGCATCTGGCGCATTGCGGCCACGCCCTGATTGGCGATCCGACCTATGGCGGGCGGCGCAAACTGGCAGCCAAGGCGGTGGGCGATGGCGGGGCAGCGGCGGCGCTGGCATTTCCTCGACAGGCATTGCATGCGGCGACGCTGGGGTTCGATCACCCGGTGTCGGGGGAAACGATGGAGTTTGCCGCCGCATTGCCTGCCGATATCCAGGATTTGATCGCCGCATTAGGGGGCAAGGCGGGGAGTGCATAGTTTGCGCCCGGACTTCTGCGCAGAAAACAGGCAAGCGACTGAAACAGTTATCGCGTGTGTGTGAGCGCACAGTCGGACCCCTCGCCAACCGACGGAACGCGGTTCATACTGCGTTAAGACATATGTTATAGGCGGTCTTGAAAGCACGAAACGACGCAATTACCTCCATGTTAAGCCTATGAACATTGGGCGGAAGGGATAGACGATGAGCACATACGCCAATTTGCCGGCGCCAAGCCCTGAACAGGGCCTGAACCGGTATATGCAGGAAATTCGCAAGTTCCCGATGCTGGAACCCGAAGAAGAATACATGCTGGCCAAACGCTGGGTCGATCACGAGGACACCGAGGCGGCGCACAAGATGGTCACCTCGCACCTGCGATTGGCCGCCAAGATCGCGATGGGCTATCGCGGCTATGGACTGCCGCAGGCCGAGGTGATTTCCGAGGCCAACGTCGGTTTGATGCAGGCGGTCAAGCGGTTCGACCCCGAAAAGGGGTTCCGCCTTGCGACCTATGCGATGTGGTGGATCAGGGCGTCGATTCAGGAATACATCCTGCGATCGTGGAGCCTTGTGAAACTCGGGACAACATCGGCGCAGAAAAAGCTGTTCTTTAACCTGCGCAAGGCGAAATCCCGCATCGGGGCGCTGGAAGAAGGTGATTTGCGGCCCGAAAACGTCAAACAGATCGCGCATGATCTTGGCGTGACAGAGGACGAAGTGGTGTCGATGAACCGCCGTTTGTCAGGCGGTGATGCGTCGCTGAACGTGATGGTCGGCGGCGATGGCGAAGGATCGACCCAGTGGCAGGACTGGCTGGAAGATACCGATGCCGACACTGCACATGACTACGAGGAAAAAGACGAGATGACAGCCCGCAGGGCGTTGTTGGCCGAGGCGATGGATGTGCTGAACGACCGCGAACGTGACGTACTGATGCAGCGGCGGCTGGCGGACGAGACGATCACGCTGGAAGATCTGTCGGGCCAGTATGCGGTCAGCCGCGAACGGATCCGCCAGATCGAAGTGCGGGCCTTTGAAAAGCTGCAAAAGCGGATGCAGCAACTGGCCCGCGAAAAGGGCATGCTGGCGACGGCGTGATTGGTTGAAACCCATCCTACGCGGTCTTGGGTAAGTTCCGGTTTACATCCGGGATCGGCTGATAATGTCCCCGCCGGAGCCTCCGGCGGGGATATTTTTGGGCAAAAGAAGGTGGACGGACTTTGGACCTCTGCTAGGGTTCGATGGAATTTCAGGGGGCAGGCCGATGGCGGATGCGGTGCGATGGGGCATACTAGGGGCGTCGGATTTCGCCCGCAATCACATGGGGCCTGCGATCCACGCGGCGCGGGGGGCTGACCTTGCCGCCCTTGCGACGACCAGCCCGGCCAAGGCCGATGGGTTTCGCGCCTTTGCGCCGGGGCTGCGGGTGCATGAGAGCTATGACGCCCTGCTTGCCGATCCCGGCATCGATGCCATCTATATTCCGCTGCCCAACCATCTGCATGTCGATTGGACCATCAAGGCCCTGGCAGCCGGCAAGCATGTGCTGTGCGAAAAGCCGATTGGGCTGGCCGAGGCGGATTTCGACCGTCTGATCGCGGCCCGCGACAAGGCCGGGTTGTTGGCGGCCGAGGCGTTCATGATCGTGCATCATCCGCAATTCATCCGGGCCCGTGAACTGGTGCAGGGCGGTGCTGTGGGCGATCTGCGCCACGTCGATTGCATCTTTAGCTACAACAACGCCGACGACCTGACTAACATCCGAAACCGTCCCGAAACTGGCGGCGGCGTGCTGCCCGATATCGGCGTCTATGCCTATGGCGCTGCCCGCTTTGTCACCGGGGCCGATCCTCTGGCGGTGCCTTATGCCGATGTGCGCCGCGAAAACGGCGTCGATGTCTTTGTGCGGATGGCGGCGGATTTTCCCGCGTTTTCCTATACATCGCTGGTGTCGATGCGGCTGTTCAACCGCCAGCACATCGCGTTTCACGGTACCGACGGGCTGCTGACGCTGACCTGTCCGTTCAATGCCGGAGTTCACGATCAGGCGGAAATCCGGTTGGAAACGTCGGGCGGGCGGGTGAGTCTTGAACGCTTTCCGGGGGTTAATCATTATGTCCATCAGGTCGAAAACTTTGGCGCCACCCTGCGCGACGGGACGGTCTATCCTTGTCCGCTGGAATTCAGCCGGGGCACGCAAGCGATGACAGATATGGTTTATGCGGCGGGGCAGGCGGATGGCTGACGAAACCGACAAGGACTCTGTGACGGATTATGAAAGCCTGTGGATGCGGCTGATCTGGATGATCCTGATCGCGATCATGCTGAGTGCGTCGCAAACCGTGCTGGGGGCGATCACGGTCATTCAGTTCGTGATCATGGTCTTCAACAAACGTCAGCCCAACGATACGCTGGCCGAGTTCGGCACCACTTTGGGCGTCTGGATGGCCAAGGCGGTGCGCTATCAGACGGCTGCGTCAGAAGTCAAACCCTGGCCTTGGACCGAGTTGGACTGATGGCGGGCGGTTGGGCAAAAGACGGCGCGGTGGCCGACCAGATCGCAGCGTCGATCGACGACGAACTGGCGCGGATGCGGGCGCAAAAGCAGCCGGTGGGCGAGAGTTTCACCGACTGCGCGGATTGCGGCGAACCAATTCCCGAGGCGCGCAGGCTGGCCCGCCCCGGTGTCAAACTGTGCATCGACTGCCAACAAGAGCGCGAGGCGACGTTGAAGCCCCGCGCCGGGATCAATCGGCGTGGGTCAAAGGACAGTCAGTTGAAGTGAAGGGCCAAGATGGGTGGGGATGCCCGGCGTCAAGTTGGCGAGGGGGCGGAGCCGCATTTGGCCCAGGGCCAAACGCGACCCCGCTCGGTCAGTCGCCTGACGGCGCTTGACCGACTTCCATCGACTCCAGCTCGTCGATCATGCCTTCGATCATCGCCAGCCCCTTGTCCCAGAACGCCGGGTCGCTGGCGTCAAGACCGAAGGGGGCCAAAAGCTCTTTATGGTGCTTGCTGCCCCCCGCTTTGAGCATCTCCATGTATTTGCCGCGGAAATCGGGGTCGCCCTCGGCGTAGACCGCATAAAGCGCATTCACCAGACCATCGCCGAAAGCATAGGCATAGACATAGAACGGCGAGTGGACGAAGTGCGGGATATAGGCCCAGAAGGTTTCATAGCCGGGGGCGAAATCGAACACATCGCCAAGGCTTTCGGCCTGCACCGACATCCACAGCGCGTTGATGTCGTCGGGGGTCAGTTCGCCCGCGCCCCGCGCCGCGTGCAGTTTGCATTCGAAATCGTAAAAGGCGATCTGGCGCACGACCGTGTTGATCATGTCCTCGACCTTGCCGGCCAGCAGCACTTTGCGTTCCTGTTGATCCTTGGCCTTGTCAAGCAGGGCGCGGAAGGTCAGCATTTCGCCGAACACAGAGGCCGTTTCGGCCAGTGTCAGCGGGGTCGAAGAAAGCAGTTCGCCTTGCCCCGCTGCCAGCACCTGATGCACGCCGTGGCCCAGTTCATGCGCCAGTGTCATTACATCACGCGGTTTGCCAAGGTAGTTCAGCATCACATAGGGGTGGACGGTGGTGACGGTCGGATGGGCAAAAGCGCCGGGGGCCTTGCCGGGTTTGACGGCGGCATCGATCCAACCTTTCGCAAAGAACGGCCGGGCCAGATCGGCCATCGCCGGATCGAAGGCGGCGTAGGCGTCCAGCACGGTCTTTTCCGCCTCGGCCCAACCGACGATGCGGGTCGATTCCATCGGCAGGGGCGC
>JBBQHC010000149.1:0-6572 GCA_038323615.1 Rhodobacterales bacterium | reverse complement strand
CGCATCAAGGTCGGGATAGGTTTGCATCAGGCCGGTGGCCTCGCGGTAGGATTTGTCGGCAAGGTCATCGCCGTAAACCGTCGCCACCACTTCGATGCCGGGATAATTGCCCATCACCTTGTTCTTCTCGTCGATCCAGGTGTTCTTGTTGGTCGATGTGGTAGTCGCCGAAAGGATCGCGTCCTGACTGCCATACGGCAATTGATCGGCGGCCAGCTTGATGATCATGTTGCCGATCAGCGGGCTGGACGATGGGTTAAGGTGCATCTCGCGGCCCGCAGGGGCGACGCCGCTGTCCCAGCTGATGACGGTGATGCCGCGATCCATCGCCTTTTGCAGGGCAGGAACCAGTGCATCGGTGTCATTTGCCGAAATCGCGATAGCATCGACGTTTTGGGCGATCAGGGCGTTGATCACCTCGATCTGACCCTCGGCCGTGGTGTCGGTCGGGCCGGTATAGATGATTTCGACGTTGCCAAGCTCGGCGGCAGCCTCCTCGGCCCCTTTGTTGGCGGCCTCAAAGAACCCGATGCCCAGCGCCTTGACGACCAGCGCGATACGCACGTTGTCTTGGGCAAATGCGGGGGCCGTGAACATCGCAGTCGCCAGTGCGGCCGAGACGATGGCTTTTTTCAGAACACTCATGGTTTCCTCCCTGGAGTGGTTGCAATCAAGGTGGCTAGGACGCCACCCCTTCTTTCTGCGCCGCGCCAACGGGCACGACGATCAGCTTGATATCCGCCGCTTCCAGCATCGCCGCAGTGCGGTCGTCGATGCCGTCGTCGGTGATAATCGTGTCGATCCGGGCCAATGGACACAGCACAAGGCTGGACCGGCCCGCGAATTTCGTGCTGTCCACCAAAACGATCAATTCGTCGGCCTGACCGATCAGTTTGGTTTCGGCCTGAATCAACAGCGGATCCTGCTCCATCAGCCCCAGCGGGCCGATCCCCTGCGCCCCCATGAACATCCGCCGGGCATAGAAATTGCGGGTCACGTCGTTGTCGAAGGGCGACAGGATGATGTTCTGTTCGCGGTAAATCACCCCGCCCGGCAACATCACCGTGTTGCGGGTGTTCTTCAGCAGGTGTTCGGCAATCGGGAACGAATTGGTAAAGACCTGCAACCGGCGCGTCGCCAACGGATGCACCATCTGGAACGTGGTCGTGCCGCCATTGATGATGATCGGTTCGCCGTCCGCGCACAGATCGACGGCGGCGGCAGCGATGGCCCGCTTTTCTGCGATGTTCATGGTTTCGTTGACCGCAAATGGTCGCCCGGCCAGCCCGACGAAAGGCGTCACGTTAATCGCCTCGGCCCCGCCACGGACCCGCCGCAGACGCTTCTGACCGTCCAGCGTGTTGATGTCGCGGCGCACCGTCGCCTCGGAGGCGCCGGTCAGGGTGCACAGATCAACGACCGTCACCACCGGACGGTCCTGAACCGCCGACAGAATGATGCGGTGTCTGTCCTTCTCGTGCATGAAATCCCCCTTGGTTGACCCAAGGTGAGGTGAGTCGTGCCGACCTGTCAATCATTAATTGTCAAAACCAGTCATTGCTGCACCTGCATGATTGGTTATGCCCGATCATGATTGACAACTCGGTTCCCCTGAGTCAGCCTTTGCCGCAACGCCACAGGTGACAATCCTTCGCGACAGGAGACAAAGATGACCAGTTCCGCCAATCCGCAACGTCTTGAAAACAAATGGGACGACAGCGTTGCCAAGGGGATGAGCGAACCGGAAAAGCTGCTCTATCGGTCCAACCTGCTGGGGTCGGACAAGCGAATCACGAATTATGGCGGCGGCAATACTTCGGCCAAAGTGATGGAAACGGATCCGCTGACGGGTGCCAAGGTCGAGGTGCTGTGGGTCAAGGGGTCGGGCGGCGATGTCGGCTCGATCAAGATGGACGGCTTTTCGACGCTCTACATGGACAAGCTGAACGCGCTGCGCGGGATCTATCGCGGCGTGGCGTTCGAGGATGAAATGGTTGGCTATCTGCCCCATTGCACCTTCAACCTGAACCCTCGCGCCGCCAGCATCGACACTCCGCTGCACGCCTATGTTCCGGCCAGACACGTCGATCACATGCACCCCGATGCGATCATCGCCATCGCTGCGGCCAAAGACAGCAAGGCACTGACCCAAACGATTTTCGGCGCCGATATCGGTTGGTTGCCGTGGAAAAAACCGGGGTTCGAACTGGGCCTCTGGCTGTCGGATTTCTGCGCCAAGAACCCGCAGGCCAAGGGCGTCGTGCTGGAAAGCCACGGGTTGTTTACATGGGCCGACGACGCGCGGGACTGTTACGACCTGACACTGGCCATCATCCAGAAGGCGACCGACTGGTTCGCTGACCAAACCGCCGGCAAGGCGGCTTTTGGTGGTGCCAGACACAAAAGCCTGCCCGCCGATCAGCGCCGCGCCACCGCCGCCCGCCTGATGCCCGCGATCCGTGGCATGGTGTCGGGACAGCAGCACATGGTCGGGCATTTCACTGACAGTGATACCGTGCTGGAATTTGTGAACGCGAACGACATGGAGCGCCTCGCCGCACTCGGCACCTCCTGCCCCGACCATTTCCTGCGCACGAAAATCCGCCCGCTGGTGGTCGATTTTGACCCCGCCAAACCTGATGCCGACGCCACGCTGGCCGGGTTGGGCGATGCCGTCGCCGCCTATCGGGCCGACTATGCGGCCTATTACGACCGCTGCAAACACGCCGACAGCCCAGGCGTCCGCGACCCCAACGCGGTGGTCTATCTGATCCCCGGCGTCGGCATGATCACCTTTGCCAAGGACAAGGCGACGGCGCGAATTTCGGCCGAATTCTACGTCAACGCGATCAACGTGATGCGCGGTGCGGACGCGGTCAGCGAATATCGCGGTCTGCCCGAGCAGGAGGCCTTCGACATTGAATACTGGCTGCTTGAGGAGGCCAAGTTGCAGCGGATGCCGCAGCCGAAATCGCTGGCAGGTCGTGTCGCACTGGTGACCGGCGGTGCAGGCGGTATCGGGTCGGCCACCGCAGAACGCTATCTGCGCGAAGGCGCCTGCGTGATGCTGGCCGATATTGACGAGGCCGCGCTGACCGACACGGCGGCCAATCTGACAGCCCGCTTTTCGGCGGATGCAGTGCGCACCGTCAACATGAACGTCACGGATGAAAACGCTGTTATTAAAGCGTTTTCAGAAGTTTCTGTTGAATTCGGCGGGGTCGATATTCTGGTGTCGAACGCCGGCATCGCCAGTTCCGCGCCCGTGACCGAGACCACGCTGGACCTGTGGAACAAGAACATGGCGATCCTGTCGACCGGCTATTTCCTTGTCAGCCGCGAGGCGTTCAAGGTCATGCTGGCGCAAAAGATCGGCGGCGCTGTGGTGTTTGTTGCCTCGAAAAACGGGCTGGCCGCGTCGCCCAATGCATCGGCCTACTGCACCGCCAAGGCTTCCGAAATCCATCTGGCCCGGTGCCTGGCGCTCGAAGGTGCGCCGCATGGCATCCGTGTCAATGTGGTCAACCCGGATGCGGTGCTGAAGGGGTCGAAAATCTGGTCCGGCGACTGGCTGAAGGAACGCGCCGATACCTATGGCAAAGATAAAGAGGGGCTCGAGGTACACTACCGCGAACGGTCCCTGCTGAAACGGTCGGTGTTCCCCGAAGACATCGCCGAGGCGGCGTACTTCCTTGCCGCCGACCTCTCGTCGAAATCGACCGGCAACATCATCAACGTGGACGCGGGCAACGTGCAGGCGTTCACACGCTAAGGGGGCACCATGATCGACACCGCTATCATCGCGCAACGCAACGACCGCGAAACCGGACGGTTGCGCGCCGATTACGACGCCCTTGGCGAACATCTGGACCGGCGCGGCATCGACATCGCCCGGATCAAGGCCAAGGTCGCCGCCTACCACGTCGCCGTGCCCAGTTGGGGCGTCGGCACCGGAGGGACAAGGTTCGCGCGGTTTCCCGGCCCCGGCGAACCGCGCGGCATTTTCGACAAGCTGGACGATTGCAGCGTGATCCATCAGCTGACCCGCGCAACGCCCGCGGTGTCGCTGCACATTCCGTGGGATGACGCGCCCGCCGCCGACCTGAACGCCAAGGCCGAACAGGTCGGGCTGACCTTTGATGCGATGAATTCCAACACCTTTCAGGACGCCCCGCAACAGCACCAAAGCTACAAATTCGGGTCGCTCTCGCACACTGATGCGGCAACGCGGCGGCAGGCAGTCGATCACAACATCGCCTGTATCGAACTCGGCCAGCAGATCGGATCGAAGGCGCTGACGATCTGGGTCGGCGACGGATCGAACTTTCCGGGGCAGACCAATTTCACCCGTCAGTTCGAACGCTATCTGGATGCCGCCGCACAAATTTACGCGAAACTGCCCGCCGACTGGACCCTGCTGACCGAACACAAGATGTATGAACCGGCGTTCTATTCGACGGTGGTGCAGGATTGGGGCAGTAACCTGCTGATCGCGCAAACGCTGGGGGCGCAGGCCAAATGTCTGGTCGATCTGGGCCACCACGCGCCAAACGTGAACATCGAAATGATCGTTGCGCGGCTGACCCAGTTCGGCAAATTGGGCGGCTTCCATTTCAACGACAGCAAATACGGCGACGACGATCTGGATACCGGCAGCATCGACCCCTACCGGCTGTTTCTGGTCTTTAACGAACTGGTCGAGGCCGAGGCCGACCCGGATTTCGCGCCGATGCACATGCTTGATCAAAGCCACAACGTGACCGACCCGATTGAAAGCCTGATGGTTTCGGCGACCGAGGTGCAGCGCGCCTATGCGCAGGCGCTGCTGGTGGATCGGGCGGCCTTGGTCGGATTTCAGGATAGCAACGACGCGTTGATGGCGACGACGATGCTGAAACACGCGTTCCGCACGGACGTGGAACCGATTCTCGCGATGGCGCGGGCCGAAGACGGGGGCGCGATTGATCCGGTCAGCGCCTATCGGGCATCAGGCTATCGCACCAAGGTCGCGAACCAACGGCCAGCGGTATCCGGCGCCGGCGGCGGCATCGTCTGAAGCTCCGGCAATAGCGAAGAATCGCTAGCGCTCGAGTTGGCGGAGGACTGGAACTTTCGCTAACCCATCTCACGCTTCAGGTTTGGTTTGGTTTGGCGAGAAATAACGGAAAATTTTGCTCTGAAATGACAGTTTCAAGCCTGATTGACTCAGAAAGACGTCGAATTGCCACAATATGGGATTTTGTACGAATCCGCACCTAAGGCCATCCCTGAACGGAGGTGTGTTACGTTGGGTCAGGTACTTCCGTTAATGATTCTCGCTTGGGTTTACCCGTGGCCTTTCACTCAGCCCTGAGAAGAGAACGAACGTATGCTCAATGATCAGACATCAACGCCCGTAGCAATTTTTTCTCCCTCGCAACCCATGTTGAAGACAAAGAGCAAGGTCGTTAAAAATAAACCTAAGAATGACCGTTGGGCGCAATCTCAGCACGTTCTGCTGAGCTGGACGATCGATATGACGAAGTCCATGCACGCGTTGTCACAGTTCCGTTTTCGTGCAAATGCCAATGCTTGGAAATCGCTGATCTCTTGCAAAAATCCAGCGGAACTGATCGGGTTGCAGCTCGGGCATGTCGAAACTGCCACCGCGCAGTACCGCGATTATGCCCAGGGTGTTTCAAGACAGATGCAGCAATGCGCGCAAGACATGGCCCCCAGCGGCATCATTGCCGGGGAGTCTTGAGGACTTGATTCCTGTCATGATCAGAATCCAAACTATCGGCTGACAGGCACCGTTTCGTGGGTGTTGGCAAGAAGGGCGGTACCCCAAAATGATAGAATTTCACAACCACCGGGCGAATCCATCAGATCGAAGAAATATCCCGCACCAGCATGAATTGGCGCGGAAATCCCGACCCATTCTGGGCCGCGATGACCTGTTGCCGGATATGCTGGCAATGTTTCTCGACCTCGGCCTCACGCCGCGTGAAATGAGCAGAATAGCCGGTTTCCCGTTGGCAGTGATCATTGTGGGTCTGAGTCAGCTTGATGACGCGGATCGGACGCCCGAGGGTCTGTTTCGCGACGAGGGGTGAGAGGCTGACGCATCCCGGGTCCTAGATACTGCCTTGTTGGTCCAGTTGCTCAAAACCGAACAAGCGTTCATATTCTGCTTCGGGAACGCCGTATGAGTCCTGTGCTTCGTGCTCGAGTCCTTCGCGATCCAGGATGATGATCTGTCCGCGATTGGCGCGGATCAGCCCCTTGCCCTCGAGAACTTGGGTGGCGACCGTTACCCCTGCGCGGCGCACGCCCAGCATGATCGACAAGAACTCATGCGTCAGGTTCATTGCGTCGCCATTGATCCGATCGTGACACATCAAAAGCCACCGGGCCAGCCGCTCTTCCAGGTTGGAGTGCCCGTTCGACAGCGCCGTCCGCGCGGTTTGCGTCAACATCACCTGAACATAACGTTGCAGATGACGCTGCAATGACGGAATCTGCTGCATCAGATCTCGCAGGCCGTCGGCCTCGATAGCCAGCCCCGCTCCGCCAATCTGCATGAAAGTCTT
>JBBQHC010000148.1:0-6649 GCA_038323615.1 Rhodobacterales bacterium | reverse complement strand
CTTCAGCGTCGAGCGCGTCAATCTTGTTCAGCACCGTGATCCGCGGCTTGTGGGCCAGATCGCCACCATAGGCCTGCAATTCACCGATGATGGTCTGGTAATCGCCTACCGGATCGCCCGAGGTGCCATCGACCAGATGCAGCAGCACGGCGCAACGTTCGACGTGGCCCAGGAACATATCGCCCAGGCCCTTCCCCTCGGAGGCGCCTTCGATCAGGCCCGGGATATCGGCGACGACAAATTCGACGTTGTCGATGCCGACGACGCCAAGGTTGGGCACAAGTGTGGTAAACGGATAATCCGCGATCTTGGGTCGGGCGTTCGACGTCGCCGCCAGAAAGGTCGATTTGCCGGCGTTCGGCATCCCCAACAGCCCGACATCGGCGATCAGTTTCAGGCGCAGCCAGATCGTGCGTTCGACGCCTTCCTGCCCCGGATTGGCGCGGCGCGGGGCCTGATGGGTGGCGGATTTGAAATGCAGGTTGCCCCAGCCGCCATTGCCACCCTTGGCGATAACGACGCGCTGGCCGACTTCGGTCATGTCGGCAATCAGGGTTTCGCCGTCTTCGTCCAAAATTTCGGTGCCGACAGGGACGCGCAACAAAATGTCGTCGCCCGACGCGCCGGTGCGCTGCGACCCCATGCCATGCTGGCCTGATTTGGCAAAGAAATGTTGTTGATAGCGAAAGTCGATCAGAGTGTTCAGACCGTCCATTGCCTCGGCGATAACATCGCCACCGTTACCGCCGTCGCCGCCATCCGGCCCGCCGTATTCGATGAATTTTTCGCGCCGGAACGACACACAGCCAGCCCCGCCGCCGCCCGAGCGGATAAAGACTTTGGCAAGGTCGAGGAATTTCATATCATGGCTTTCCGGGGGTTCAGGCGCAGGCGATACGCCATTCCCCCGAAGTTCTCAAGTGATCGCGGGCGCGGCTTTCAGCGAATAGGTCCAGGTCGCCACAACGGCGTTGCGGGCGACTGAAAAGGCCTCGGCATCGCCCAGATAGTCGAAACCGCAATTGGTCAGCACACGGGCCGAACCGGGATTATCCTGAAACACCTCGGCAAAGATGTGCCGCGCGCCGTGCGGGTTGGCCGCTATCAGGGCGCGCACGGCCTCGGATGCGAACCCGGTGTTCCAGAACGCAGGTGCCACCCAATAGTAAATTTCCGATTGGTTGCGATCCATGCGCGTCATACTGACAAGGCCCAGCACATCCGCATGGCCCATTGCCGACCCGTCCATCGCCCAGATATCGTCGGTTCGCCCGGCGCCGCTGGCACGGGCGATCATCGCCTCGGCAAAGCCGGGGGGCAGCGGGTGCGGGATCCCGCGCGTGCCCTTGGCGACGCGGGCATCGGCGGCATACATCGTAACCAACCCGGCGTCGGACCGGCGCAGCGGGCGCAAGGTCATCCGGTCGGCCTGAATGGTCGGCTGGGTCGTTACCGTGTCGAGTTTCATCGTTGCCCCTTCCGGACCATGTGAAGATCCCGTTATACCCCAAAGATTGTGACGAATTGGTGGCCGCGCAACCCCTGATCACGCAAATGAAAAGGGGACCGGCAATGCCGATCCCCTTGGTCTTTTGCAAAACCGGTGTCGGCTATTCCGCTGCCTCTGCCACGGGGAGGACCGAAATGAAGGTGCGCTGTTTGAGGCCCTTGTGGAATTTCACCTGACCCTCGACCACGGCAAAGATCGTATGATCCTTGCCCATGCCGACTCCGGTGCCCGGCCACATCTTGGTGCCGCGCTGGCGCATGATGATGTTACCGGGAATTACGGCCTCGCCGCCGAATTTCTTGACGCCCAGACGCCGACCGGCGCTGTCGCGGCCGTTGCGGGATGAGCCGCCTGCTTTCTTGTGTGCCATGTGTCTCTCTCCTTAGCCTTTTGCAAGTTTCTTGGCTTGGGCGACCCAGTTTTCACGGTCGATCCGGCCTTTGAAATCCAGCTTTTCATCCATCTCTTCGATGTCGGCCTTGGTCCAGCCTGCGATCTGGGCAAAGGTGGTGATGCCTGCCGCTTGCAGCTTCTTTTCCAATGCCGGGCCGACGCCGCTCAACTGCTTGAGGTCGTCGCCACTCTTGGCGGCCTTCGGTGCAGCCTTGGCCTTTTCGGCCTTCGGCGCGTCGTCGGCTTTCTTGGGCTTTTTGGTTTCGGCCGTCTTGGCCTTGCCCTCGCCCGCGTTTACCTGCCGGGCCAATTCGCCCTGATCGGCCTTGTTCTTGGCGTAATGCGCGTCACTGACGACCGCGCCGTAACCCGCGCCGTTGGCGGCGGCCTTGACCTCGGTCTTGTCGCCACCCGATTCAAGAATATCGGTGATCCGCACCAGTGTCAGTTGCTGGCGATGGCCTTTGGTGCGCTGCGAACTGTGCTTGCGCCGCCGCTTGACGAAATGGATGACCTTTTCGCCCTTGATGTGGTCGATCACTTCGGCCTGCACGGCGGCACCGGCCACCAATGGCAACCCGAGCCTCGTACCGACCATCAGAATTTCGTTGAACTGAACCTTGTCGCCGGCATCCGCTGCCAGCTTTTCGACCCGCAGCACATCGCCCGAGGCGACCTTGTACTGCTTGCCGCCGGTTTTCAAAACCGCAAACATCGCATCTTCCTTTTTTGTTCCGCGTTCTGGGGTTCCCCTTTCGGAGTATTTGCGGCCCGAAAACCACCCGTGAACTGCGCGCCGATCGGCGTTATGTCGCTATTGCCCCGACAAAACCCTTGCCGGGATGCGGGCTTATCTGCGTAACTGCCCACCAAGTCAACCCATTTAAGTGGTGAAAAATGCGCCTGATCGTCCCCGTTCTTTGTACCCTTTTGGCCGCATGCACGTCCGATGGAAACTTGCGCGACATTGCCCCGATGGCAGGCCCGAACGGCGCGGTCGAGGTGCTGGTGAAATCCAACCACCCTGCCCTCATCGCCGAAATCAACGCAGGCGGCGGGCCGCTGTTGACCCGCACCTTTGACGCCGCCGGGGTGCCGGTGCAGGACCGGCCCGCGCGCACCCTGCAACTGCAAGGCAATCTGGGCCTTTATGACGCCAACCCCGGCGCGCTGGTCACGGCGCTGTCCGTTTATGGTCGCTAAAGTTCTTGTTGGCCCATCATCTGACTGGCCGCCAGCCCCAGTGCCCGGCTGTTGTCGTTAAAGACCCCGTCAAAGGCCGTAAACATTGCCCGGTTCAGGTCTTTGCCCGCCGGGGTCTGCGAAAACGCGATATAGGCGTCAAGGTCGGCAGCTGACAGCGGCTGATAGGCCAGCGTCAGAAATGCAAATACCCATTCTGTCGTGTTTGTGCGGACATCAGATTCCGATGCCCAGACATTCGTCAGCACATCCTGTTCGGACATCTCGCCGGGAAACGCGCCGCCGTCCAACATACCCATGTAAAAGGCATAATTGGAATTCAACGCCGCGGTAACGTTGGTTTCGATCAGGTCATTGGCGTCGATGAACGCAGTGATCTGCTGGTGCCGGGGGGTGTCGTCCATCATCGCCAGCGCGGCGTTTTCCTTGGCGGCCTGTTCGACCGTTTCATCCAGAAATGCCCGCCGCGCCGACACTTCAAGGGCAACGATGGTGCGGCCCGGTTCGGTTTGAAAGAAGGCGACGATGGCGTCGGTGTCGGCCCCCTGCAACGCCGTAGCAAGATCGGCCTTGACCCGCGCGGTGATCGTCGCCGGATCGTAAATCGCCGCGACCATCCCGGACCAGGCCGGATCGACGCTACCAGCAAACATGTCGGTGGCGACCTGTTCACCATATTTAGTTCCTTCCTCACTCATGATCGCGATCATTTCGGGCATGCCGATGGCGTCGAACACGGCATCGGGCGCGGACTGCGCATGCAGCGCGGGTGTGGCAAGGGTGAACCCTAGAGTCAAAACGGTGGCAAAACGGGCGAACATGGGGCATCCTTTGTGCAGGTCTGTTCACGTGATATGACCTGCCAAGGGCCATTCCAAGAGGCCTGACGCAAATGTCACCTCGCAGACATAACAGGCGGCGCGAATTTGGGGTTGCACGGACGCGGGTCGCAGATTAAACGCCGCCCGTTACCACCCAAGCTCGGAGAGGTGCCGGAGTGGTCGAACGGGACGGTTTCGAAAACCGTTGAGGGTGCAAGCCTTCCCAGGGTTCGAATCCCTGTCTCTCCGCCACTTATCATTGAAATAATTAGATATTATTTGGAACAAACTGGTTTACCCCACATCATACCCTACATAGAAAAAACGCTAGGGTTGGTGCTGGATGCCGAGATGCGCCCTCGCTTGCTGCTGCGCTATTCCGAAGGACTTCACGTTTGGCCAATCTATGTACGAGCACTTGATGCGCTGGAGGCCAGACTGCCAAGTGAAGATGATTGGCGTCTCAGTCAATCGCAGTCCTGATACTCCGATTCCACACAGACGCGCGCGCGCCGTTGTGCCTCGGAAATATCGGCGGATGTCATACTCGCGGCGGCAATATCACGACCAAAAGTGGCATTCTGGTCACCGATTGCGGCAGCAGTATTGAACCACATGTGCGAGGTTATATTGTCCTGCGGCACGCCGTTGCCCTTGAGGTACATGAGGCCCAGGCTATACTGCGCCGCCGCATAGCCCTGCTCCGCCGCCAGCCGATACCAATTTGCTGCCTCGGCATCGTCCTGCGGTACACCGCTGCCATTGTTGTACGCGTAGCCGAGACTGTACTGCGACATCGCTTCACCTTGCTCGGCCGCCAGCCGGAACCACTTTGCCGCCTCGGCATCGTCCTGCGGCACGCCGCTGCCTTTGACGTACATGTGGCCCAGACTGTACCGCGCAATCGCTGCACCTTGCTCGGCCGCTAGCCGGTACCAATTTGCCGCCTCGGCATCGTCCTGCGGCACGCCGCTGCCTCTGCGGTACAAGTCGCCAAGGTAGTACTGCGCCGCCGCATCGCCTTGCTCCGCCGCCAGCCGGTACCACTTTGCCGCCTCGGCACCGTCCTCCGGAATGCCGCTGCCGCCGCGATACATGACGCCGAGGTTGTACTGCGCCAAGGCGATGCCTTGCTCTGCCGCCAGCCGGAACCACTTCGCCGCCTCGGCATCGTCTTGCGGCACGCCGAGCCCGGTGCGGTACACGCCACCGAGGTAGTTCTGCGCCGTCCCGTTGCCTTGCTCGGCCAGTGGAGTCCACTCCCGTAATGCAGTAGCGTAATCGCCGGCGTTCACTGCAGCTAGACCAGTCTCAAAATCCTGCGAAATGCCCGCTGACGGGGCGAGCGTCATAGCGATAATTGCGGCCCAAAGCATTCGCTTCATGAGGTTCTCTCTATCTGATTGCGGCAAAGGCCATTGTCAGTGACTTTGCGGAACGATGATAGGATTGTCCATGATGGGCTGAGAGAGGAAAATTGATTTTCGTCGGCGGCATACACAATCACGCGCGTCGTCACTCGCGGAGACTTTTCAGTGATTGCTTTGAAAACCTAGCCAGTTCGGTCCCGAAACTTCGCACCTCGGCCAATTCGCGGCTGCGCCCGCCATGCCGCCAAGCACCATTTTCGGGACCAGTTGATGCGCCGCCGCCAGCGCCGTGCATTCGGCATACCTGCCAGCCGCGTTTGGCCGGAGCGTTGCGGCAGTTGCCTGTTGCCTTCGTCTTGGCCGTGCATCTGGCGACGCTGTGGTCCTTGTGCATGGGGTTTGGCGTCACTTTCCATTGCTACCCCGCCCCCACTGCGTCAGAGCCCCGAAAATGGCCTGCCCGCCCTTGTTGACGGTCACTGGCTCAACCCTGACCACTTGTTGCGCCTTGGCTCGATACCGCTTGAACGCGTCCATCTGGGCTAGAAACGTGCGTGATAGCCGCGTCTTGGACCGCTCATACCGCTCTCTCAATTGTGGACTGATGGCGTCCATCACTTTGCCGGACAAGGTCATCATGGCGAAGTGCGTGGCAACTTGCTGCGAAATGAGCATGGCTTCGACCGCATCTTTGGGTTCCATTTCTTCTGCCATGGCGGCCATTATTTCGCGATGGAGGTAGCCGCAGAGAACGCGGCCGAGGCGACATTAGCGTCATTGCTTTCCTGCATGGTCTGCGTTGTGGTAAACATTAGACCATGCTCGGCTCCGTCCATCGTCGCTATCAACTCACGAACACCGGGCGGTGCGTCACGGGTGATATTATCGGCTGGGGTGCTATGGACTTAGAAGGCAAGGGCTGCTTATGCCGAGTTGCCGCGCCCCAGCGTGGGCAGCAAGGCGCGGATCACGGGAACGGTTGAGGAAATTTTGCCGCATGAGGTGATCGAGTAAGGCAAAAAAAACTGACAAAAGGAGAGCAGATTGTTTGCTGGGAAAACTAAACGAATTGCGCTGAAAATAACGGAGGCGCTGCTCGTTGACTTCAAGATGGCGTTCGCATTTTCTAAATATCTAAAAAGGGAGACTGATCAGGTATCGTTCCCATTTGATTTTTTCTCAGACGAGTACATTCGTGGATTCGTTACAGGTTACATTAGCGCAATGGTCAGTGTTCTGTTTCATGATCAACGCCTGACCTACAAGCAGCGCGACGACATTTCATTTCGTGTTTGGTGTCTGACATCAGCACCTATGGGTCCAAATAGGGCAGTTTGATAAGAGAGGGTTTC
>JBBQHC010000147.1:0-6744 GCA_038323615.1 Rhodobacterales bacterium | reverse complement strand
GGCGGGCTTTGGGGCCGTTGGCTTTTCCGGGTCGCCATCCTTTTGCGGTCCGTCGCGATTGGCCAGCATCGCAGCAACGTGCGGCTTTAGGGCGGGAACGCCCAGGCCCCGCGCTTCGGGCGTGTTCATGAATGGGTTGGGGTGCGGCGCCGGGGCCGCGGCGATCACCTTTTCGACGCGGGCAAGGGCCTGTGCGGTATCGGGGTCATCGTCGGCCAGCGCGAGTTTTTCCAGCGCCTCTTGGACCTCGGGCGCGTCGGCCCGCAGGGCCACCTCGGCCAGTGCGACGCGCACCTCGGCGGGTTCTTCGCCGGGGGCGTATTTCTTGGTCGGGATCCCGGCGGCACGGGCGGCCTGACGAGCGGCCTTTTTGGCGTTGCGGTCGGGTTCCTCCGATCCTTGATCGCCAGACAGCGCCGCCGCGCTGATTGCATCGCGCCCGGCCCGTTTGCTGCCTGAATCGTCGGTCGGTGTTTCGCCTGCGGCGGCCAGCAACGCGCTGCGTGTTTCGCCCTTTTTGGCTGTCTGGGTGTCGGAAATCATTCGCGCGATGTCCTTGTCGGGTACCCCCTGCGCCTGCATTTCCTTGACCTTTTCCTGCCACATCTTGGGTAGGTGCTGGATGAACAGGACTTCGTCCAGTTTATCCAACGGGATTTTCGACGCCTCTTTCAACTCGGCCACCCAGGTGTCGTATTCACCGGTGGTGCGCAGTTTGGTAACGCGGGCAGAGTGAAATTCCAGCGCCCGTGCCTGTAAATCGGCCATCACCGGGTCAGTCAGAATCTCGGCCATCCTGGCCTTGACGGCCGGAACGTGGCGCAGCGTGTGGTTCGCCTCGGTCTCGTTGCGGTCGAACAGGGCAAAATAGGCGGCGTTATACTTGTCCTCCTTGTTGTTCACGTTGCCCCGCACCCGGCGCAGCAAGTAAGCCTCGTAGGATTTCACCGCGTAGTGGTTCAGTTCGGCCAGCGCATATCCCAGCGTCGGTTTGGTTGACCGCCAACCCGAAAGTGAAAATTCATCGGGCATCCGTTGTCCCGATCCGTTAACCCAGACCTGCTCGAACAGCGCCTTGGCGTTGGCGGCGTTCTGTTTGGCGTTCTTGATGTGCGGGCGGTGGATGCCCAGTTTGATGTCGGGGTAGGGGCGAAAGATGGTTTTGACCCCCCAACCCTTTTTGAACTGGTCGGGCGCGGCGCGGGTATAGTGTTCGGTGACGAGCCCCGGATTCCAGTCGACCACCCCTGCCGACCCGTAAAACCGCCAGGTGATCGCCATCGCACTGGCGTCATCGGGGATATGGGCGATCAGGTCGGTGATGTGACCGTCGCCGCATTTGATGTTGATAAACTCATCGGCGTCCATCGTGAGGATCCAGTCGGAGTCCATCACTTCGGGGTTTTTGGTGGCCAGTTCCAGCGCGTTGGGCTGCGGTTTCTTGCCGGTCGGCACGTCGTTGCGGAAATGCTGGACCAGCCCCAATTCCTGCAGGCGGATCAGCATGTCGTCGGTGCCGTCGGCGCAATCGTTGGTATAAACGCAGATATTGTCGAACCCGATCAGGCGGTGGTAGGCAACCCATTCGACCAGGCTGTGCCCCTCGTCCTTCATCATCGACAGGATGGTGTGGGTGTGCCGTTGGGCCATGTCTGGCGCTGCTCCTGTCTGGTTGCCCGTTGATACATCCCGTGGGTTAAGCGGGCGCAGGGCTGGCCGGTTTTCCGGTCTTCACTGTTTAACATAAAGAAACAATGGCGAATGTCCAAGGGGGAGGACGGCGACGATGGAACCTTTCGTTCGGCCTGTCGTTCTGGGATAAGGGGCTTGACGTCGGCCCGGCGCGCGATTTGTTGCGGGTCAAAGATGCAACACCAAAAAGGGGGACTTCCCAATGGCTTTCGACCTTCCCGACCTTCCGTATGCGCATGACGCGCTGGCCGACAAAGGCATGTCGCGCGAAACGCTGGAATATCATCACGACCTGCACCACAAGGCCTATGTCGATAACGGTAACAAGCTGATTGCCGGGACCGAGTGGGAAGGCAAGTCGCTCGAGGCCATCATCAAGGGCACCTACAAGGCCGATGCCGTGGCCCAGTCCGGAATTTTCAACAACATCAGCCAGTTGTGGAACCACAATCAGTTTTGGGAGATGATGGGGCCGGGATCGGCGGCGATGCCGTCCGAAGTCGAAAAGGCACTGACTGATGCCTTTGGATCAGTCGCCAAGTTCAAGGAAGAATTCAGCGCTGCCGGGGCCGGCCAATTCGGGTCGGGCTGGGCTTGGTTGGTCAAGGACAAGGACGGGTCGCTGAAGGTCACCAAGACCGAAAACGGCGTCAATCCGGTCTGTTTCGGTCAAACCGCCCTTTTGGGCTGCGATGTGTGGGAACATTCCTACTACATCGATTTCCGCAACAAGCGGCCGGCCTATCTGACCAACTTCCTTGACAAACTGGTCAACTGGGAGAATGTCGCCACGCGAATGTAAATCCGGCGTCATCACGTCACCTAAAGTCTGACACGGCCCGCAACCACGGTTTGCGGGCCGTTTGTTTGTCGGAACCCTTGCCGCCCCCGCGCCGTTGACTCGGTGAACCCCAAACAGAGGAGGCGACCATGGCAGACCGCAAGCGTTCGCATGACGGCAAACAGGAAACCAAGGATTATCTGGGCGATGCGCCCACGCCCGGCCAGCAGGGCCGCGCGGATGGACAGCTGCAGCGCCGCGTTGGCACCCGCGATGAAGAGAAACGGGCCGAGCAGGACAATCCGGGCATTACCCGCGTGCGAAAGGCCGACGAGATCGCCACTGGAAATCAGCGGGAGGACAAGAATGACTAGATTGACCAACGACACATGGGTGCTGGTCGCCGATGGAGAAAAGGCGCTGTTCCTGCGCAATATCACCGATGGCCAAGATCCTCACCTTGAGGTGATCCGCAAGGAAGAACAGGACAACCCGAAGGACATCGACCAATCCGCCAACCGCCCCGGTCGCGTCGCGCAGTCTGCCAACCACCGCAAATCAGCCTACGACGACACTGACTGGCACGAATTGGCCAAGGACCGTTTCGCGGCTGATCTGGCCGATATGCTGTATGAACGTGCCCACAAGGGCCAGTTTGATCGCATCGTGCTGGTCGCATCGCCCCAGGTTTTGGGCGAATTGCGCGACAAGCTGCATGTCGAAGTCAGCGACAAGGTGATCGGGGAAATTCCCAAGACGCTGACCAACCATCCGCTTGATGAGATTGAAAAGATCGTCAAGGCAGGTTTGGCGGCGTGACACAGAGCGGCGGATTTAGTCGAACGCCTGCCGCAGCCGTTCCTGCAAACCCGCGACACTGTCCACGACAGTCACGAAATCGCGCAGGGTCGCATCGGCGAAGCCCTGCGCAATGACGTGATCCAGCAGGACGGTCAGCGGCGCCCAGTAATCGGCAGTGTTCAGCAGGATGATCGGCTTGCCGTGCAACCCCAGTTGCCGCCATGTCAGGGCCTCGAAAAATTCATCCAGACTGCCGGCACCGCCGGGCAACATGACCACGGCATCGGCGTTCATGATCATCACCTTTTTGCGTTCGTGCATGGTTTCGGTGATGACAAAGGTATCCAGATCGCGCTTGCCGACTTCCCAGTCCAGCAGATGCGTCGGGATCACTCCAAAGGTTTTGCCGCCCGCGCCCTGCGCCGCCCGCGCCACCAGTCCCATCAGCCCGACATCGCCGGCCCCGTAAACCAGCCGCCAGCCGTTCGCCGCCAGCATCGCGCCGGTATCCGTGGCGGCTGTGGCATAGGCCGGATCGGTTCCGGGGCGTGAACCGCAATAGACGCAGACCGAATGGTTCGACATGGGCTGACCTTTGATGAGACCGACTCGCGGGCTTTGACCGTGCATAGCGGCGTTGCTATGGTCGCTCAACCAGTCGCGGACCTGATCGCGGTTGGCACAGCATTTCGGGGGCGGACGCGTGGCAACGGATGCGAACAGGGGTATGGCGCGGATCATCCTGGGGGCGGCAACGGCGCTGGTGCTGGTGGTGCTGGCCGGATATTTCGGGCTGTCGCGGTCTGTGCCGCCTGCGGTGCCTGTGCCTGTGGCTGCGCCGGTGGGGGTGCCGTTGGTCGCGCCCGCGCCCGATTCCGTCCGCCCCCACGACACCCCCCGCATCACCAATGTGCGCGTCGATCCCGATGGCGCGGCGGTTATAGCCGGTTTCGCCATCGGCGGAATGCCGGTGGAAATTCTGTTGGATAAGTTACCGTTGCTGCGGGTTGTCGCCGAACCCAACGGCGCCTTTGTCGCGTTGACCACAATCCCCCCTTCGCCGCAGCCACGCCGCCTGTCGCTCGTCGCTGACCCGGACGGCGCGGCGGTGGCATCGGACGACGAGATCATTTTGGCCCCGTTGGCCGAGATCGTCGCGGTTGCCGAGGTGCCAGAGGTCGAAGTGGGCAGCGTTGCCGCATCAGCTGTTGAAAACACCGGGCCGGCGTCAGACGTGACACTTCAGTCCGAAACGCAGTTGACAGTCGAAACTGCCGTGGCGTCCGGGGCCGAAGGTCTGCCAGAGACGACGACGAACATCGGACCTGCGACCGCGTCGATACCCGAAGCCCTTCCAGCGCCCGATGTTGCAGATCTCATGGCGACTTTGCCCGCAAGCGAAATGCCTGATGGCGTCACAGGCGCGACCGATGCGACCGCCGCACCTCGCGCCCCGGCGATCCTGATGTCGGACGCCGATGGCGTGCGCGTTCTGCAAACACCCGGTGCCGCCGACCCCCTGCCCGAGGTGATGTCGTCGGTCGCGCTCGACAGCATTACATATGATCCGGCGGGCGAGGTTTCGCTGGCGGGGCGGGCCGGGGCGCAAGGATTCGTCCGCGTCTATCTGGATAATCTGCCGCTAAAAGACACCCCGATCGCCCCCGATGGCACGTGGTCAATCGACCTGCCGCAAATTGATATCGGTGTCTATACGCTGCGGGTCGATCAGATCGACATAGCGGGGGCCGTCGTCAGCCGGATCGAAACCCCGTTCCAGCGCGAGGAGCCCGCTGCAATCGCCGCCGCGATGGCCGACCAGACCCCGAATGGTTTCGCCGTCGCAGTCAAGACCGTGCAGCCGGGGGCGACCCTGTGGGCCATTGCGCGTGAACGCTACGGCGAAGGGATCATGTATGTGCGGGTGTTCGAAGCCAACCGCGACCGGATCCGCGACCCTGACCTGATCTATCCGGGGCAGGTGTTTGTTATTCCGCAAACCGCGCAGTAGCCCGCCGCCTCTGGCCATTCAGCCGATGCCGTCCTAGTTAGCAGGCCAGCCCAAGCGTCGGAGACCTGCATGCGCCGCCTGCCCAAAACAAATGCCAATCTGAGTGGCAAAAAGATCGACGGTTGGAACGTCATCCGCCGGGTGACGCCCTATCTGTGGCCCAAGGGCGAAACCGTGGTCAAGGCCCGTGTCGTCATCGCTCTGACAGTGCTGATGCTGGCCAACGTGATCGCTGTGGGCACGCCGATCCTGTATCAGCAGGCAGTCGATGCGCTGGCCCCCAAGGTAGACACGCCCGCGACATTTCTGGCATTAGGCGCGGTCGGTCTGACGGTGGCTTATGGGTTGGCCCGCGTCTTGTCGGGTGGCTTCCAGCAACTGCGCGATGTGATATTCACGCCGGTCGGGCAAAGGGCGCTGCGCACGCTGGCCCGCGAGACCTTCGAACATATTCACCGACTGTCGATGCGCTATCACATCACCCGCAAAACCGGCGGGCTGTCCCGCGTGATCGAGCGCGGGGTCAAAGGCGTCGATTTCCTGCTGCGGTTCCTGCTGTTCAGCATGGGGCCGCTGATCATCCAGCTTTTGATGATCCTCGCCGTTTTGTTTTTCAAATTCGATGTATGGTACATGGTCGTCGTGCTGGTCACGATCGGTCTTTACACATGGTTCACCTTCGCGATCACCGAGATGCGAGTGAAGATCCGCAAGGTGATGAACGAACAGGACACTGACGCCAACCAAAAGGCCATCGACAGTCTGCTTAACTTTGAAACCGTCAAGTATTTCGGCGCCGAAAAGTGGGAGGCCGACCGCTACGACCGGGCCATGGCCAAATACGAGAGCGCGGCGATCAGCACCAACTATTCGCTGGCATTTCTGAATTTTGGTCAGGTGTTCCTGATTACCGTCGGGCTGGTCGTCGTCATGGTCATGGCCGCGCTGGGCGTCCAGAATGGCAAGTTGACGGTTGGCGATTTTGTTATGGTCAATGCTTACATGATCCAGATCACCATGCCTCTGAACTTCTTAGGCACGGTATACCGGGAAATCCGCCAAGCCTTGATCGACATGGCTGATATGTTCGATTTGTTAGAGCAACCGGCAGAAATTATCGACAAACCGGGAGCAGATGTTCTAAAAGTGCAAGGCGGCGAGGTCGTGTTGGATGATGTTGCGTTCGGTTACGACGCCGCCCGGCCGATCCTCAAAGGGGTTTCCTTGCGCGTTGCGCCGGGCCAGAGCGTTGCCATTGTCGGGTCAAGCGGATCAGGCAAATCGACCATCGGGCGGTTGTTGTTCCGGTTCTATGACGTGGTCGGCGGCAGTCTCAAGATTGACGGGCAGGATGTCCGCGACGTGACCCAGGACAGCCTGCATGCCCAGATCGGTGTCGTGCCACAAGACACCGTCCTGTTCAACGACACCGTACTTTACAATATCGCCTATGGCCGCC
>JBBQHC010000146.1:0-6819 GCA_038323615.1 Rhodobacterales bacterium | reverse complement strand
GCCGGATCGGGCTGTCGGCGCATGATTATCAGCAGGCGGTCGCTGGGGCCGAGGTCTGGATCTCCCGCGCGATCCGGTCGGACGAATCGGAAACGGTGCCATCTCGCTGGGTCAACCGGCTGGTCAATCTGCTGGCCGGGTTGCCGGATAACGGAGGGCCCGCGGCGCTGGCGCGGATGCGTGCCGATGGGCGGGCCTGGATCGCGATGGCGCAGGCGGCGGGTGCGCCCGACGCCGCCGTTGTCCCGGCCCCGCGCCCGTCACCGCGCCCGCCTCTTGCCGCGCGGCCCAGGGAACTGTCGGTGACGCAGGTGCAAACCCTGATCCGCGATCCCTATGCGATCTATGCCCGCAAGATCCTGCGCCTTGCGCCGCTTGACCCGCTGACTCCATCGGCGGATGCGCTGCTGCGCGGCAACGCCATTCACAAGATTCTCGAGACGTTCATGAAACAGCAGATTGCGCCGGTTGCGCCGGATGCCCGTGCGCTCCTGATGCAGATCAGCGCCGACCATCTGGCCATCGCCTGCCCCTGGCCGACGATGCAGCGGATGTGGCTGGCGCGGATCGACCGTTTCGCCGAGTGGTTTTTGCACACCGAGGCAGCGCGGCAGGGTTTAGCCAGCCCCGCTCACTTCGAGAAAAAGGGCAATATCGGCCTTGATAGTGTCGATTTTCAACTGGTGTGCAAAGCTGACCGGATCGACAATGCGGCTGACGGTTCAGTGCGCGTTTATGACTACAAGACTGGCGAGGCCCCGACGGAAAAAGTCCAGTTGCTGTTTGACAAACAACTGCTGTTGACGGCGGCGATGGTCGAACGAGGCGCGTTTGACGGGCTCGGAAAGACTGCTGTCACGGGTGCGACGTTCATCGCGTTGGGGTCATCGCCGAAAGAGGTCGCAGCGCCTTTGGACAAGGCCCCGCCCGATACGGTCTGGGACAATTTCCATACGTTGATCCGGGAATGGGGTCAGGTCGATCGCGGCTATTCGGCGCGGCTGGCAATGGCGATGATGTCGCGACCCAGCGATTATGACCACCTGTCGCGTTATGGCGAATGGGACGAAACGACGCCGGTGACGCCGGTATTGCTGACATGAGAGATGCCGCCACCACTGCCCAGATCGTCGCTGCCAGCCCTGCCGAATCGACCTGGCTGTCGGCCAACGCGGGGTCGGGCAAGACCCGCGTGCTGACCGACCGGGTGGCGCGGCTGTTGCTGGACGGCGTCGATCCGCAGAACATTTTGTGCCTGACCTATACCAAGGCCGCTGCGTCCGAGATGCAGAACCGGCTGTTCAAACGGCTCGGGGCCTGGGCGATGATGCCGGATGCGGCTTTGCGCGGCGAACTGGCGGAACTGGGGGTCGATGGGGTGATCGACGCGGGTCAGCTGAACGGTGCCCGCACCTTGTTCGCCCAAGCCATCGAAACCCCCGGCGGGCTGAAAATCCAGACGATCCATTCGTTCTGTGCCGGACTGCTGCGCCACTTTCCGCTGGAGGCCGGGGTCAGCCCGCAGTTTACCGAAATGGAGGACCGCGCCGCCGAACTGCTCCGCGAAGCCGTGGTCGAGGAGATGGCGCGGGGCGCCGATGCCGGGCTGGTCGACGGCATCGCCCGGTATCTGAGCGATGAAAAACTGGCGACATTCACCGCCGCTGTGACGGCAAAGGGCGACCGGTTTCTGGCGATGCCCGACCGGGCGGCGCTGGCGGCGGTGTTCGGGTTGGCGGCCGATGCGACTGCGGCGCAGGCCGTCGATATGGCCATCAGCGGCGACGAGGGTGATTTGGTCGCCGATATCGTCGCCACGTTTCAAGGCCAGTCGCCGACCTACCAGAAATTTGCCGCTGAACTGGCGACCCTCGATCTGAAGACGCCGCAACAGGCCGATCTTGACCGGCTGTTCGGCCTGTTTCTTTATGCCGACAACACATCCAAGTCGCGCAATTTCCCGCAGTCCAACCACGCCAAGGCCGTCGATGCTGCCGCCCCGTTCATCGACGATCTGCACGCCTGGATGGACAGGACCGAGGCGGCATATCATCATCTGCTCGCCCTAGCCGCACTGGACCGGACGCAGGCGCTCTATGCCTTTGCGACCCGGTTCGTGCCTGCCTACCGCGCCCGCAAGGCGCTGACGGGCATGGTCGATTTCGACGATCTGATCGGCAAGGCGCGGGATTTGCTGTCGGACGCCCAAGTTGCCGCCTGGGTTTTGTTCAAACTCGATGGTGGCATTGAACATATTCTGGTGGACGAGGCACAGGACACCAGCCCCGCCCAATGGGATGTCGTGCGCCTGTTGGCCGGTGAATTTGCCGCCGGTGAGGGTGCGCAACCGGATCGTCGCCGCACAATCTTTGTCGTCGGCGACAAGAAACAGTCGATCTATTCGTTTCAGGGGGCCGATCCCGAAGGGTTTGACCGGATGTATGCCCATTTCAGTGTCGAACTTGGTAAGATCGCCACCGAATTGTTTGATCGCAGGCTGGAGTATTCGTTCCGCTCGGCCGCCGAAATCCTGCGTGTCGTCGATCTGACCTTTACCGGGGTCAATGCGGAAGGGTTGGAACGCGAGGTGTTTCACCGCGCCTTCAAGACCGACCTGCCAGGCCGGGTCGATCTGTGGCCGGTGATCGAAAAGGCTCCCGAACCCCTGCCCGGCCCCGATGACTGGTATCAGCCAGTCGATGCCGTCGGCGACCATCACCACCGGGTGCAGTTGGCGAACCGGATCGCGGCCGAGATTGCCCGGATGATCGCCCAGGAAACGATCCCGGTCGAGGTTGGCAACACCGGACAATATCAGCGCCGCCCGATCACCGCCGGCGATTTCCTGATCCTTGTGCGCGGTCGGGTGTCGGGGCTGTTCACCGAAATCATCCGCGCTTGCAAGCAGGCCGATCTGCCTATCGCCGGGGCCGATGTGCTGAAACTCAGCGACGAGTTGGCGGTGCGTGACATCACCGCCCTTCTGCGGTTTCTCGCCCTGCCAGAAGACGACCTGTCGCTGGCCTGCGCGCTGCGATCACCCTTGTTCGGCTGGACCGAACAGCAGCTTTACACGCTGGCGCATCACCGGCCCGACAAGACTTATCTGTGGCAGGCATTGCGCGGGCAGACCGGGTTGCACGAGGCTACCCTTGCCATTCTTGACGATCTGCGAGGGCAGGCCGATTTCCTGCGGCCCTATGACCTGATCGCCCGGATTCTCACCCGTCACGGCGGGCGCAAGGCGCTGATCGCACGGCTGGGTGACGAGGCGGCGGATGGGATCGACGCGCTGCTGGCGCAGGCCTTGGCCTATGAAACCAGTGACGTGCCGAGCCTGACCGGGTTTCTGGAATGGCTTGATAGTGACGAGGTGACGGTCAAACGGCAGATGGATGCGGCGAGCGACCGGATCCGGGTGATGACGGTGCATGGGGCCAAGGGGCTTGAGGCGCCGATTGTCATTCTGCCCGATTTGGGCAAACCCAAGACCGAAGTGCGCGACGATCTGCTGCCGGCGGGCGAGCATCTGATCTGGAAAACCGCCAAGCCGGTATCGCCCCCCGCCGTGCTGGAAATCCGTGCGGCGATGGAAAACCGTGACGCCCGCGAGCGCCGCCGGTTGCTGTATGTCGCGATGACCCGCGCCGAAAAATGGCTGATCGTGGCAGGGGCTGGCGATGTGGGGGTGGGCGACGAGAGCGGCTATGGCATGGTCGCGCGGGCGGTTGAACAGGCGGGGGCGTTTACCGTCGACCTGCCGTTCGGCCCGGTGCGGCGGGTGGCGGAGCGGGCGTTCGACATCTTGCCGCTGGTCGTGCCGAAACCGCCCGATGTCCTACAATTCACGGCGCCCGATTTTGGCCCTGTTGCGCCTTGGGGTCCGCTGGACAAAACCGTCGCGCCGTCGGGGTTTGGCGGGGCCAAGGTGTTGCCGGGTGACATCACCGAAGGCGACAAGGATCAGGCGATGGCACGGGGCAGTCTGATCCATGCGCTGCTGGAACATCTGCCACTGTGGCCTGCCGCCGAACAGGCGCGGATCGGACAGGCCTTGATCGACGCGATGCCGGAGGATCTGGGCGATTCGACCGGGCTGGTCGATGATGCGATCCGCCTGCTGGATCTGCCGCATCTGGCGCATCTGTTCGGCCCTGACACTCTGGCCGAGGTGGGGATCACCGCGACCCTTGCGGAACTTGGCGGGGCGCGTCTGCACGGCACCATCGACCGGCTGATCGTGACGCCCGACAAGGTACTGGCCGTTGATTTCAAAACGAACCGGCTGGTGCCCGCGATGCCCGATGAAACGCCCGAAGGATTGCTGCGACAGATGGGGGCCTATCGCGCCGCACTTGCCCAAATATACGGCGACCGAACGGTCGAGGTCGCGATTTTATGGACAGCGACGGGCAAACTGATGCCGTTGCCGCCGGAATTGACACAGCCCGCTCTCGGTCGCGTGAGCATCCCTTGACCATTGCTTGTGGGGTTCATAGGTTCTGCGTCTAAGTTTAGCGCCAAGGAGAAAACCAATGGCTACTGTTGCCGTCACCGACGCCACGTTCGATGCCGAAGTCCGTCAATCGGACATTCCCGTCGTGGTCGATTTCTGGGCCGAATGGTGCGGCCCCTGCAAGATGATCGGCCCCTCGCTGGAAGAGATTTCCAACGAAATGGCGGGCAAGATCAAGATCGTCAAAGTCAACGTTGACGAGAACCCGAACTCGCCCGCCCAGATGGGTGTGCGCGGTATCCCCGCCCTGTTCATCTTCAAGAATGGCGAAGTGGTGGCCAACCAGGCCGGTGCAGCCCCCAAGGCAAAATTGCAGGACTGGATCAAAGGGTCGATCTGATCCGTTGAACTCTGGAATACGGGGCGCCTTCGGGCGCCCTTTTTCGTTGCAACCTTGTCTGCCCCGCTTGACGCCGCCATATAGGCCGCAAAGTTGCAAAGGACCGACATGATGGCGAAAGACGCATTTCCCGGCTGGCACGGCACCACCATCATCGGCGTGCGCAAGGGCGGGCAGGTGGTGATCGCGGGGGACGGGCAGGTGAGCCTTGGCCAGACCGTGATCAAAGGCACCGCCCGCAAGGTCCGCCGCCTGTCGCCCGGCGGGATGGATGTGGTTGCCGGGTTTGCCGGATCGACGGCGGATGCGTTTACGCTGCTTGAGCGGCTTGAGAAAAAGCTTGAGGCGACGCCGGGACAGTTGGCGCGGGCAGCGGTCGAGCTGGCCAAGGACTGGCGCACCGACAAATATCTGCAAAAGCTCGAGGCGATGCTGATCGTGACGGACGGCAAGGAACTGCTGGTCATCACTGGCGCCGGCGACGTGCTGGAACCTGAACATGACGTGACCGCGATTGGATCGGGCGGCAACTATGCCCTCGCCGCCGCACGGGCGTTGATGGACGGCGAGTTGGGTGCCGAAGATATCGCGCGTCGCGCAATGGCCATCGCCGCCGATATCTGCGTTTATACCAACGGAAACCTGACGATCGAGGCGATCAAGGCATGATCGACCGCGACGATCTGAAGGCCGCCGTTTCCGCCGGAATCGTCACCGAACGGCAGGCGGCGCATCTGGCGTCGCTGGCCGACAGTCGGCGCGGGGCGCGTGAAAACCTGGCCGCAGGGGATGAACCTTTCGAGCTGTTCAAGGGCTTCAACGAGATATTCATCGTCGTCGGATTGGTCATTCTGGCGATGGGCTGGTCGGGCGTCGCGGCGTTGAGCCTTGGCGATTCCATCGTCGACCTGAAACGGTCGGCGGTGGTGTTCGGGCTGATCGGCGCGGGCGTTCTGTGGCTGCTGTCGGAATATTTCATCCGCCGCCGCCGGATGGTCGCCCCGGCCATCGCCCTGTCGGTGCTGTTCGCACTGAATGCCGCATTTACGTTTGCCGCCTACTACGCGCAGCCGTTCATGCTGGTGCAAGAAGATTACAGCAGCCTGCCGTGGCCCTTCATGCTGGGCACGTTGGCGCTTTTGGTGTTCTGGTGGCGGTTCCGGGTGCCTTTTGCGATGGCGATGATTGCGGTTGGCCTGTTCGTCGTCGCCATGCTGATCGCCGCCAATACCAGCGGCACACCGTCCAGCCCGACCGACCTGTTTCTGCTGTCCGCCGGCGGGCCGTTCGCCTGGATTACCCTGGTGCTGGGTCTGCTCGTATTCGCAGTCGCGATGGCCTTTGATATGTCCGATCCGCACCGGGTGACGCGGCGGTCGGCGAACGGGTTCTGGCTACATCTGGTGGCGGCGCCGGCGCTGGTCAACACGGTCGCGCTGTCGCTGTTGGAAAGCGACACGGCCACCACCGACGCCTGGCTGATCGGCTTTCTTGCCCTGATCGCACTGGTCGCCATGATCATCGACCGGCGGTCGTTCCTGATCGCCGGGGTCGGCTATATCGTCACCCTGTCGACAACCATTTTCGGCTATGACGGGGCGGCGATGACCGTGCTGATCCTTGGCATCACCATGCTTTTGCTTGGCGCGTTCTGGGAACGGATCCGCGCCCGCCTGTTACGGCTGCTGGGCGGCATTCTGCCGCTGCACCGCCTGCCCCCCTCTGTCTGAAAGGCCCGTCATGACCGACCTGACCCCGCGCGAGATCGTGTCCGAACTGGACCGTTACATCATCGGCCAGAGCGACGCGAAACGCGCCGTTGCAGTGGCATTGCGCAGCCGTTGGCGGCGGGCGAAACTGGGCGCTGATCTGCGGGACGAGGTTTACCCCAAGAATATCCTGATGATCGGGCCGACCGGGGTCGGCAAGACCGAGATTTCGCGCCGACTGGCGAAACTCGCGA
>JBBQHC010000145.1:0-6840 GCA_038323615.1 Rhodobacterales bacterium | reverse complement strand
CGACAGGCGCCGAAATCACCACGACCGAGGCCGAGGGCGTGTTGTGCATCAAGGACAGCTGGCCCGGCCAGATGCGCACCATCTGGGGCGATCACGATCGGTTCGAAAAGACCTATTTCAGCGATTTCAAAGGCTATTACTTTTCCGGCGATGGCTGTCGGCGCGACGCCGATGGGTACTACTGGATCACCGGGCGGGTCGATGACGTGATCAACGTATCCGGACACCGGATGGGCACCGACGAAGTCGAAAGCGCACTGGTGGCGCATCCCAAAGTGGCCGAAGCGGCCGTGGTCGGCTATCCGCACGCGATCAAGGGGCAAGGCATCTACGCCTACGTGACGCTGATGGGTGGCGAGGAACCGTCAGACGATTTGCGCCGCGAACTCGAAGCCTTCGTGCGCAATGAAATCGGCCCGATCGCCAAGCCCGACCTGCTGCAATTCGCCCCCGGCCTGCCGAAAACCCGGTCGGGCAAGATCATGCGGCGGATTTTGCGCAAGATCGCGGAAAACGACTATGGGGCGCTGGGTGACATCTCGACCCTTGCCGATCCGGCTGTGGTGGACGATTTGATCGCCAACCGGATGAACCGCGATTGAACAAAAACGCTGTCTTTCGGGCGCAGTTAACCGAACCGCAACCTTTGCGCGGTTAGGCTAGGGGTTGGTGGGGGCTCTTTCAAATTGGAAGGAGCCTGAGATGGACATGAATACCCGGATCTATGCGGCACCGGTGGCGTCACCGCCCGCCCGCCCCGATCAACGGCCCGCCGCCGATGCCGCCGCACTGGCCCGCGCACCGCGCCCCGACGTGCCGCTGCCGATCCCGCCCAGCAACGGCCAGATCGCCGCAATCAGCCAAAGCCTGATGCCGACGCGCCCCGACGCGCGTGATGACGGCGATCGGGGCGAGGTCAGCGCCATCCAGCGCACCCTGAAACCCTACGGGATCAGCATGCTGCCGCAACCGCCCGGCGAAACCGACACAGCAACGAACCGATGACGGCCCGGCCACTTTCCCACACCGCGCCGCTTTCCACCCCCGCCGCCTTGGCGTATAACCGGGGCAACCGACACTTGCCATCGACGCAGGGTCACAGGAAACAGGCCGGGGAACGACATGAGCAACAAAGCGTCTCACGATAATGATGTGAGCTTTATCAAGGCGTTGGCCGAACTCTTGCGGGCCAATGACCTGACAGAACTGCAAGTCAAACGCGATTACGCCGAAAATGACAGCCTGAATGTCCGGGTCAGCCGACAGACCCAGGTGGTCACCCAGATCAGTGCCCCTGCCGCAGTCGGCAGTCCGGCCCCTGCCGCCGCCCCCACCGCCCCAGCGGCGGGCAACACCGACCCTTCGGCACACCCCGGCGTCGTCGCATCGCCGATGGTCGGCACCGTCTATCTGTCCGCCGAACCGGGTTCTGCACCTTTCATCACCGTCGGGGCGCAGGTCGCCGAAGGCGATACACTGCTGATCATCGAAGCGATGAAAACGATGAACCATATCCCGGCCCCCCGGTCCGGCACGGTCAAACGGCTGTTGATCGAAGACGGTGCGCCGGTCGAATATGGCGCCCCGCTGATGATTATCGAATAGGGCGGCCGCGCATGTTCGACAAAATCCTGATCGCGAACCGGGGCGAAATTGCCCTGCGCGTGGTCCGCGCTGCCCGTGAAATGGGAATCGCCAGCGTCGCTGTCCATTCCACCGCAGACGCCGACGCAATGCACGTGCGGATGGCGGACGAGGCGATCTGCATCGGCCCGCCCGCGTCGGCGCTCAGTTACCTCAGCTTTCCGGCGATCATTTCGGCCTGCGAAATCACCGGGGCGCAGGCGATCCACCCCGGTTACGGCTTTCTGTCGGAAAACGCGGCGTTTGTGCAGGTTGTCGAAGATCACGACATCACCTTTATCGGCCCCACCGCCGAACACATCCGTATCATGGGCGACAAGATCACCGCCAAGGACACGATGAAAAAGCTGGGCGTGCCTTGCGTGCCGGGGTCCGACGGCGGCGTGCCGACACTGAAAGACGCCCGCCGCGTTGCCGACGAGATCGGTTACCCGGTCATCGTCAAGGCGACGGCAGGCGGCGTCGGGCGCGGAATGAAGGTTGCGCTGACCGCTGCCGACATGGAACGCGCGTTTCTGGGGGCGCGGCAGGAGGCCAAGGCAGCCTTTGGCAATGACGAAGTTTACCTTGAAAAGTACCTGACCACGCCGCGCCACATCGAAATTCAGGTGTTCGGCGACGGCAAAGGCAACGCCGTGCATTTGGGCGAACGCGATTGTTCGCTGCAACGCCGTCACCAGAAAGTGCTGGAAGAGGCGCCCGGCCCAGTGATCACCCCCGAATTGCGCGCCCGGATCGGCAAAGTCTGTGCGGATGCGGTCGCGGCGATCAATTATATCGGCGCCGGCACCATCGAATTCCTGTTCGAAAACGACGAATTCTATTTCATCGAAATGAACACCCGTTTGCAGGTCGAACATCCGGTCACCGAGGCGATCTTTGGCGTCGATCTGGTTCGCGAGCAAATCCGCGTTGCCGCCGGGATGCCGATGTCGTTCACCCAAAGCGACCTGACAATCAACGGCCACGCGATCGAGGTGCGGATCAATGCCGAAAAGCTGCCGAATTTCGCCCCCTGCCCCGGCAGGATCACCCAGTATCACGCCCCCGGCGGCCTGGGTGTGCGGATGGATTCGGCGCTTTACGACGGCTATCGGATTCCGCCCTATTACGACAGTCTGGTCGGCAAGCTGATCGTGCACGGCCGCGACCGCCCTGAGGCCCTGGCCCGTCTGCAACGCGCCTTGGGCGAATTGATCGTGGACGGCGTCGATACCACGATCCCGCTGTTCCACGCCCTGCTGGCCGAACCCGATGTGCGGTCGGGCAATTACAATATCCACTGGCTGGAACATTGGTTGGACCAGAACCTCAAGGCGTAAAATGGGTTCGAACCCATCCTGCGGCACCCGATGACCGAAACCCTGACCCCCGCGCTGCTGCTGCACGCCTATAGCGTCGGAGTCTTTCCGATGTCTGAAGGCCGCAGCGATCCGGATATTTTCTGGGTCGATCCGAAACGGCGTGGGATCATTCCGCTGGATGGGTTCCGCATCGCCCGTTCGCTGGCCCGAACGCTCCGGCGGGCCGACATGACGGTCAATTTCGACACTGATTTTGCCGGCGTGGTCACGCTATGTGCCGATCGGCCCGAGACCTGGATCAACGCCACGATTTTTGATCTCTACAGCCAGTTGCATCGCATGGGTCATGCTCACGCGGTCGAAGTCCGCCATGACGGAGCCTTGGTCGGCGGGGTGTATGGGGTCGCGATTGGTGGGGCGTTTTTCGGCGAAAGCATGTTTTCGCGGCGCACCGATGCGTCAAAACTGGCGCTGGCATACCTCATCGACAAACTGCGCATCGGCGGATTCACTCTGTTCGATACGCAATTCCTGACGCCGCATCTGGCACGACTGGGCGCCATCGAAATCCCACGCGCGGACTATCGCAGTAAGTTGGCCGCAGCGATCCTGAAGCCCGCCGATTTCAACCGACAAAGCAGCGTCCCGACACCTCAGGGCGTTATACAGCGCAACACCCAAACGTCGTAGCGCGGGTGTTCCATCGCGTTCAAAGCCGGGGCGCTCGCAATCATCCAGCCCTGAAAGACAGGATCGGCACCGTCGCGATAATAGATCGTCATTTCGGCATAGGCGTTGCCCGCCGGGTTGTCCGTCGGATAGCGGCAATCGCCCAAGGTGACGGACAGCGGGCCGACCTTCTGCGTCTCACCGGTGGCCAGCGTCAGGTCAGTGACCTGCCCCGTGGTCTTGTCCAGCACGCGCAATTCGCCGCCCGGCGCTGACGTGACCTGTTGCGCGGCCAGCGGCGTTGCAGCCATCAGGCAGACAAAAGCGGCACGCAGGATCATTGGGTCACCCCGTCGTTCGCCCCACCACCACCGGCAGCGAATTTCACCAGCAAGGACAGTAGACTAACGGCGCCTTGCGTATCCAAAATCTCGGACCCCGGCGGATAGCTGTCGGGCGATCCGCCCGGCATGATTTCAACGAAATTTCCGCCCAACAGCCCCTCGGACGAAATCACCAAGGTGCTGTCGTCGGGTACCAGAACGCTGGGCACCAGCGCCATCGTGGTGTCGGCGCGAAACGTGTCGGGGTTCAGGGCCATGCCGGTGACGGTGCCGACCTTGACGCCTGCAAGGCGCACATCGGTACCGACCTTGACCCCCTCGGCGGACCGGAAACTGGCGGTCAGGGCATAGCCTGTGGTGCCACCTGAAAAACCGGTCGCCTGCGCTGCATAGATCAAAAACGCCGCCGCGCCGGCCAAGACGGCTGCTCCGGTGATGACCTCGGCCAAAGATTCGCGCATCGTGCTGCTCCTACTCTGGCCGCCAAGCCTCGTAATCGCTGCGGTCCGCCGGATTTGCGCGGCGGATCGACCCGGCGGGCGCATAGGCTGCCGCAGTGCCTGTCAGATTTTCGATATGCGGCTTTTCCCACGCCTTGTGCACCATCGGCCGGTCGGTCGGTGGTTCGTCAAAAGTGCGGTGCAGCCAGCCGTGCCAATCGGGAGACACCTTGGTCGCCTCGGCCTCGCCGTTGAAAATCACCCAGCGGCGGCTGTCGTCGGCATTACGGTAATAGATGTTGCCGGTAGCGTCCGTGCCAACGCGGTTGCCCTTGCGCCACGTCCAGAACTGGGTGTTGAGCGTCTGCCCGTCCCACCAAGTGAACATTCGACCAATCTTGTGCAGCAGGCCCATCGGCAATTCTCCAGTCGCTGCCCTGTCTTACCCCACGGTGCCGGAACGGTCCAGCACCGTCAGAGTTTCAGGTCGTAGGTGACCCATTTCGTGCGCTCTGACAGCCGGTCGTAAACGGCGCGGGCGCGGTAGTTGTTCTCGGCTGTGATCCAGCGGATCACTGTCCAGCCACGGGCAAGCCCCAGATCGCCGATATAGCGGATCATCGCGTCGGCGGCGCCGCCGCCACGGCTGTCCGGATCGACGAACAGATCGTCCAGAAACCCGCCGGTCGAGGCCGACAGGGGCCGCGCAAAAGGGCGGAAATGGGCGATGCCGATGATCTTGGCATCGGCATCTTCGGCCACGACCCCTTCAGTCTGAGCGGCGCCGTCGTGCAGCCAGCCCCAGACGGTATCACGCATGGCGGGGGTCTGGGTGACACGGTAGAAATCGGCGTAGCCGGCATAAAGCCTGTCCCAGACGGGCCGGTCACTGACGGCGACGGGGCGGACGATGACAGTCATGACTGCGCTTCTTGCCCCGGCTGGCGCGCCGTGACCTCAATCTCAATTTTCATTGCCGGATCCTGCAGGCCCGCGACGATCATCGTCGCCGCCGGGCGGGCGGTGGCAAAGGCAGCGGCGACCAGCGGCCAGCAGGACGGCCAGTCGGCGGCATCTGGCAGGATATAGCGAACACGCACCACATCGTCGAACCCGCAGCCGGCCTCTTTCAGCGTATTTTCAATGGTCTGGAGCGTGTTTTCGCACTGATCGACCACCCCTTCGGGCAGCGTCATCGTCGCATAGTCGTAGCCGGTGGTCCCGGCGACAAACACCCAGCCATCCGTGACAACAGCCCGCGAATACCCGATCTGCGCCTCGAACGGCGATCCGGTGGAAATCAGGCGGCGGTCCACTTAACCTGCCGACGCGGCGGCACCCTTTTTCGGGGCATCGGCGTGGATCATCAGCGGCTTGGCATCCGGGCCGACGGATTCCTCGTTGACCACGACCTCGGTCACGCTCTCCAGACCCGGAAGTTCAAACATGGCATCCAGCAGGATGTCCTCCATGATCGACCGCAGGCCACGGGCCCCCGTCTTGCGCTGGATCGCCCGTTTGGCGATGGCTTTCAGCGCATCTTCGGTGAACGTCAGCTTGGTATCCTCGATCTCGAACAGGCGCTGATACTGTTTGACCAGCGCGTTCTTGGGCTGGGTCAGGATGGTAACCAGCGCCTCCTCGTCCAGATCTTCGAGCGTCGCCAGCACCGGCAGACGACCGACGAATTCCGGGATCAGGCCGAATTTCAGCAGATCCTCGGGTTCCAGCTCCTGAAACACCTCGCCGACGCCGCGGCTTTCGACATCGCGCACATCGGCACCAAAGCCCATTGCAGACCCCTTGCCACGGGCGCTGATGATCTTGTCCAGACCGGCGAACGCGCCGCCGCAAATGAACAGGATATTGGTGGTATCGACTTGCAAAAACTCCTGTTGCGGGTGCTTGCGGCCACCTTGCGGCGGGACGCTGGCAACGGTGCCTTCCATAATTTTCAACAGGGCCTGCTGCACCCCCTCGCCCGACACATCGCGGGTGATGCTGGGGTTGTCGGACTTGCGGGTGATCTTGTCGACCTCGTCGATATAGACGATGCCACGCTGTGCCCGTTCGACGTTATATTCCGAGGCCTGCAACAGCTTGAGGATGATATTCTCGACATCCTCGCCGACATAGCCGGCCTCGGTCAGGGTCGTCGCGTCGGCCATCGTGAACGGCACGTCGAGGATGCGGGCAAGGGTCTGCGCCAGCAGGGTCTTGCCACATCCCGTCGGGCCAATCAGCAGGATGTTCGACTTGGCCAACTCGATCTCGGGATTCTTGGACGCGTGGTTCAATCGCTTGTAGTGGTTATGGACCGCCACCGACAAAACCCGCTTGGCATGCATCTGGCCGATCACGTAATCGTCAAGCACATCGCAGATATCGCGCGGCGTCGGCACCCCTTCGGACGATTTCAGCCCGGCCGATTTGGTTTCT
>JBBQHC010000144.1:0-6883 GCA_038323615.1 Rhodobacterales bacterium | reverse complement strand
TCTGCCCTCGCTGGTCGGATCGGGCGCCGAAGGCGTCGGGCTGTTTCGCACCGAACTGCAATTCCCGAGGCGGCGGGCAGGCCCCAGGCCTGCTGCAGGTCGGGCATCACCGCGTTGACGGCAAACCACAGCGAGGTGCCGGCGAACTGCTGGACTATGGCAAGACGCTGAAAGGCATCGTGCTTGAGGAAGGGTCTGTCGGCAGCCACGCCGCCATCGTCGCCCGGGCCTGGGCCATTCCGCTGGTGATCAACGCCAGAGGCATTCTGGCCGAGGCGCTGAACGGCGACGCGTTGCTGGTGGACGGCGATCAGGGGATCGTCCATCTGCGCCCCGACGATGTGGTCGTCAGCGCGTTCCGCGACAAGATCGCGATGCAGGCGGCGGCCCAGGAACGCTATGCCAGCATCCGCGAGTTGCCTGCAACGGCGCGCTGCGGCACCACGGTGTCGCTGAACATGAACGCCGGACTGATGGCCGATTTGCCCTCGTTGGTCGGGTCGGGGGCCGAAGGCGTCGGGTTGTTTCGCACCGAACTGCAATTCCTGATCCGCAACAAGATGCCCAAACGGGCCGAACTGTCGGCGCTTTATTCGCGCGTCATGGCGGCGGCGCAGGGCAAGCGTGTGGCATTTCGCACCCTCGACATCGGTTCGGACAAGGTGCTGCCCTATATGAAGGCGTTCGACGAACCCAACCCGGCAATGGGCTGGCGGGCGATCCGGGTCGGTCTGGACAAACCCGGCGTGTTGCGGATGCAGTTGCAGGCGTTGCTGCGGGCAGCCAACGGGCGGCCCTTGGCGGTGATGTTTCCGTTCATCACGCTGCTCGAGGAATTCCGGCTGGCCAAGGCCGAGATGGACAAGGCCAAGGCCCGCGAAACGGTGCTGGGCCACCCCCTGCCCGCCCAACTCGAGGTCGGCGCGATGCTGGAAACTCCCAGCCTCGCCTTTGCGCCGGACGAATTCTTTACCGAAGTCGATTTCATCTCGATCGGCGGCAACGATCTGAAACAGTTCTTTTTCGCCGCCGACCGCGAAAACGAGCGTGTGCGCAAGCGTTACGATACCCTCAACTCCAGCTTTCTGGCATTTCTGGAGATGGTGGTCGCCCGCTGCGCCAAAGTCGGCACCCCATTGGCGTTCTGTGGCGAAGATGCAGGCCGTCCCGTCGAGGCGTTGTGCTTTGCTGCCATCGGGATCAGGTCGCTGTCGATGCGTCCGTCATCTGTCGGGCCGGTCAAACACCTGCTGCGTCAGGTCGATCTGACCGAGCTTAAGACGGTGATCGACGCGGCACGGGCGCGGGGCGACCAATCGGTGCGTAGTGCGGTGACGCAGTGGCTGGCGACGCAGGTCTGACCTGATCCGCCATCACCTCAGACCTGTCAGCCCCGGTTCGCCGGCACCTTGCCCGCCGCCAGAACCCGGTGAAATTCGTCGATCACCTGTTCGTCGCCGAATTCCCGCGCCAAAGCGCGCAGCCCGAAATGCACGTGCGCCATTTCGGTGTAATAGTCGATGAAGGCATAATTCGTCCCGGCCCCGGCTGCCGCACCCAAGATCGGCACCGCCTGCGTCGCCAGTTTTTGCGACAACACAGCGGCGAATCTCGGGGCCACTTTGCCGATCAGGGCGTTCACCGCGGTCCCGGAGATCGACAGCCGCGCCCCGACGAACGACGTATTCACCCCGTCGTCGGCCGTACCCGGCCCGCCGGCGCTGAACACGCGTAGACATTCCAGCCGGGTTTCTTCGGTCAAAGGATCTTCGCCATATGCCGCAGCGACGCCCTGAACAGCACGAAAGATCATCGTCGTGGCGACAGGCAATTCGGCCAAGGCCGTGGGCAGGCCACCCAGACCGCCCAATGCGCCCGAGATCGTCGCCAAGACCTTGTGCATCCGATCACCTGCCACGATGCGGCCCAGCGCCCCGCCGCGCGACCGGCTGGCTGCCGAATAGCTGTGTTGCAATGCCGATCGCGCCGCGGAATCAATCTGCCCGCGGACGCCCTTGGGCAACATCCGCAAACCATCCTCGACCTGCCCACCGACGAAATTGATCGCCTTCATCAGCACACCGTTGGCGCGGCGCTGGCGGGCGG
Organism: Rhodobacterales bacterium; assembly: GCA_038323615.1. Lineage (GTDB taxonomy): Bacteria > Pseudomonadota > Alphaproteobacteria > Rhodobacterales > Rhodobacteraceae > JBBKXP01. The sequence continues at coordinate 4,777 of JBBQHC010000144.1, read as the reverse complement.
CGATGGCCGCAATTCCGGCGGCGCCTTCGGGGGTCAGCGGCGTATCGGGGTTCACGAGGATCATCTTGTGCGGGCTCATCTCTCAGACATGGGGTGGCAAATCCAATTTGCAATCATTGGCTTTGGTTACCTGACCGCGCACCCCCACCCAGGCCCCCGGCGACAGGGCATAGCCCAGCACCCGGTCGGGGTTGGTCGGTGGCGGCATGATGACGCCGGGCAGCTGGAAAAATCCGAAACGGCGATAATAGGGGAAATCGCCCACCAGCAGCACCCGCGCCCAGCCCAGATCATGCGCCCGGTTCAGACATTTGCGCATCATCACCGCGCCCAGCCCTTCGCCTTGGCGCGTCGGATGCACCGCCACCGGCCCCAGTAACACAGCCAGCCGATCGCCCACCCGGATCGGCCAGTTGCGGATGCATCCCGCCAAAATCCCGTCGGCGTCGCGGGCGGTAAAGCATAACGACGCGATCGGCGGCACGCCGTCGCGCAGACGATAGGACGACAGGGCAGTGCGACCCGGTGCAAAACACGAGTCATACAGCGCCTCGACCTCCCACCAGTCGTCAGGGGTTTCCTGCACCAGATCGTACATGCCTGCGGTCGCCTCTGGTTCTTGGTCTTGGGGCACGCTACCCCTTGGGCATCTGCGCGGAAAGGCCCCCGATGTTCTATCGCCCCGAAAATGGTCACGGATTGCCTCATAATCCGTTCAAGGCAGTGGTCAGCCCGCGCCCGATTGCGTGGATTTCGACCCGCGGGTCCAACGGGGCCGACAATCTGGCCCCCTATTCGTTTTTCAATGCGGTGGCCGACGACCCACCGCAGGTCATGTTCGCCTCGTCCGGGGCCAAGGCCGACCGGGACGGCACCAAGGACACCCTTGCCCAGATCCACGAGACAGGGGTGTTCTGCATTAATATCGTCAGCCACGCGCTGATGGACGCGATGAACACCACATCGGGGACATGGCAGGCCGGCGTGGACGAATTTGCGCTCGCCGGGCTGGACAAGGTCGACTGCACCACCATCCCCTGCCCCCGCGTCGCCGCCGCGCCCGCGGCGCTGGAATGCCGGATGACCCAAATGGTGCCGATGCTGGGTCGCCACAACACGGTGATCTTTGGTGAGGTGACAGGTATCCACCTGTCCGACGACTGCCTTATGGACGGGCGGTTCGACGTGACCCGCTACCAGCCCCTCGCCCGGTTGGGTTATCACGATTACGCGGTGGTGCGCGAGGTGTTCAGCCTCCGTCGCCCCTCGACCTAATGTCCGCCGATAATCCCGGTCCGCACATCGTAATCCACCGCCACACCGTAGTCGGGGTCGTCGTCGCTATCGACCATCAGGTGTCCGGCGCGTGACAGCAGGCGGTGGCAATCGGGCGTCAGGTGGCGCAGCTGGATCCGCTTGCCGGCAGTTTCGTATTTCAGCGCCACGGCTTCGATGGCTTGAAGCGCGGACTGATCGACGACCCGGCTGCCCTCGAAATCCACGATCACGACCTCGGGGTCAGTATCGATCTGGAACAGTTCGGCGAACCCCTCACTCGAACCAAAGAACAGCGGACCGTTGATCTTGTAAATCTTTTCGCCATCGGCTGTGATCTCGGTACTCGCATAGATGCGCCGGGCGTTGTTCCACGCATAGGCCAGCGCCGACACGATGACACCGACGACGACCGCCGTCGCCAGATCGGTCGCCACGGTGACGATGGTCACAAGTATGGTCACAAAGGCATCAGTGCGCGGCACCTTGCGCAGGATCGTCAGGCTGTTCCACGCGAACGTGCCGATCACCACCATGAACATGACGCCGACCAGGGCGGCCAGCGGAATCTGCTCGATCAGACCGCTGGCGAACAGGATAAAGGCCAGCAGAAACAACGCCGCCGCGATCCCCGCAATGCGCGTGCGTCCACCCGATTTGACGTTGATCATCGACTGCCCGATCATTGCACAGCCACCCATGCCACCGAATACGCCGGTCACCGTATTGGCGACGCCCTGGGCGATACACTCTTGCGAGGCGCCACCGCGTTTGCCGGTCATTTCGCCGACAAGATTCAGGGTCAGCAGGCTTTCGATCAGGCCGATGGCCGACAGGATCAGGGCATAGGGCAGGATAATCTGGAACGTCTCGAAGGTCAGCGGCACAACGGGCAGGTGGAACGTCGGCAGCCCCCCGGCGATCGAGGCCAGATCGCCGACGCGCGGCACATCAAGCCCCAGAACGATGACCAGAACGGCTACGATGCCGATCCCGGCAAGCGGTGCCGGAAAGGCGCGGGTGACGCGCGGCACCAGCCAGATGATCGCCATCGTCAGGGCCACCAGCCCCAACATCAGCGCCAAGGGCAGGCCCGACAGCCAGACGCCACCCGATATGCCATGCCCGCCGCCGGCGCCGTCGATGCCGGCAGTCCCCGGCACCTTGAACTGGCCAAGCTGGGCCAGAAAAATCACGATGGCGAGGCCGTTGACAAAGCCCAGCATGACCGGATGCGGCACCAGTCGGATGAACTTGCCCCAGTGCATAACCCCGACAAATATCTGGATCAGGCCCATCAGAACGACTGTGGCAAACAGGTATTCGACGCCATGCTGGGCGACAAGGCTGACCATGACCACGGCCAACGCCCCCGTCGCGCCCGAAATCATCCCCGGCCGCCCGCCGATCAGAGCGGTGATCAGGCCCACGATAAACGCGGCATACAGGCCGACCAGCGGATGCACCCCGGCGACAAACGCAAATGCGACCGCCTCGGGCACCAGCGCCAACGCCACGGTCAAACCCGCCAGCAGTTCGATGCGCAGGCGTGAGGGAGTCAGGGCGATCGGTTCTGTCGGGGTCAAACGATCGGCGAAAGCCGCCCAAAAGCTTCGGGTCATTGCGGGAGTGCCTGTCAAAAATGCCGGTTTCACCGCCCGCCTAGCAAGGGTAGGTAAGGAAGTCACCCCTCGCCCCGATATATTCACGGCCTCGCACGCAATGGTTGCGGCATTGCGGCGGAATCGGCAAGGGTGTCAGGGGGCAATAAAGGGTCGCCGATGCAAACGAAACTGGGCGTGATCGGTGGATCGGGCGTTTACGACATCGATGGGCTGGCCGAACCGGCCTGGATTACGGTCGGGTCGCCCTGGGGCACCCCGTCCGACCAGATCTTGACCGGCGCCCTTGACGGCGTTGCGATGGCGTTCCTGCCCCGACATGGGCGCGGCCACGTCCACAGCCCGACGACGGTGCCCTACCGCGCCAATATCGACGCTCTGAAACGGCTGGGCGTGACCGACGTGATCAGCGTCAGCGCCTGTGGGTCGTTCCGCGACGACATGGCCCCCGGCGATTTCGTCATCATCGATCAGTTCATTGACCGCACCTTTGCACGCGACAAATCGTTCTTTGGCGCAGGCTGCGTCGCCCACGTCAGCGTCGCGCATCCGACCTGCGCACGGCTGATGGACGCCTGCGAAACCGCCGCCCGCGCCACCGGCGTCACCGTGCATCGCGGCGGCACGTATCTGGCGATGGAAGGGCCGCAGTTTTCCTCGGCGGCCGAAAGCCGGATGTATCGCGCATGGGGCTGCGAAGTGATCGGCATGACCAACATGCCCGAAGCGAAACTGGCCCGCGAGGCCGAGCTTTGTTACGCATCCGTCGCGATGATCACCGACTATGACAGTTGGCACCCGGACCACGGCACGGTGGATATCAGCGCGATCATTGCGACACTTCATGGCAACGCCGAACATGCACGCGCGACTGTGGCAGCCCTGCCCGCATTGCTGGGGTCAGATCGCGCCCCCTGCCCCTGCGGCTGTGACCGCGCTCTAGACCATGCGATCATGACAGCCCCCGCCAGCCGCGACGCTGTTCTGATCGCCAAACTCGACGCCGTCGCTGGCCGCGTCCTATAAGGTTCCATCAATGAAAACCGTCCGCGACTATATCCGCACGATCCCCGATTTTCCGCATCAGGGGATCATGTTCCGCGATGTGACCACGCTGTTTTCCGATGCGCGGGGGTTCCGGATCGCCATCGACCAGTTGCTGCACCCCTATACCGGCACGCAGATCGACAAGGTGGTGGGGCTCGAGGCGCGAGGGTTCATCCTTGGCGGCGCCATCGCGCACCAGCTTGCCGTCGGTTTTGTCCCGATCCGCAAGCAGGGGAAACTGCCGGGGGCGACGATCACCCAGGACTACAAGCTGGAATATGGCCAAGCGACGATGGAGGTGCATGACGATGCGCTGGCCGTCGGCGAAAAGGTGCTGCTGGTCGATGACCTTCTGGCAACCGGCGGCACCGCCGAGGCCGGGATCCGGCTGATCGAGCGTCTTGGGGCAGAGGTGGTGGCTTGCGCCTTTGTAGTGGATCTGCCCGACCTTGGCGGGCGGCGCAAGCTGGAGGCGATGGGGATGGACGTGCATGCGCTTTGCGCCTTCGAGGGGCTTTGACGCGAGGGCGCGCTCCTCACTCCCTTGCGGGCGTTCGTCGCTGCCGCAGCCCCAGCGATGAGCGACCGCAAGGAAGGGAAAGAGCGGCCGGAACGGTTTGTGCCGATTAACCGTCCTTAAAGAGAATCACTTTAGACCGGTGTTTGTCGGGCAAACCCAGCCCGACCGCGCCGCTACCCACGGCGTGACCCACACACCCCCAAAGCACCCCGTCGCAGGTTTCTTGCGGCGGGGTATCTCTTTTGCGGGCCTCAGCCCAGCACCGCGCCGGGGTTCATGATGCCGTGCGGGTCAAGGGCGTCCTTGATCGCGC
>JBBQHC010000143.1:0-6922 GCA_038323615.1 Rhodobacterales bacterium | reverse complement strand
TCAGGGACGCCAAGGTATCGATGACGCCGTTGCGGCGAAACGTGCAGACGCAGGCATCGACGGTCGTCATGTCGCGGCCTCGTTTGACGCGATGCCCAAGGGTCGCAATATGTGGGTCCAGAAGCCAACCGACCACGACAGATGCATCAGCATCGCGATCAATCCCGAGACCGCGACGATCAGCGAGCGTTCCGCGATGGCAACCGACAGCCCGCCCGCGATTGCCGCCGATGCCCAGACAAGGGCTGGCAGCGCGAACACAAACGACACCGGTGCGAGGGCCGCGATGACCAGCGCGGGCGCAACCCCGATCACAAAGATCTGTCGGCGATTGGCCGCGACGCGGTGCTTTTGCAGTGTCCGGGCGCGGCCCCTTCCGTGGTTGAAATACTGCCGCGCCAGCGCGACGGCACCGGGTCGCGGGAAATAGGTGACATGGGTGCGCCCGATCAGCCAAATCCGGTGTCCCGCGGCGGTCAGCCGATAATCAAGCTCGGCATCTTCGTTGTGCGAAAAGGCCGGATCGTAGCCCCCGACATCAAGAAAGGCGTCGATACGGATCAACGCATGATGGCCGTGCGCGACATATTCGCCGCCTCCTTTGTTGCGGTGCTTTGACCCGCCGTTGCCGATCCGCGCGTTCTGCGTCGAGGCGTTGAGCCGCTGCATCAGCGCCTCGCCTTGGGCGACCATGCCGACAACGACCGCAGCGGCGCCGGTCAGCGCCGCCTCGTCGAGTAGCGTGGCAACGAAATTGTCGGGATAGGCGCAATGTGCGTCGACACGAATAAGGTGCGTGTGGCCGGGGCCATAGGCCGCGACGGCGGCATTCAGGCCGACGCTTTGCAAACGGGCGGGATTGTCCAGAAACACGACCTCGGGCCGGGTAAGGACAAGGTCCATCACCATCGCGCGCGACCCGTCGGTGCTGCCGCCATCGACGACAACGACCCGCCCGCCGGTTCGACGGATCTGTGCCGCCATGAGTTCCACGACGCCGACAATATGCCGGGCCTCGTTGAGACAGGGAATAACGACCAGAGGCACGACCGCGCTGTCGGGATTATGGCTTGTCAACAAGTGGTCCGATCCTTCTCGCCGTGCCGTACTGCTTGCGCCTGACGCAACCACGGCAAGCGATTTGCAACCGCAGGTTTCTGTCTGCATCAGTCCGGGCAAGGTGGCCAAGCATGATTTTCCAAAACAGCGCGGATCGGCAGGCCGCCGCCGGGATTGCCGGAGATTGGCGGAATCTTGCCCGTCGCGACCACTTTCCAGCGACCTCAGATCGTTCCCGATCGACGGGAAAAGCGTCGCCGTCGCATGCCGCTCAAAGCGTTCAACCCTATGTCACCACCGCGAATTCGCCCTGTGGCTGCCCAGCGGGCAGGGGATCAAGGCCGACTGGCAAAACTGGACCACTCGGTTTTATTGGCTCAAGCACTAGACGACTGGTCTATTACCGCCTATGTGATAGCCATGAACACGCAGACCAAAGATACACGGAGCCACATTCTGGAAGTCGGGCGCAGCCTGACGGCGCGGCAGGGGTATGCCGGAGTTGGGCTTAATGAACTGCTGAAAGCAGCAGATGTGCCCAAAGGATCGTTCTATCACTACTTCGCGTCGAAAGAGGCCTATGGCTGCGCCTTGCTTGAGGATTTTGTGGTGCAGTATCGCAAGAACCTTGGCGACACGCTACTTGATCCAAAGCTGAACGCCCGCGAACGACTTCTCAGTTATTTCGAGGGCTGGTTCAAGAAACAGACCGGACCGGCACTTCAGGATCGCTGCCTTGTGGTAAAGCTGTCAGCCGAGGTGGCAGATCTGTCGGCTGGCATGAGCAGGATCTTGCAGAACGGGGTTAGCGATATCGTCGCCAGATTGGCGGAAACTTTGAAGGAAGGCGTTGCCGAAGGTTCGATTGCCCCGATCCCAGACCCGGATGGTGTGGCGCAGTCGCTTTACCACCAGTGGCTGGGGGCCAGTCTGATTGCGGGGTTGTCGCGGGATGACGGGCCTCTCAAGGCCGCCATGAAAGCGACGGCGGACGCTCTCCCTCGGGCATAATCTGACTTTTTTGACCGGGGCCTAGCCGACCGGTTTAATTTCACAAGCACCTCACGATTACCCTCGTGAAACCCAAGCCACAAAACCCGGAACAGCGCGCCGGATTTCAAACGCCGCGCATCCAAAAGGAACTCTGAATGCTGCAGACAAAAACGACCAATCGCCAACTTGTTCTGGCGAAACGCCCGAAAGGCGAACCGACCAAAGACACGCTGAACCTGACCGAAACCGCGCTGCCGACCGTGGGCGCAAATCAAATGTTGCTTCGCACGGTCTACCTCTCGCTTGATCCCTATATGCGCGGCCGGATGAGCGATGCGCCCTCTTATGCTGCACCGGTTGAGGTTGGTGGCGTGATGACTGGTGGCACCGTCGCACGGGTCGTCACCTCGAATATCAACGGATTTGCCGCAGGTGACTGGGTTCTCGGCTTTAACGGCTGGCAGGACTATGCCGTGTCTGACGGCGCGGGCGTAACCAACCTTGGCCAATCGCCCGATCATCCGTCCTGGGCGCTGGGAATTCTTGGAATGCCCGGATTTACCGCATGGGCGGGCCTGAAACAGATCGGTGCGCCCAAGCCGGGCGAAACCATCGTCGTTGCTGCGGCGACCGGCCCCGTGGGGGCAACTGTCGGGCAAATTGGCAAGATCTTGGGATGCCGCGTTGTTGGCGTCGCGGGCGGTTCGGAAAAATGCAAATATGCCGTGGACGAATTGGGCTTTGACGCCTGCCTTGATCACAAGGCAGACGACTTTGCCGAACAGCTGGCCAAAGCTGCCCCCGCCGGCATCGATGTCTATTTCGAGAATGTCGGCGGCAAGGTGCTGGACGCGGTCATTCCCCTGCTTAACCCCAATGCACGGATGCCCGTTTGCGGGCTGGTCTCGCAATATAACGCGACCGAACTTCCCAGCGGGCCGGATCGGATGAACTGGTTGATGGGTCAGATTCTGCGGAAAAAGATCAAAGTGCAGGGCTTTATCATTTTTGACGATTTCGGTCATCTCTACCCCGAATTTGCCAAGGAAATGGCGGCGTGGATTCGCGCCGGCAAAATCAAATACCGCGAAGAGATCATCGACGGTTTGGAAACCGCTCCGGAGGCCTTTATCGGGCTTTTGAAGGGCGAAAACTTTGGCAAGCGCGTCATTCGCGTAAGCCATAATTGAAAGGCTACAACATGAAAATTCTTATGGTTCTGACATCGCACGATCAAATGGGCGACACGGGCAAGAAAACCGGCTTTTGGCTGGAGGAGTTCGCGGCCCCCTATTATATCTTCAAGGATGCAGGCGCGGAAATCACCCTTGCCTCGCCAAAGGGTGGCCAGCCGCCTATCGACCCGTCCAGTGATGACGAGGGCGCGCAGACCGACGACACGCGACGGTTCAAGGCTGATGCTGATGCGCAAAAGCACCTTGCGACAACGCTCAAGCTTTCGGACATGACGGAAAGCGGCTTTGACGCCATTTTCTATCCGGGCGGTCACGGCCCGCTGTGGGATCTAGCCGAAGATGCTGACAGCAAACGCCTGATCGAGGCCTTTGCGGCGGCGGATCGCCCTGTCGGCGCCGTCTGTCACGCTCCGGCGGTGTTCCGTCATACCCTGGGCGCAGATGGCAAGCCGCTGGTTTCGGGGCGCCGTGTCACCGGCTTTACCAACACGGAAGAAGACGCCGCCGGTCTGACAAATGTCGTCCCCTTTTTGGTCGAGGACATGTTGAAGGCCAACGGCGGCCTCTATGAAAAGGGCGCTGACTGGGCCGATTTTGTGCTCCGCGATGGCAAGCTGGTGACGGGTCAGAACCCGGCGTCCTCGGCGGGGGCCGCGAAAGAAATCCTCGCCTTGCTCGCGTAATACCAACGATCCGGGTGGCACGGCCGCGACGCGCACTCACGTGTTGTGCGTCGTAGCCGTGCGCCCGCCTTGCGGGCTATCTTTACCGCGACCTTTCGGTTTCGGCGGCGGGGCCGTAGGCCAGAACCCTCAGGGCTGTGTCGCGCTTTCAAGATACGACGCCATTGAATCGTCCAGCGCGTCCTTCCATGGCGTGTGATGGATCGGGGCCATGGTGCCGGTGATGACCGACCGATACTGCTGGTTGCGGAACCCCATGATGTTGTCCTGCTTGTGATGCTTCCATTCGTGAAAAGCGGCGCAGGCCCCATCGACATCAAAGCTGGGATAGTCGGTTTCGGCGATCAGTTCCTTGACGTAGGCGCCCTGATAGTCGATCGCGTCATGCGAATCGGCGCCTTTGTCTTCGGCGGCAACCCGATCGGCCACGTCTTTTTGCAGGGTCGCGATGTCAGCGGGAATTGCGATCTTGCCCATGATTGCGTCGCGCACCCACCAAGCCTGTGCGTCGAACATATTGAAGGTGAACCATTGGTCCTGCATTCCAAGGAAAAACAGCCGCGGATTATGGACCCAGGCGACGCCTTTATAAAGGTCCGCCGTGGCCAGCCGGTTGGCGGTTTTCAGGCGCAGATCGTCAGGCAAGAATGGAAAGTTGTGCTTGTAGCCGGTGCAAAGGATCACCGCATCGACCTTTTGCGAGGTGCCGTCGATGAAATAGGCGGTATTTTCGTCCATATGGTCGAGTTTGGGAACCTCTTTCCAGTTGTCCGGCCAATCGAACCCCATCGGCGCGGTGCGGTGCGCGACGGTGATCGATTTGGCACCGTATTTCCAGCACTGCGACCCGATGTCTTCGGCGGAATATGAGGTACCGAGCAGGAGCAGATCCTTGTCGGCGAATTCGCGGGCATTGCGGAAATCGTGGGCGTGCAGGACGCGGCCGTTGAAGATGTCGAAACCGGGGTATTCGGGCACGTTCGGCACCGAAAAGTGGCCCGAGGCGACGATGACGTTGTCGAAATCCTCGTCATACATGCGGTCGTTTTTCAGGTCATGGACGGTGACGGTGAAATTTTCGGTATAGGCATTATAGCGAACCATGCGGGTGGTCGTGCAGAACCGGATCCAGTCGCGCACGCCGGCCTTTTCGACCCGGCCTTCGATGTAGTCGAACAGGACCGCGCGCGGCGGATAGGACGCGATCTGTTTGCCGAAATGTTCCTCGAACGCATAGTCGGCGAATTCCAGACCTTCTTTGGGGCCGTTCGACCAGAGGTAGCGATACATCGAACAATGCACCGGCTCGCCGTGTTCATCCAGTCCGGTGCGCCAAGTATAATTCCACAACCCGCCCCAGTTCGATTGCTTTTCAAAGCAGACGATTTTCGGGATCTCTACCCCCTGATCTGCCAGTGATTGAAAGGCCCGAAGCTGTGCCAACCCCGAGGGGCCGGCGCCAATGACGGCGATGCGTTTTTTCATCTCAGTTCTCCCGCGTGTCGTGGTTTGAATTTGAAAACGGGCGGCACCGTCAAAGCGCCGCCCGTTGATTGATTTGTTGTCAGTTCAGACCGGCAGAACAAAGAACCAGTTGGCCCACAGAACGATTGCCGCACCCAGCGCCAGCGCCAGATAAGGCAGCATTCCGGCCTTGCGTTCGCCCAGATCGCCGTTCGACAGGCCCAGATCCTCAAGCGCCTCGGGCGGGAATTTGCCGCCGTCCTGCACATAGTGGCGGAACCAGAACACCGGGATGATCAGCGCGGCAAAGAAGATGCCCGCCCACAATGCCCCGGAATAGCCCCAGACCTTGGCCCCGGCACCCAGCAGCAGCGCGTTGACAAAGGCCAACAGCGTGTTGAAGCCGATCAGCGATGTCGGCGCCTTCCACGGACGATGGATATGGCCCGAGTCGATCCGGTGGATCCAGCCGGCATTGAGGTTGAGGAAGTTGAAGGTCAGATAGCCGACGTTCGAAATCGCCAGAACGTAGAAATATCCGCCCGCATCGGACGCCAGCGCCAGCAGGAACAGGTTGAATACCAGATCGGTCCACATTGCGTTGGTCGGCGCGCCGTTATGGTTGACGTGGCTCAGATACTTGGGCAGCCAGCCATCGCGCGACCCCTGATACAGCGTGCGCGACGAACCGGCCATCGCGGTCATGATCGCAAGGAACAACGCCATGATCATCAGAATCACGAACAACTGGGTGATGACGTTGGACGAACTGACCATCGACCCAAGGGCAGCGGCGATGCCGGTGCCATCGACGATCCCCGGTTCCAGCATCCCCGCCGCACCAAACACGCCCTGAAATGAGAACGGGATCAGGATGAAAAAGACGGCGCAAAGCAGGCCGGAAAAGAAGATCGCCTTGAAGGTGTCGCGCGCCGGGTTTTTCAGTTCGGCAGTATAGCAGACGGCGGTTTCAAATCCGTAGGTCGACCATGCGGCAATATACAGCGCCCCAAGAAACAGCGTCCAGCCGCCGACATCCCACGATCCGGTATCACCGGCGTAGGCGGAGGACGGCGGCACAATGTCGGTGACGTTCATATAGTCGATGGAGCCGGTCAGGATCGGCACGATTCCGACCAGGAACAGTGGCACCAGCACGATCACCGCCAGCACCTTTTGCGCAGCGGCGGTCGAAGCGATGCCGCGATGCTGGATCGCAAAGATGATCAGCATCAGGACCGCGCCGATCACAAAGGTCGCGTTGAAGTGCAGGGTGCCGAGGCCCGGAATTGTCAGGGCTAGGGCCTCCCAGACGCGGACTGCCGGGGTCAGCGCATCGACCGCAGCCGCCGAGGAAACAGCAGCGATGGCATCGGGCGCGGTGGTGCCTGCGTTGGCGGCCATGTAGTCGACGACGGCCTGACTATTGGCGGTGAATTGCGCTCCGTTGGCGGCGATCCAGTCCAGAACGGTCTGGCTTTCGGCGGTCGGGATCGCGAACAGTGCGTTCAGGATGTAACCCGCCGC
>JBBQHC010000142.1:0-6970 GCA_038323615.1 Rhodobacterales bacterium | reverse complement strand
TTTAACGTCGCGTGCCGATTGCCCCGATTTGCGGCTTGCGATAACCCGGACTGCAACACCGGATAGGGGAATGTGTCATGGCCGAAACGATACGCGAAGCGATGGAGTATGACGTGGTCATCGTCGGAGCCGGTCCTGCGGGCCTTTCGGCAGCGATCCGCCTGAAACAGCTTGACGCCGATCTGAACGTGGTCGTCCTTGAAAAAGGTTCCGAGGTTGGCGCACATATCCTCTCGGGCGCAGTCCTTGATCCTGTCGGCCTGAACGCCCTGATTCCCGATTGGAAGGCCAAGGGCGCACCGCTGAACACCCCTGTCACAACGGATAATTTCTATATGCTGGGCGAAGCGGGCAAGGTCCGGATTCCCAACATTGCGATGCCACCGCTGATGAACAACCACGGCAACTACATCGTCAGCATGGGCAATGTCTGTCGCTGGATGGCCGAACAGGCCGAAGGCTTGGGCGTCGAAATCTTTCCCGGCATGGCCTGTAGCGAACTGGTTTACGGCGACAATGGAGGGGTCAAAGGCGTCGTCGCCGGCGAGGTCGGCAAAAATTCCGACGGCACCCCAGGCCCCCGTTACGAGCCCGGCATGGAACTGCACGGCAAATACGTGTTTCTGTCCGAGGGCGTGCGCGGGTCGCTGTCCAAACAGGTGATCGCGAAATACGATCTGGCCAAGGGGCATGATGTTCAGAAATATGGTCTGGGCATGAAGGAGATCTGGGATATCGACCCCGCCAAACACAAGCAAGGCACCGTGACGCATACGATGGGCTGGCCACTGGGTGGAAATGCGGGGGGCGGATCGTTTATCTATCACCTTGAAAACAATCAGGTCTATGTGGGTTTCGTCGTTCACCTGAACTACAAGAACCCCTATTTGTTCCCCTACATGGAATTCCAGCGGTTCAAGCATCACTCGATGGTTGCTGACCTGCTGAAAGGCGGCAAACGGGTGGCCTACGGCGCCCGCGCCATCACCGAAGGCGGCTTTCAGTCGATGCCCGACCTTGAATTCCCCGGCGGCGCGCTGCTGGGTTGTGCCGCTGGCATGGTCAACGTGCCGCGCATCAAGGGCAACCATAACGCCATGCTGTCGGGCATCGCCGCCGCCGAAGCGGCGCACAAGGCGATCGGCGCGGGGCGCAGCGGTGACCTGATCGGCGGTTATGACGCGGCGGTGCGCGGCGGTGCGATCGGCCAAGACCTGAAACGCGTGCGCAACGTCAAACCGCTGTGGTCGCGCTATGGCCTGATCGCCTCGCTGACCCTTGGCGGGTTCGATATGTGGACCAACAATCTGTTCGGATTCTCGCTGTTCGGCACCCTGAAGCATGGCAAAACCGACGCGGCGGCGACCGAAAAGGCCAGCGCCCATAAACCCATCACGTATCCGAAACCTGACGGCAAACTGTCGTTCGACCGGCTGACCAACGTGGCGTTTTCCTTTACCAACCACGAAGAAAGCCAACCCGCCCACCTGCACCTGAAAGACCCCAGCATCCCGGTCAAGGTCAACCTGCCCGAATACGCCGGGCCATCGGCGCGGTATTGCCCGGCGGGAGTTTACGAATTCGTCGGCGAGGGGGCGGACACCCGGTTCCAGATCAATTTCCAGAACTGCGTGCATTGCAAGACCTGCGACATCAAAGACCCGAGCCAGAATATCGTCTGGACGGTGCCGCAGGGCGGCGATGGGCCGAACTACCCGAATATGTGATTTGACCGCGCGGCTTGCGCAGGTCTCTTTGCGTCTTTCCGCCGCCCCGCGACCGGATTGATTGCCGCGGCACGCCCGCAGCACTAGTCTCCGCAAAAGAATATCGAGGAAGCAGTTTTGACCAACCATCGCCCCCTGTTCGCCCTTCTCGCCACCCTCGCCCTGCCCGTCCCGGTTTGGGCGCAGGCCGACGCAGGCGCCTATCTTGCCGGACGGCAGGCCGGGTTTCAGAACGATTTCGCCGCCGCGACGACCTATTTCACCGAGGCGCTCAAGGGCGATCCGACTAATCCGGCGCTGCTGGAAAGCACACTGATCGGGCAGATCGGGCTGGGCCGGTTCGATCTGGCACAACCTTTGGCGCAAACGATGGTCGATCAGGGAATCGCCAGTCAGACCGCCCATATCGCATTGGTCGTCACCGCTGGGCAGGCGGGGGAGTGGGGCGATATCTTTGCCGCGCTCGAAGCCGGGCAAACAGTCGGGCCACTTGCCGATGGCCTGTCGCAGGCTTGGGCATTCGTTGGCCAGGGCCAGATGACCGAGGCGTTAAGCGCCTTTGACACCGTCATCAACGCCGAGGGGCTGAAGGCGTTCGGCCTGTATCACAAGGCCCTCGCACTTGCGGTGGTCGGCGATTACGAAGGCGCCGACGCAATCCTGTCGATGGAACCGTCGCAGGGGCTGCCGCGGACCCGTCGCGGTGCGTTCGCCCATGCGCAAATCCTCAGCCAGCTGGGCCGCAATGCCGACGCGCTGGCCATGCTCGACACTGTGTTCGGGTCCGATCCGGACCCCAGCCTGGCCCAATTGCGCGACAGGTTGGGCGCAGACGATACGGTGCCGTTCACCCAGGTGACAAACGCCCGCGCCGGGCTGGCCGAGGTTTATCTATCCATCGCCGTCGCGCTGGATGGCGACGCCGACGATGCCTATACGCTGATCTACGCCCGCGCCGCCGAGGCGCTGAACCCGGTCAACACCGATGCCATTCTGGTCACCGCCGGGTTGCTCGACCGGATCGGGCGCTATGACATGGCCAACGCCACCTACGCCAAGGTAGCCCCCGACGATCCCGCCTTTCACGCCGCAGAAATGGGCCGCGCCGACGTGCTTCGCAAGGATGGTAAGCTGGACACCGCGATCGAGGTGCTGCAACAACTGGCCCGCAGCAACGGCAACCTGCCGCTGGTGCACGCGACGCTGGGCGACCTACTGCGCCAGAACGAAGATTTCGCCGGGGCCAACGCCGCCTATACCGCCGCGCTGAACCTGATGGCGGACGACGATCCGGCGGCGTGGTTCGTTCATTACACCCGCGGCATCACCAACGAACGACTGAAACAGTGGCCCGAAGCCGAGGCCGATTTGCGCGCCGCCCTGGCGCTGAACCCCGGCCAGCCGTCGGTTCTGAACTACCTTGGCTATTCGATGGTCGAACGGCAGGTCAATCTGGACGAGGCGCTGGCGATGATCGAACAGGCCGTCGCCGCCCAACCCGACAGCGGTGCCATCGTCGACAGCCTTGGCTGGGTTCTGTATCGCCTCGGGCGCTATGACGAAGCGGTGGGGCACATGGAAAAAGCCGCCTCACTCGAAGCGACAGACCCGGTGGTCAACGACCATCTGGGCGACGTCTATTGGGCCGTGGGCCGCGAGATCGAGGCGCGGTTTCAGTGGCAACGCGCCCTGTCATTCAATCCCGAAACCGACGAGGCCGACCGGATTCGGGCCAAGCTGAACAAGGGCCTGGACGCCGTTTTGGCCGAAGAGGGCGCCGACCCTCTGCGCGTTGCACGTGACGATCGCTAACGCCCTCGCGATCACGGGGTCAACCGGGGCACCCGCCAAGATCAACCTGACCCTGCACGTGACCGGCCAGCGCAGCGACGGCTTTCACCTGCTCGAATCGCTGGTGGTGTTCGCCGATGTGAATGACCGGATCACGGCGCGTCCGGCCCAGGAATTGTCACTGACGGTCAGCGGCCCTTTCGCGACAGGTGTGCCCGCCGACGACAGCAACCTGATCTGGCGCGCTGCGCGGCTGCTGCAACAGGCGCGGGGGGTGACGGCAGGCGCGGCGCTGCACCTTGAAAAATGCCTGCCCCACGCTGCGGGTATCGGCAGCGGATCGTCCGATGCCGCCGCCACCCTGCGGTTATTGGCCGACCTGTGGAAAGTGCCGCCGCTGACCGCCCGTGACAGAAGCGTGCTGACGCTGGGGGCCGATGTACCAGTCTGCATCGGCGCCCCGTCCCCGGCCCTGATGACCGGAATCGGCGACACCCTGCGTCCCACCCCTGCCCTGCCGCCCTGTGCGCTGGTGCTGGTCAATCCGCGCGTCCCGGTGGCGACCGGCGCGGTCTTTGCGGCGATGAAACAAAAGCATAATCCGGAGATGGACAGCCTGCCGGATGGCCTCGACTTTGACGGTTTCGCCAAATGGCTGGCGGCGCAACGCAACGACATGCTGGCCGCCGCCGTGACAATCGCCCCACCGATCACCGCCGCATTGACCGCCTTGCGTCGCAACCCAGCGGTGCGGTTTGCCACGATGTCGGGGTCCGGCGCCACCTGCATCGGGCTGGTGCGCGACATGGGCGCGGCGCGGCAGGTCGCCCGCGCAATTCAGGTCGGCGAAATGGCGTGGTGGGTTGTCCCGGCGGAAATGCTCAACGCGAAATGAGTTTTAACTCAGCCAAAGGTATTGCAAATCGCCCGGTCTTGGGGCGAATTGCGATTCTATCGAAAGTCAATTCGCTTTAGCTGAGCCGCGCCACCACATAATCGGCAAGGTCGGCCAGCATCCCGCGTATCGGATGATCCGGCAGCGGGTCCAGCGCCGCACGCGCCTTGGTGGCCCAGCAGATGGCCTCTGACCGCACCGCATCCAATGCGCCATGCCGCGCAAGGATCGCCAATGCGGTATCCAGATCGCCCGCGTCCTGCTTGCCCTTGGCAATCGTGCGTTCCCAGAACGCCCGTTCGCCCGCATCGGCCAGCGCAATCGCCTTGATGAACGGCAGGGTCAGCTTGCGTTCACGAAAATCGTCGCCGACGTTTTTGCCGATGGCATCGCCGCCGGTCAGGTCCAGCAGGTCGTCGACCATCTGGAACGCCACGCCCAAGGCATCGCCATAG
Source organism: Rhodobacterales bacterium (assembly GCA_038323615.1). Lineage (GTDB taxonomy): Bacteria > Pseudomonadota > Alphaproteobacteria > Rhodobacterales > Rhodobacteraceae > JBBKXP01. The sequence goes on along the minus strand of JBBQHC010000142.1, from coordinate 2,102 downwards.
GCAAACAGCGCCCTGACCTGCGCCTCGGGCACACCCGCGATGACGCCGCCGACCTCGGTCGCCGCCGAAAACAGCGCCGCCGTCTTGCCGCGCACGATACGTAGATAGGTGTCTTCGGTCGTCGTCAGATCGGCGGCGGCGGTCAGTTGCAGCACCTCGCCTTCGGCAATGGTGGCGGCGGCGTTGGCCAGAATGTCCAACACCCGCAATGATCCGGTTTCGACCATCAACTGAAAGCTGCGGGCGAACAGATAGTCGCCGACCAGAACCGACGACGTGTTGTCCCACAGCAGATTGGCGGTGGGGCGACCACGCCGCTGCGTACTGGCATCGACCACATCGTCGTGCAGCAGGGTCGCCGTGTGAATGAATTCAACCGTCGCCGCCAGATGCACGTGATACGGCCCGCCATAGCCACACAGCCGGGCGGCGGCGAGGGTCAGCATCGGGCGCAACCGCTTGCCCCCGGCACCCACCAGATGCGCCGTGACTTCGGGAATACGTGGCGCATGTTCCGACGCCATCCGCGCCAGGATCATCGCATTGACCGCATCCAGATCATCGGCAAGCGCATGCGCCAGCGCCTCGTGCGGCTTGGTGGCGGCAATATCAAGGCTCATGCACGGCTCCGTGACGGTGATGGACAAAGGCAAAACGCCACCTTAGGTCTGTTGGATATGAAGGAACTTTTGCGCACGAATGACCCTACTGTCGTTGCTTTTGCAACCGCCCTTTTGGGCGGCGAAGGTATAGAATGGTTCGAGCTTGACGTAAACATGAGCATCCTTGACGGGTCCATCGGCATATTGCCGCGCCGCCTGATGGTGCGCGACCGTGACCATAGCGCGGCAGTCGTCGTAATGCGCGACAACAACATCGACCTGGGCCAGTGAACCAAACAGTGACTGACACAACACGGGACGCTTTTCTGGGCGGGCGGCTGCACGTGGCGCAACCGGTGCGCGGGTATCGGGCCGGAATCGACGCGGTGCTGTTGGCGGCAGCGGTGCCTGCGGTGGCCGGGCAAACGGTGCTGGAACTGGGCTGCGGCGTCGGCGTGGCGGCGCTGTGTCTGGCAGAACGGGCCGGAGTGGCGGTGACAGGCGTCGAATTGCAACCCGACTACGCCGATTTGGCTCGACAAAACGCAGCGGCCAATCGGCTACCTTTCGACGTGATTACCGCCGACCTGCGCACCCTGCCCGCCGATCTGCGGCAGCGCAATTTCGACCACGTCATCGCCAACCCACCCTATTTCGACCGCACCACGGGCAACCGATCCAACGATCCGGGTCGCGACACCGCCCTGCGCGGCGAAACCGCACTTGCCGACTGGATCGACTGCGCCGCACGACGGCTGACGCCCAAGGGGCAATTTACGCTGATCCTGCGGATCGAACGGCTGCCCGATTTGTTGGGGTTGCTGCCGGGGCGGCTGGGGTCGGTCACGGTGCGCCCCATTGCCGCCCGCGCCGGGCGCGCGCCCGATCTGTTCCTGCTGCACGCCCGCAAGGATGGCCGGGCGCCGTTCCGGCTGACTGCGCCGCTGATCCTGCACGATGGCGCGGGCTATGCTGACATGGTCAACGCTGCCTTGCGTGACGGGGCCGCACTGCCGTTCGACGATTAATTCTTTGGCAATGTTTCGGCGCGATTCTGACCGCATTGGCCCGCGCACCAGTTTGACAGGTGACAGAGTTGTAAAACTGTGATGCACTGACCCTATTCAACCACGCAAAGGAGGACGCCCATGACGATCGGTTCGCACCTGACGGAGCTGAAGAAGAAACACCAAACCCTTTCGGACGCTGTCGAGGTGGCGCAACGCGCGCCGGCGGTCGACGCCCTTGAAATCGCGCGGATGAAAAAACAAAAACTCCACATCAAGGAAGAAATCTCGCGGCTATCCACCGCGCACTAGACCAGTCTGGCGCTGGTCCATGCGGCCAGCGCCGCACCTGCGGCAATCAAACCTGCGGCCCCCAGCAACGTCCATGACGCCGCCGCGACGCCAGCGGCGATCAACACCAGTGTAGATAGTACTGGCGCCGCATACGACGCGACACCAAGCACTTGAATGTCGCCCCGCTTGACCCCGATAT
>JBBQHC010000141.1:0-7075 GCA_038323615.1 Rhodobacterales bacterium | reverse complement strand
AGGACTTCGCCACGCAATGGCTATGGACTTACAACAACGACCGCCCGAACATGGGCATCGGCGGCATCACACCCGCACAGAAACTGAAAATGGCCGCGTAAATTCTACGACCGCACCCCGTTAAAAATGGGGGGATTACCGTGCCAAGGATCGTAGACCGTCTCGTTCCTGCCAAAGCAGCGAGAATGTTCTGCCACGACGACCCCGTCCTGCCGGATGACGATCTTCTCGGCATAGGCGTGGACTTCAACGGAGCGTCGATTGTAGAGGCGCTCTTTGCCGATGAACACGGGTTCGACCGCGGTCTTCATGTTATCGTAGATCCCGCGCGTGTAGGTGCCTCTGAAGAAGACAAATGCGCGGTCAGCCACCGCCACCAGACACGCGCCGCGGCCGATGTCGGAGCTCTACAGGGAGCCGCGACCGTCGTCCGGATAATCAGTGCCTACGACGTCCTTCGCGACCAGGCACGGGCGTCTCAGAGAGAGACGCGCCAGGCATGTGTGCGGCAAGCGCCAGACGCCTAGACCGCACGGGCAACCGTCTCACTGGTTTCACGGTATCGAAAAGCAGCGGCGATCCCCTGCACTCGGATTATGACTCAAGGCATCCTTGTCTATCGCGCGGGAAAAAGGGCCCAGTTATGCACCCAGGGCGAAGATTTCCCGCCTGCGGGCTATCTTTCCGGCCATCATAGCACTTAGCGGATTGCGGACTCGAGCGGCGAACTGCAGCAATTACCGTGAGAACGGAGTGCATAGAACCGCCGCGCTAGCGCTTAGACAAGCCCGCAATTTGTCTACTCTGTTTGTTGAGCGATCTATTTCCCGCAAGTGCGATCACGAGATCTGTTGTTATCCGTGCTCGATCGGCCTTTGCGCCTTGCAGTTTTACCGGTCCGACAACTGATACGCCTAGCGTTCCGCTGCCATCGCCTGGAACATTTTCGGTCTCATAGCATTGCAGCCGTCTCTCGATGTCGATCTCGATATTGATTGCAGGCAGCGGGTTCACTGAATTGGTCGCAACCAGAAGGGTCGCGTTGTCACTGTAGGCCATGACGGTTCGATCGGCTTCGAAACAACCGGCTGCCACAGATGCAAGATCTTCGAGTAGCGCGGCGAACCGTTGGGACGAAGATCGCGTGTGGACCGCTTCGATCCCATCAATGCTGACGGCGAACACTTGGACGTCGTTCACGTTTTTACGAGGCAGTTGGGTCAGATAGCTCGACAGGGCGGTGTAATCGACAAGGCTTTCCATACCTTGGAGATGCAGTTCGTCAGGCAGTTCCAAGCTGTGGCTGGGTATCAGATTCCGATGGTGGTATCGTGAGCCTTCCTGCCTGACAGGGCCGGTCTCGCGCTGGGCCCGGACCGCTTCCTGCGCCATCCGCAGGCGCGTGCTCAGTTCTTCGATATCGAAGGGTTTGGTTGCATAGTCCGTGGCACCCGCCCGGTAGGCGTCGCCCATGTTTTGTATGTCTCGCATCGCGGTGAGCATAACGATTGGCGTCTGGTGGTAGTCGGGTATCTGACGAATCCGTCGACAGAGTTCGATACCATCCATGCCGGGCATGCTGATGTCTAGCAGGAGGCAGTCGAAGATGGTGTCGGAGTTCACCAGCAATCCCAACGCCTCTACGCCGGATGCAGCGGGCGTTACTTCGGCAAATCCCGCCTTCGCCGAGATTAGCGGTACGAGTTCCAGGATGAAAGGGTCGTCATCGACCGCAAGGATTCTCATCGAAGTTTCAGTGGCCGTAACCAGTTGGTCAGAAGACGGATCGGCCAGTGGCGCATTGCCTTGCGGATACCAGCGATCTGCGGTGGTTGGGGCGTCGGCTTGATCAGCGAGACGGCCCGACAAGAGCCGGGTAACTGGGAGCAGAACCAGAGTGGCCGCACCGACTAAAGTGAAAAGGCCGAGCGCGAACCAGAACGAGGCTCCAACGAGAAGTGCAAGGACGGATGCAAGCAGACCTGCAAGAGCACCGACCGAAACGTATCCGACTATCATAGGGGGTATCTCCAACTCCGCATTCTTCCAGCTTAACAACCTAGAGGCGTGTGGCGCGAGTGCGAATCGCAACTGATCCTGTTTCAGATAGCGCATATATCCGTTTCAAGTGCGCACCGACGGTTATCTGAAACACACCTGTTTCAACCTTATGGCGAAATTATGGCTTTGGCGAAAGTGCGGCCTATCCCCAAAAGCCAACGGGGGTTCTCAAGCAACGGCAGTGGGGCGTATTGTATTAAGTATCGTACTAAACTGAACAAGAACCTCCAAAAAGGCTCGGCCCCGATGCTTCGCGCCCGGACCAAGTTGCGGGGGAGTTGGCCGGGCCGGAACGACCGGTGTGCCAGTTGGCAAAGGAAGACCTCGTCTGTCGGCGAATGATGACGATGCCCGGGATCGGCGCCGTGGTCGCGTTGACCTTCCGGTCTGCCGTAGACGGTTCCTCGCGCTTTGCATCCTTGAAGAAGGTGCGGCCTTGACCTGGCTTTGCCCAATCGCGCAACCAGTCCGGGGGAACGGGATGTGGCGAGCAGGAATACGCGTTCAAAAAGTCTAATGCCCTCTTTTCAGCTATGCCCGCAACCATAACCGCGGCTGGGGGGAAGGCAGTTCGTCCCATTAAGTCTAGGTCTGCGTACCTTTGGACGTCTGCAGTTGCCCAAAAATTGCGTTTTTGCCTTACCGCTGCAAGTATTCTACGTCAGGTTGCAGACATAGGGCGGCAATCATCTTGAAGACATGTTGTTCGTCATCGAGTCGTTGTTGCGTTATCTAGGGCACCATGAAAATGAAAAATCTCGCCGTTGATGACGACGAAGTGATTTTGGACATTTTGAGGTATGAACCGGTCATGGTGGCTTTGGAACCGTGACCGTGGCAACGTCCGGAAAGCGTGACCGTGGCAACGTCCGGAAAGATGGCAATGGACTTGACAATAGCGGCCGAGACTCCATTCGATTGCTGCCTCCTTGACATCATGATGCCAGAGCGGGACGGCATTTCACTATGTTGATATATCCGTGGCATTGCTGACTACGCTGCGACGCCGATCATTGTGATTACGGCGATGGAATCGGGTAGCCGCGTTGGAACCGGCCGACACACCTTCCAGAAAGAGCTGATCAGATTGGCGCAAGACAGCACAGCGGATCTGTGGCAGCGCATCCTGTTGATGCTATCGGACATGGCGATGGAGTTGGATGCAATCAACGGCCGAATCGGCACGATCGACACCGAAATCAGGGCTCTGGCCAAGTCGGACGTCGACATGCAGGGATTGATGGAAATCCCCGATGTCGGTCCCACAACTGCGACCACCCGTTACTAAACATGAAGTGGCCGGTTTTGTACCGTCTGCCGCTCCGGTTTCCCGTTGGAGGTCCGTAGTAAGCCCTAACCGCGCGGCCCGGTCCCGCGGGCATAGACGTCTTCGTATCGCTTGATGTCATCCTCGCCAAGGTAAGCGCCGGTCTGCACCTCGATCAGCACCATCGGCAACCGGCCGGGATTTTCCATCCGATGCACCGACCCCAGCGGCACATAGACGGATTCGTTTTCGGCCAGCAGCCGCACAGTGTCATCGACGGTGACACGGGCGGTGCCCGACACCACGATCCAGTGTTCGGCCCGGTGCATATGGCTTTGCAGCGACAGCGCGGCGCCGGGTTTGACGACGATCCGCTTGACCTGAAACCGGTCGGCCAGGGCGAGGGTTTCGTAATAGCCCCAGGGCCGGTGATCGCGGGCGAAATTTTCGGCCTGCGCCGCGCCACGGGTCTTGAGGGCGGCGACTGCATCCTTGACGTCCTGGGCGCGCGATCTGTCGGCGACCAGCACCGCATCGGGCATTGCCACCACGATCAGCCCCTCCAGCCCCAGCCCGACGACGACCTGATCGGGGCTTTCGGCGCGCAGCAGGGTGTTGTGGCAGTCGATCGCCACCGCCGGCCCGGTACAGACCAGATCGGCGCCAACCCCGGTTTCGGCGGTTGCGGTTTCCTGCATCACCGCCTCCCAGCTGCCCAGATCGGACCAGCGGCCGTGGAACGGCACCACCGCCAGATTGGCGGCCTTTTCCATCACCGCAACGTCGATCGATACCGGCGTGACGGCCTGCCACGGGGCAGGGTCAAGGCGCAGAAACCCAAGGTCGCTCTGCGCCCCGGTGACAGCCGCCTGCACCGGATCGATCAGGGCGGGGGCATGGGCGGCGAAGGCCGCCAGCATGTCCCTCGCGGCAAACAGGAATATCCCCGCATTCCAAAGATAGGTGCCCGCCGCGAGCATCCGGGTGGCGTTGGCGGCATCGGGCTTTTCGACAAACCGGCGCAGCGGCCGGGTCGCATTTGGATCGGCCGCCGGATCGGCGGCCAGTTCAAGCCAGCCAAAGCCGGTTTCGGGGCGGTCGGGGCGGATCCCGAAGGTGACGATCTGCCCCTTGGCCACCGCCTGCATGCCGATGGCGACGGCAGCGTGAAAGGCGGCGATATCGGGCATCACATGGTCGCTGGGGGCGACCAGCAGCACCGCGTCCGGATCGGCGGCGACGGCATGGGCACAGGCGGCCAGCACCGCCGGGGCGGTATTGCGCCCGTCCGGTTCGATCAGCACCGCACCGGGGTCGATCCCGATGGCGGCAAACTGTTCGGCGACGACAAAGCGGAAATCCGACGCGGTGACAGTGACCGGCGGCGCAAAGCCAAAGGCGCCCTTGGCGAAAGCGCCGCTGAGCCGGCGGGCACAGGTCTGAAACAGGCTTTCGGGGCCCAGCAGGGGGGCGAACTGTTTGGGATAGCTTTTGCGCGACAGCGGCCACAACCGGGTGCCCGCCCCGCCACACAGGATAACCGGGGTGATTGTCTGCGATACCGGCATCAGATCGTCCCCACCTGACGGGCCAGCCCGAAGCTGCTGCCGATCAGGCCAAAAATGGTTTGCGCCGCCGTCACCGGGCTTTCGGTCGCATAGACCAGATCGCCGGGGCGGATGCGGAATTCGCCGGCGCTGAACAACCCGTCGGCACTGGTCAGATCGATGGTGAACACCACCCGTTCCTGCGCCGGGCCGCTGCCATCGGGGCGCACCGCACTTGCCGGATAGCGGCGCAGGATCAGGATGCCCTGCGGGTCGGCGCGCGCATCGGCGACACCGCCGGTGATCGCCATCGCCTCGAGCGCGCTCAGCCGGTCCTTGCCAAAGGGATGCACCGCCTCGGTTCCGGCGGCGCCCAGCGACAGAAAGGTCCGGGTGTCGGCCTCGACAAAGACCTTGTCGCCGCCGGTCAGCGTGGTGTCGAGTTGGGGGTTGTTCAGCAGCCGCGCCACCGAGGTCGCAAAGACCCGCGAGCCGCGTTGCAGACGGATCTGCGGATTGATCAGCCCGTTGTTGACGCCGCCGCCCTGGGCGATCAGGCCCATCACGGTGAAATCGCTGTCGGGCAGCGGATAGACGCCGGGGGCGGCGACTCCGCTGACCAGACTGGTGGTGTTCTGGCGCCCTTCGGTCAGCGCCAGCTGGACCTGGGTCGAGGGGGCCGCATCAATATACTTCTCTTCGATTCGGGTGCGGGCGGTTTCCGGCGACATCCCGGCGATTCGCATGTTGCCGATATAGGGCAGGAACACCGCCCCCGCCGACGATACCCGGATGTCGGACAACGTCACCGACCGCTGCCCCGGCGAGGTCAGCAGGCCGTTGTCTTCGGTATCCCAGATGGTCACGGTGATGCTGTCGCCGGGCGCGATGATCCGGTTGGCGGGCTGATCGACGCGGTCGATCCAGGCCCGCCCGTCTTCGCCGACGGCGGGCCATTTGTCATAGAGATCAAGCAGGTTGCGGGTGACCGGCGCGACCGAGAAATCGCGCACCGCGCCATTGCGGGCGGCGTTCACCTCAAGCACCTCTTTCTGGAGCCCGGCACCCCGCGGCAAGGAACTGCAGGATGCCAGCCCAAACACCAGCACAAACGCGCCAAGGGCATGCCCCGTCCGTCGAAAAATCGTCATTGCTTTTTTCCCGCAGCCTGCCCGGCACATACCGGATATTGTATGTCAATCGCCCGCAGCGGGCGATTGACACTAGACCTATACTGTCAGAAAAATGACTGTCGAGGCAAGCGCACAACGCGCCCTGCCCTTCGAACCGGGTCTTTATCTATGGGCATGGGGGTTCCCACCGCTTGTAAAACTTGCAGAACCGGGAGTAGCCTGAGCCCCCGGGTGATCGGCGCGATATTCCTCCCGCAGCAGCGACAGCGTCACGCCCTTGCGGCGCAGCTCACGGTGGATATGCGCCTAGTCAGGCTGGGTCGCACGGTTAGAAACATCACGCGCCGTCCGCGGATAGATCAGTCGCTCGAGGTCGGTGTCGGACAAATCGTCTGGCAGTGGCCATCCCAGATCGGCATCACGGGCGCGATCCAGATAGCCCTGAAGGGTGGTGCGCCCAATCGCCGGGCTCGTCGCAATTTGGCGGGTCGACAGACCCTCGGCTGATAGCCGCAAAACGTCTCGTATCTTCCGCATCGGCAATCTCTTCATCGGGCTTCCTTCGTGCCAAAAAGGCCGGAAGGTAGCCGGTTACAGATTGCCTCGGCGTCCTCAGTATCGGTGTCCTCCTGACGATCTGGTTCGCGGTTGGTGGCGTCGACGGCGTTCGTGTCGGACTGAACCGAGCCTATGGCATCCGCGAAACCCGCTCCACGGTCGTGCTCTTTGGCGTCCAGATCGCGATGGTCATCCTTGCGAGCATGATTCTCGTCGTGGTCGGCTACCTTCTAGTCCTCGCGCCGCGAGCCGGATCGTGGCTGCACGCACTCTTGCCGGGTTTTGATCCCGCGTCGGTTACGGTCAGCTTGATCCGCGTCCCTGCTGCCGCGACCATCCTCGTGTTCGCGCTCTTTGTAGCGCACGTCTTGCTTCCGGCACGCCGGACGAGATTTCCCAATATCTGGCCGGGTGTGGTCTTCACCGCAATCGCGTGGACAATCCTGGCCTCGGTCTTTTCTTTCTACCTGCGTAACTTCGGCACTTACGCAAGCTACTACGCTGGCATG
>JBBQHC010000140.1:0-7091 GCA_038323615.1 Rhodobacterales bacterium | reverse complement strand
AGCGGCCCGTGGGTGCGAACCCTGCGGGCTTCAGTTGTGAAAAAAGGGTCCGGCATCACGGACCCGCAACGAAAGGAAGACCAACGTGGCACGTATTGCCGGCGTCAACATCCCTGCTGCAAAGCGGGTGCCAATCGCCCTGACCTATATCACCGGAATCGGACACACGACCGCAAAAGCGATCTGCGAAGCTGTCGGCATCGATCAGGCCCGCCGGGTCAACGATCTGTCGGACGCCGAAGTGCTGTCGATCCGCGAACATATCGACGCCAACCTGCAGGTCGAAGGCGATCTGCGCCGCGAGACCCAGATGAACATCAAGCGTCTGATGGACCTTGGCTGCTATCGCGGCCTGCGTCACCGCCGCAACCTGCCGGTACGCGGACAGCGGACCCACACCAACGCACGCACCCGCAAAGGCCCCGCAAAGGCCATTGCCGGCAAGAAGAAATAGGAGGGCTGACAGATGGCACGCGAAACCGCAAAGCGCACCAAAAAGAAGGTCTCCAAGAACATCGCCGCTGGCGTTGCTCATGTGAATTCTTCGTTCAACAACACCAAGATCCTGATTTCCGACGTGCAGGGCAACGCGATTGCCTGGTCGTCGGCTGGCACAATGGGTTTCAAGGGGTCGCGTAAATCGACCCCCTATGCCGCCCAGATGGCCGCCGAGGATGTCGCCAAGAAGGCGCAGGAACACGGCGTCAAGACTATTGAAGTCGAAGTGCAGGGGCCCGGTTCGGGTCGTGAATCGGCACTGCGCGCGCTGGCTGCCGCCGGTTTCAACGTCACTTCGATCCGTGACGTGACACCGATGGCGCACAACGGCTGCCGCCCGCCGAAACGCCGCCGGGTCTGACCGCATTACCATTGCCGGGGTCGTGCCATTTGCACGGCCTCGGTCACGTTTTTTGAAACCTCGAGAGTCGGCCTTTTTGGACATGAAGGCTGACAAGGATGGAGGGACATATGATCCACAAAAACTGGGCTGAACTGATCAAGCCGGCACAGCTTGACGTGAAACCGGGCAACGACCCGCACCGTCAGGCGACGCTGACCGCCGAACCGCTGGAGCGCGGCTTTGGTCTGACGCTGGGCAATGCGCTGCGCCGCGTGCTGATGTCGTCGCTGCAAGGCGCGGCGATCACTGCCGTGCAGATCGATAACGTGCTGCACGAATTCTCGAGCGTTTCCGGCGTGCGTGAAGATGTCACCGACATCGTGCTGAACCTCAAGGGTGTCGACATCCGCATGGAAGTCGAAGGGCCAAAGCGTCTGACCGTTCAGGCCAAAGGGCCGGGCGTTGTCACCGCTGCCGACATCAGCGAAAGCAACGGCATCGAGGTTCTGAACAAGGACCACGTGCTGTGCCACCTCGACGACGGCGCCGACCTGTACATGGAACTGACCGTTGCCACCGGCCAGGGTTATGTGTCGGCGGACAAGAACAAGCCCGAGGATGCGCCGATCGGCATGATCTCGATCGACGCGATCTATTCGCCGATCAAAAAGGTCAGCTACGAGGTTCAGCCGACCCGCGAAGGTCAGGTGCTGGATTACGACAAGCTCACCATGAAGATCGAAACCGACGGGTCGATCACGCCGGACGATGCGGTGGCCTATGCCGCCCGGATTTTGCAGGACCAGCTGGGCATCTTCGTCAACTTTGACGAGCCCGAAAGTGCGCATGCCGGATCGGACGACGACGGGCTGGAATTCAACCCGCTGCTGCTTAAGAAAGTCGACGAGCTGGAGCTGTGGGTGCGTTCGGCAAACTGCCTGAAGAACGACAACATTGTCTATATCGGCGATCTGATTCAGAAGACCGAAGCCGAGATGCTGCGGACCCCGAACTTTGGCCGCAAATCCCTGAACGAGATCAAAGAAGTGCTGTCGGGCATGGGTCTGCATCTGGGTATGGATGTCGAAGATTGGCCGCCAGACAATATCGAGGATCTGGCGAAAAAATTCGAAGACCAGTTTTAAGAAATCGGGGTGGGCTGATGGCCCACCCTTTGACCACCCTGGGCAATCCCGCCCCAATAATGCGGCAGGCACGCATCTGACCGCTGCACAAAGTATAAAGCACTTAGGAGACTGAAAATGCGTCACGCAAGCGGCTACCGCAAGCTGAACCGGACCCACGAACACCGCAAGGCGATGTTTGCCAACATGTCCGGATCGCTGATTGAACACGAACAAATCAAGACGACACTGCCCAAAGCCAAAGAGCTTAAGCGCGTCATCGACAAGCTGATCACTTTGGGCAAACGCGGCGATCTGCACGCCCGCCGTCAGGCTGATGCGCAGCTGAAGCAGGACATCCACGTCGCCAAATTGTTCGAAATTCTTGGCCCGCGGTACAAAGATCGTGCCGGCGGCTATTCCCGCGTGCTCAAGGCCGGGTTCCGTTACGGCGATATGGCCCCGATGGCGATCATCGAATTGGTCGATCGTGATCCGGCTGCCAAAGGCGCTGCCGACAAGACACGGATCGAGGCGGAAGAAGCCAGCGCCGACTAAGGCGCCGCCTGAACGCTATATGAAAGTCCTGCCTAACCAGCGGGGCTTTTTGCATTTCGCGACTGCCCGTTAATTGCGGGGTTGCGCCGAATCGCCTGTTGCAGCCGATGCGCCGGTTGTCGATTCCGACATATTTTCATCGGGCTGTGCCAGAAATGACAGCACCTCCCGACGATCAGAATCATCCAGCGCAGCCAACCGGGCCAACAGATCTGGGTCAGGTCTATCCATTTGATTTTCCCTAAAAAAACTTTTACCACAACACACACTCTAAAGTTGACTTAGTTTGAATCAACTTGTCTAAAAGGATATGTCCTTGAGGTCAGGAATTGATTTGCAGACGGACCGCCTCGCCAAACTGGCGCCAGGCGGCTTTTTCTTCGCATTGCACATCCGCTTTGCGTTGCCGTTGTTGCATCACCAAACCTACCCCCAAGGTTGGACCGACCACTATACCGAGGAGGCCTATGCGCTACGCGACCCGATCATAGCCTGGGGGTTTAGCCAAAGTGGCACAGCCCGGTGGAGTGAAATTGAAATTCCCGACCCGTTCAACATCCTGGGCCAAGCCGCGACATTCGGCATGGTCTATGGCTTTGCGGTTTCCTGCGGGCCGATCAAATCGCGCTCCATTGCCTCGGCCTCACGATCCGATCGCGAATTTACTGACTCGGAAATCGATGAATTCGCTCAGCATATCTGTCGACTGCACGACCTGACCGAACCGCCGAAGTCCCTGACCGACGCCCAAATTGAAGCCCTGCGGTGCATTGCCGAGGGGGATCGTCACGCAGCTGCCGCCGCACGATTGAATATATCTGAAAGCGCCCTCAAAGCCCGACTTTCGGCCGCCCGGACCAATCTGCTGGCCCGGACCACGACCGAAGCCATCCAGCGAGCGAGGGACTACAGGCTGCTCTGACCATCCCATTCGGATGGCTCCAGCAGGGTTGTGTGACCCTAACCCGCTGGAGGTAGCGATGCAAAGTACCACTCTGTCTTTTGCCAATATGCACAATCATGGCGAACTTTTCGCCAACATCCTTCGCGCTCGCCGCGAATCGTTCATCGTCCGCAACCGTTGGGAACTTCCCGAAACGATGGGCATGGAATACGACCAATACGACACGCCGCAATCGCGCTGGCTGGCCGTACACGACGATCTGGGCCAGGTTCTGGCGGGGGTCCGCCTGACCCCGACCACGGCCCGCTGCGGCATCTACACCTACATGATCCGCGATGCGCAGCGCGGGCTGCTTGATTCGATTCCCGATGACCTGCTGTATGGCCCCGCCCCGGTCGATGACGGCACCTGGGAGGTGACGCGCGGTTTCGTCGCCCACGACATCCCCGCCGGATTGCGTCACCGGGTGCGGATGCGGCTGGTCATGCAAATGCTGCGCGCCTCGCGCGAAGAAGGCATCAGGCGGATGCTGGCGCTGCTGCCGACCAACTGGGATCGCTGGGCGGCGCGCTGTTCGCTGGATATGCAGGCCGCCGGGCGCAGCATGAACATGGGCGGCATCGACTATCAGGCAGTCTGGATCGACTTTTCGACCCAGTTGCACTGATGCTGGCAAAGGGTCGGGCAGGGGCATAGATTGCGCCCATGCCCGACCTTTTCGACAGCCCCTCGGACCCTGCCGTAAACGCCCCGCGCCCGCTGGCCGACCGCCTGCGGCCAAAAACGCTGGCCGAGGTGATCGGTCAGGAACAGGTGCTTGGCCCCGACGCGCCTTTGGGCACCATGCTGGCGTCGGGATCGATGGGGTCGCTGATTCTGTGGGGCCCGCCGGGGGTGGGTAAGACCACCATCGCCCGTCTGCTGGCCGCTGAAACCGATCTGCATTTCATCCAGATCAGCGCGATTTTCACTGGCGTGCCGGAGCTGCGCAAGGTGTTCGAAGGGGCGCGGATACGCCGCCAGAACGGCAAGGGCACACTGCTGTTCGTCGATGAAATCCACCGTTTCAACAAGGCCCAGCAGGACGGATTTCTGCCGCATATGGAGGATGGGACGATCCTGCTGGTGGGGGCCACGACCGAGAATCCCAGTTTCGAACTGAACGCGGCGCTGTTGTCACGGGCCCAGGTGCTGGTCCTGAAACGGCTTGACCCGAAAGACCTTGAACGCCTTGCCCAGCGGGCCGAACAGGATTTGGGCCGGCCTCTGCCGCTGGACGGTGCCGCGCGCGATGCCCTGATCGACATGGCCGATGGCGATGGCCGCGCCCTGCTGAACCTGATCGAACAGATCGCCGCGTGGAAGGTCGATGGCAAACTGGGCCGCGATGCCCTTGCCACCCGTCTGATGAAACGCGCCGCCAAATACGACAAATCCGGCGACGAGCATTACAACCTGATCAGCGCCCTGCATAAGTCCGTGCGTGGGTCCGACCCTGACGCGGCGCTGTATTGGTTCGCCCGGATGCTGACGGGGGGCGAAGACCCCCGCTACCTCGCCCGTCGGATCACCCGGATGGCAATCGAGGATATTGGGCTGGCCGACCCGCAGGCCCAGGGGATTTGCGTGCAGGCATGGGAAACCTACGAGCGTCTGGGCAGCCCGGAGGGCGAACTGGCGCTGGCGCAGGCCGTCACCTACCTCGCGTTGGCGCCGAAATCGAACGCCGGTTATGTCGCCTTCAAGGCGGCGATGAACGGGGCGCGCGACACCGGCAGCGAACCGCCGCCCAAACATATCCTCAACGCGCCGACCCGGATGATGAAGGATCAGGGCTATGGCGCCGGCTATGCCTATGACCACGATGCCGAGGATGGATTTTCGGGGCAGAACTATTTCCCCGACACGATGAAGCGCGGCGTCTATTACACCCCCGTCGATCGCGGTTTCGAGCGGGAGTTGAAAAAGCGTCTTGATTACTTCGCGTCGTTGCGTGCCAAACGTGATACCGACAAGCGGCGGAATTGACTTTCCCGGCCAGCGGGGCCAACAGGGCGGCATGTTCAGCACCCTCCTTCAAGTCGCCCTTGGCGGGGCCATTGGCGCCAGCCTGCGTTACCTGACCGGGGTCGGCGTGTTTCGCCTGTTCGGTCCCGGCTTTCCGCTGGGCGCGATCACCGTCAATATCGTCGGATCCTTCGTCATGGGGGCGTTCGTGGTCTATGCAGCAAACCGTGGCGCGACCTATCTGGCGCCCTTTGTGATGACCGGCATCCTGGGCGGTTTCACCACGTTTTCCGCCTTTTCGCTGGAAACCTACACGCTGTTCGAACGCGGCGCAGTGGGGCAGGCGGGCTTGTATGTCGTCCTGTCGGTCGTTCTGTCGGTCATGGCTTTGGTCGCCGGAATTTTCGCCGCGCGGGGGGTATTCGCATGAGTGGGGTCCAAACGAGGGTCGTCGGTGCGGACGAAGGCGATCAGCGGCTGGACCGCTATCTGCGCCGCCTGTTCCCGCATCTGAGCCAGATCCGCATCGAAAAGATGTGCCGCAAGGGTGAATTGCGCGTCGATGGCGGCCGGGTCAAACCGGCGCAGCGGGTCGAGGCCGGGCAAAAGGTCCGCATCCCGCCGTTGCCCAGCGAAGAAGAATCCAATGCCGCCGCCGCCCTGGCCCGCAGCCACATCAGCGCCGAAGATGCCCGGATGATCCGCGATTGCGTGATTTTCCGCGATGACCATCTCATCGTGATCAACAAACCTGCCGGGCTGGCCACGCAAGGCGGGTCGAAAACCACCAAACACGTCGATGGACTGGCCGAGGCGCTGACCTTTGGCATGGACGAAAAACCGCGTCTGGTGCATCGGCTGGACAAGGACACGTCGGGGGTTCTGATCCTTGCCCGAACCCGCGCGGTTGCCGCCGCGCTGACTGAAAACATGCGCCACCGGGAAACCCGCAAAATTTACTGGGCCGCCGTCGCAGGCGTGCCGAACCCGCGTGCCGGAACGATCAAATACGGGCTGATCAAGGCCAGTGGTCACGGCAAGGGCGGCGAGAACGAAAAGATGCGTGCGGTGCATCCCGCCGAGGTCGACAAGACCGAGGGCGCCAAACGCGCGATCACCGATTACGCGGTGCTGACCAATCTGGCGCAGCGGGCGGCCTGGGTCGCCTTGGTGCCAATCACCGGGCGGACTCACCAGTTGCGCGCGCATATGGCCGAAATCGGGCATCCGATTATCGGTGACGGCAAATATGGCGGGTCCGATCAGGAAAATCTGGGCGACGGCTGGGGGGCCGGTATGGGCGGTGACATCAGCCGCAAGATGCACCTGCACGCCCGGTCGCTGACCATCGAACACCCGGTTTCCAAGGCGACGCTGCATCTGACCGCCCCTTTACCCGAACATATGCAGCGGACGTGGGATTTCGTCGGTTGGGACGTCAAACATGCCCCGGTCGATCCGTTCAACATGCCAGATGCCTGAATCGGGGCCCGAATCGGTGTCTGACCTGCGGCTGGTGATTTTCGACGTCGATGGCACGCTGGTCGATAGCCAGACCGAGATTATCGGCGCGATGGCGGCGTCCTACGCCAGCGAAAACATCGCACTTCCAGCGCCGCCCGTGATCCTGTCCATCGTCGGGTTGTCATTGGCCGAA
>JBBQHC010000139.1:0-7223 GCA_038323615.1 Rhodobacterales bacterium | reverse complement strand
CCCCATCTCTCCCTCGCCCAATTTCACATCGCTTCGCACGGTTTTTGGGGGGCCCCCGCTTTTTTTGTTGGGCTCTCTTTTTTTGGGGGTGCGGCTTTTTTTTCCCCCCCCCCCCCCGCCTGAACGATCAGAAGTTGTACGAAACGCGCGCCGTTGCAGTCGTCGCGTCGACCTTGCTGCCAGTCCCGCCAAAATCCTTGAACTGGTGTTGCAGAACCTCGCCGCCGAGCGTCAGATTGTTGCTCAGCCGGTAATCGACTCCCAGACCGGCAAAACTGCCGTCATCCGTCAGGTTTGCGCCACCCTTCACCTGCGCGCTCGCAGCGCCGACCGTGATATACGGCATCCAGTTGCCGGCGTCATAACCGGCCCGCAACTTGAGGCGCGTCACCGAATCAAGCTCGATTCCCGACGCGGCATCCAGAATGTTGTTGCCTTTGTCATAGTCGACCTCGCCACCCAGAACGAACGTCCCGAAATCGTAGTTATAGCCCGCGTGGACACCATAGATCAGGCCGTCGGCATTGTCGGTCAATAGCGGCGATTTCATGCTGCCGTAACCCAACTGGCCACCAGCGTAGAACCCGGTCCAGTCGGTGCCATGGTTGACCAAAGGGGCCGGTGCCATGACCGGGGCCGGTGCCGGTTCGACGATGGGCGCGTTCAGGCCACCGGCCATCGCCATCGGCGCGGTCAGGGCAAAAGGCAGGCACAAGGCCAAGGTGCGATTGAATGCGGTCATGAGTGACTCCAATTTTTTTATGTTACTCTACTCGAAGCGGCGGTTTTACTCGCCGTTCGCCGCACTAAAATGGTTTTTATTTGGCGAATTCAATGACTTCACATAGGCGTTACCGCGATGCGCCAAATTTGGCCTGCTGGCGATGGTCGCATGCGCTAGACGGTGCCGATTTTTCGCCCCGGTGATCAATTTCACGTGCGCAGAAGGGGCCGCGGAAAATCGCCAGATCCGGTTTCTTGTGCGACGGACAAAGGCTCGATCGGCAGACCGCATAACATCAGACCTTTAATCGCCGAAAACGACGCCGCGTCGCAAATCGGCAAGACTCGCACGGCGCAAAATCCAACATCGCGCAACAGGTCGCAGCGTGCGACCGTATGGGGACCGGGAATGCAGTCGATCGACTGGAGGGTGACATTGGTCTTGCGCACCATCGGGGCGCGGCGAGGACGTGCGGCGCGGGGGCGTCCGATGGCGGCCTGACCGTCCATATGCCCTTTTTCCAATCCAGAAAGCCATGACCGATGACCGATTTCACCGAAGAATTATCCCTGCCAACGCCGATGCAACCCAACCGGCCTGCCCGCGCCGGGGGCCGCGCGGCCCGTACTGCTGCCCGGACCTCTGCCCTCCCCGACAATATCCGCCCGGTCCGGGCGGGCATGTCCGGCGGGCAATACAAACCGCTGAGCGAGGCTGACGTCGGGCGGATTCACGAAACCGCGCTGCGTGCGCTGGAAGAAATCGGGCTGGTCGATGCGCCGCCGTCCGGCGTTGCCGCAATGACGGCGGTCGGGGCGATTTACGGCGACGACAAACGCCTGCGTTTTCCGCGCGCCTTGGTCGAAGGTATGCTGGCCAAATGTGCGCGGGGCATCACGCTGCATGGGCGCGACCCCGCCAACGACCTGCACCTGACCGGCACCCGGGTGCATTACGGCACCGCCGGGGCCGCCGTGCATATGGTCGATGTTCACGGGCGCAATTATCGCGAAAGCACAGTGCAGGATCTGCACGATGCGGCACGGATCGTCGATAGTCTGGATAATATTCATTTTGTGCAGCGCCCGATGGTCTGCCGCGACATTCCTGACAACCGCGAGATGGACCTGAACACCATCTATGCCTGCTGCGCGGGCACCACCAAACATGTCGGCACGTCGTTCACCGAACCGGGGTTCGTCGAGGACGCGCTGGCGCTGCTGCACATGATTGCCGGGGGCGAGGCCGCATGGCGGGCGCGTCCGTTCGTGTCGAACTCAAATTGTTTCGTCGTGCCGCCGATGAAATTCGCCACCGACGCCTGCCTTGTGATGGAAAAGTGCATCGCGGGCGGCATGCCCGTGCTGCTGTTGTCGGCTGGTATGGCCGGGGCGACGGCACCGTCTACCATCGCGGGCGCGATCGTGCAGGCGGTGGCTGAATGTCTGGCCGGCGTCGTCTATGTGAACGCGATCGCGCCGGGGCATCCGGTGATCTTTGGCACTTGGCCATTCGGCCTCGACCTGCGCACCGGTGCGATGACTGGCGGGTCGGGCGAACAGGCCCTGCTCACGGCGGGCTGTGCGCAGATGCATCAATTTTACGGGCTGTCGGGCGGCGCTGCGGCGGGCATCGCGGATTCGAAATTGCCCGACATGCAGGCCGGGTGGGAACAGATGTGTTCCAACGTCATGGCCGGGCTGTCGGGGCTGAACATGGTTTACGAGGCGGCGGGCATGCATGCCTCGCTGCTGGGTTTTTGCCACGAATCCCTGATCCTGGGCGACGACCTGCTGGGTCAGGCGATGCGCTGTGTGCGCGGGATCGAGGTGACAGAGGATTCGCTGTCGTTGGAAACCATGCGGCAGGTTTGTATCGGCGGTCCGGGGCATTACCTCGGAACCGACCAAACCCTGTCACTGATGCAGTCCGATCACGTCTATCCGAACACGGCGAACCGGTTTTCCCCGAAAGAATGGGTGGAAAAGGGAAAACCCGATCTGCTGGACATGGCGACGGCCAAAAAGGAGGCGATATTGGCGCGGCGCAGCACGGCGCGGTTCGATCCAAGCCTGGATACGGCAATCCGGGCGCGGTTTCGCATTCACCTGCCCGCTTAGAACCGCCAGTCGATTTCGGTCGAAATGGTATCGACGGGGCGGTTGACGCCGGTGTTGTCGAAATCGTTAAAGGCGGAATGGCGTAAGGTGGCGGACAGGTCGAGGCGGTCGCCGATCGCATAGGCCGCACCCAGTCCGACGAATTGTCCGGCGCTGGATTGGCGCGGGCCAGGGCCACGGAAGGTCAGGCTGCCCGCCCCAATCGTCGCGAAGGGCATCCAGCGACCCCGATCCAGCCCCAAAATCAGACCAAGGCGCGACACATGGTCGTCGTTGCCCTTGCGACCTGTCACGTCAAGCTGGTCGTAAGCCAGTTCCGTCCCGATCACGGTTTTGCCAAAGCCGCGACGATAGCCAAGGTGGACGCCGTAAGCGACAGTGCCGTCGTCGTCCGCCGCGTTCGCGATCCGGCCTGTGGCGATCTGCGCCCCGGCATAGAATCCCGTCCAGCGATCTTGCGCGGTAGCGGTGGAGGCGGCAAGGCAAAGAAGAAAGACGAGCGAACGCATGGGCGCACCTGTTGAAGCGGATCGTGTACAGTTTAGCGCGCTCCGTTCATTTACGCATCAAGGATTTCCTTGATTGCCGGACGTGGGTTGAAACCCACCTTACGGGGTTGCGCGGCCTGCGATACGGGTGCGTCCGGGGCGGCTGGCGGAGCCTCCGGCGGGAGTATTTTTTGCCAAAAGAAGCTGCGAGGAAGGCTTTTCACCCGGCCGTGACAGGATGCCGCCGCCCACCGCCGCGCCGACGCCTGTGGTCGTGGGGCACGAGGTCGGCAATCCCCGCGCGACCCGGACCGCGAGATAGGCAAATGCCTGCGCTTCGAGCATGTCACCGTCCAGACCGACGCTTTCGACCGGCGCGACAGGGCAGTCGAGTCCGGCCGCCA
The DNA here is from genome assembly GCA_038323615.1 of Rhodobacterales bacterium. Taxonomy (GTDB): domain Bacteria; phylum Pseudomonadota; class Alphaproteobacteria; order Rhodobacterales; family Rhodobacteraceae; genus JBBKXP01. The sequence continues at coordinate 3,487 of JBBQHC010000139.1, read as the reverse complement.
GCATCGCCATCAGCGTCGGATTATGCCGCCCGCCACCGGTCACCAAAAGGCGTGTCGGAGGGGTCGGGCAATGTTCCATACCCCGCATCACCGCCGCCGCTGCCATCGCCGTCATCGTCGCCGCCGCATCCGCATCGTCCAATTCGCGCACGAGGTCGAGCATCTGCGCAAAGGCGTCGCGGTCGAGCGATTTTGGCGGAATCTTGTAAAAATAGGCGTCATCGAGGAACAGCTCGAGCGCCCCGTTGACGACCTGCCCCTGCGCCGCCAGGGCGCCGTCCCTGTCAAAGGGCAATCCGCGTCGCGATTGCATCAGATCATTCAAGGGCGCATTGGCCGGGCCGGTGTCGAACGCAAGGAGTGCGCCTGCGTCTTCGGGCCGCCTTTGTGTCGGATCGACCCAGGTAATATTGCCGACGCCGCCAAGGTTCAGGAACGCCAGCGGCTGCGTCGCGCCGGCCCATTTGGCGCAGGCAAAGTGATAGAACGGAGCCAGCGGAGCGCCCTGCCCGCCCAGTCGCACATCGGCGCTGCGAAAATCCCAGACCACGGGAACACCCAGCGCATCCGCAAGCCGCTGCCCGTCCCCCGTCTGATGGGTGCCACGCCCGCTCGGATCATGCGCGAGGGTCTGGCCGTGGAATCCGACAAGATCGACGTTATCGAACCGGGACAGCGTCGCGATATGGGCGTCCTCGACCAGCTGCGCCGCATCCGCCACGTCGTCGCCCGGCCATTTGCCCAAAGCGCGGCGCAGCACGCCTTGCTGGACGGCGCTGTAGGGGTGATAGGCTGACGGCCCGAAGGCGCGGATCGTTTCGCCGTCGGTTTCAATGACAGCTGCATCGACGCCGTCCAGCGATGTGCCCGACATCGCCCCTAAGGCCGTCACGAAATCTGCCTTCAACATCCGCTTCCCCTTGGCCCGCACGGCCCGTATAGAGTGCCGCGTGCGCGAACCGAGGGCAAGACCATGACCTATCATCCGAAATCAGACTTTATGGCGGTGATGATGCAACGCGGGTTTCTGGCCGATTGCACCGATTATCAGGGGCTGGACGCAGCGATGGCGCGGGGAGTCGTGCCTGCCTATATCGGGTTCGACGCGACCGCCAGTTCGCTGCATGTCGGCAGTCTGATCCAGATCATGATGCTGCGCTGGTTGCAGAAATGCGGCGGCAAGCCGATCACCCTGATGGGTGGCGGGACTACCAAGGTTGGCGATCCGTCTTTTCGCGCCGACGAACGCCCGCTGCTGTCGCCCGCCCAGATTGACGCCAACATCGCCGGGATCCGCAAGGTTTTCGCCGCTTATATCGACTATTCCGAGGGCCCCACCGGGGCGCTGATGCTGAACAACGCCGAATGGCTGGATCAGTTGAACTACCTCGACTTTCTGCGCGACATCGGTCGGCATTTTTCGATCAACCGGATGCTGAGCTTCGAATCCGTCAAATCGCGGCTGGACCGCGAACAGTCGCTCTCATTCCTCGAATTCAACTACATGATCCTGCAAGCCTATGATTTTCTTGAACTGAACCGCCGCTATGGCTGTCTATTGCAGATGGGCGGCAGCGACCAGTGGGGCAATATCGTCAACGGGATCGACCTCACGCGCCGGGTGATCGACGGCGAGGTCTATGGGCTGACCACGCCGTTGCTGACGACCAGCGACGGCAAGAAGATGGGCAAGTCACAGTCCGGTGCCGTATGGCTCAACGGCGACATGCTTTCGCCTTACGAATTCTGGCAGTTCTGGCGCAACACCACGGATGCGGATGTCGGGCGTTTTCTGAAGCTCTATACGGAGTTGCCGGTGGACGAATGCGACCGTCTGGGCCGGCTTGCGGGGTCCGAGATCAACGAGGCCAAGGTTCGCCTGGCCAACGAAGTCACCGCCCTCTTGCATGGCACCGACGCGGCGACAACCGCCGAAGCCACCGCCCGCGAGGTCTTCGAACGTGGCGGCGTAGGCGACGATCTGCCCACCTTGACGCTGAACGCCGCCGAAGTGGCGGGCGGGATCTCCATCGTGCAACTGATCGTGCGCGCGGGGCTTGCAGGGTCCGGAAAGGAGGCCAAGCGCCTGATTGCGGAGAACGGCGCGCGGATCGACGACAAGCCGCTAACGGATGCGGGCCTGATGCTGGATGCGGACGCGCTCGCGTCTCCGGTCAAGCTGAGCGCAGGAAGGAAGCGGCACGCGCTGGTGCAGATCGCCGAGTAGCGCGTTACGGGAACGACGCGATCCATCAAGCATCGGCTTTCGCGTTCGAACGCAGGGGGCGGCAGCGAACAACCGATGCAAGTAAATCCCGAAACGCTCTAGGCGGCGTCTTCTCATCGGGGTTGGTCATATCCGTCTCCTCGGTTGATCAGTGGAAACGCCCCGCTGCTACCAAACACAGCCCGGAGGTCCGGGCCGCGCGGGCGAATGGCCCCGGCGCAGTGACACTACCGCTTTGTCAGCGCATGAAGTCCAGTACATTCAGAGAAGCGCGCGAAACAGTTGGGTCGCGTCTGCGAAGCGGACAGAAGGGCGTATTCACGACCGAGGACCGGGATCGGATCAAGGCACTGGAACGTGAGGTCCGCGAGCTGCGCCAGGCGAATAAGATCCTGCGCAAGGCAAGCGCGTATTTTGCGCCCCCTCTCATGCATGTAAACATGCCCTGTCGGGCAGCGGGACGGAACCCGACCGCCCACTGAAGCGATGATCGCCTTCATTCGTTGACGATCAGCGCGTTGTCTACGGCGTCGAGTCGATCTGCAGGGTTTTGCCGATCGCGCCGTCCATTGCTCCCTCTCACACATGCAAGCATGTGTTGCCGGGCAGCGGGCAGGCGATTGGGCAGCAATCTGCCGGGAGGGGACATATTACTACCGCCTGGCGTGCCTCGCTGATCCTTCCATGCACAGCGCGACATGCCCGATATGGCCGCGTGAAATGAAGCTATAGGTCTCTGGTGAAACCGGGGCGGTTCAGACCGGCCTCAAGGCCGAGCCTGTGAACTGGGTGCCCAAAGCACTTCAGCAGTGTGATAATCGCCTCTGGTTCTACGGCCCCGGCGACGACAGCGTCATCGCATTCACTCCGTTCGGTATCGAAAACCTGCGGGAGCTCACCGAATGGACCGTGAGCGCGGGCGCTGACCCCGCCGCGACCTACGCCGGATGCTTACGCTTCATCGAGATGTCGTATTGGCGGGTCTTCGCAATGTCGCGGGCGACCTGGCAGGCATCTTCATGTTCCTCACGGGTGATGGACCGGAAGGTCGAGGCTGACCCAGATCACGCCATCTTCGGTTTCCATATCGATGGCGAGACCGAAGATCCGGTCGACGGTTTCGCCCAGTTCGGCAGCGACGCGGTCGATGGTCCTGACGGAATGCACCTTGTTGAGCTACATGATCATGCCGCCTCGGCGAGGGGCCGGGATTTCCGATTCCAGGGCAGAAGCTCATGCATCCGCGAGACGGGCATGTCG
>JBBQHC010000138.1:0-7413 GCA_038323615.1 Rhodobacterales bacterium | reverse complement strand
GACGATCGTGTTCGGATTGTCGAAAAATATGTGGCTATCGGTGTTCGCGCTGGCGGTCCTGGGCGGCGCCGACATGATTTCGGTCTATGTGCGCCAGACGCTGGTGCAGATCGTCACCCCGGATCATATGCGCGGCCGGGTGTCGTCGGTGTCGGGGCTGTTTATTTCCGGGTCCAATGAATTGGGCGAGTTCGAGAGCGGCGTCGTCGCCCGTTTGATCGGCCCGGTCGGGGCGGCGGTATTCGGCGGCGTCGGGACGCTGTTGGTGACGGGGGCGTGGGTAAAAATGTTCCCCGCACTTGCCAATGCCGACCGGCTGGACGGTGCCGATGAAACAACCCAACCGATCCCGGTGCAAAGCCTGACCGCAGCGGCCACACCGATCCAATGACCCCAACGACGCGCGCAGCATTCTGGATGATCGGGGCAATCGGGTCGTTCAGCGCGATGGCGGTGGCCGGGCGGGCGGTCAGCCTTGACCTCGATACCTTTGAAATCATGCTGTACCGCAGCCTGACCGGAATTGTTATCGTGCTGCTTGTCGGCGGCGCAGCAGGGACATTGGGGCAGATCAGCCGACGCACGCCGGGGTTGCATTTGCTGCGCAATATTGCGCATTTCACCGGCCAGAATCTGTGGTTTTATGCGATTACCGTGGCCCCGCTTGCGCAGGTTTTCGCACTGGAATTCACCGCGCCGATCTGGGTGATCCTGCTGTCGCCGCTGCTGCTGGGCGAACGCTTGCGCCGGGTGTCGGTGATTGCCGCGCTGATCGGGTTCATCGGGATCCTGATTGTCGCCCGCCCCGATCCCGGCAACATTGGCCCCGGCATCGTCCCCGCAGCACTTGCCGCCATCGGGTTCGCCTTGTCGGCGATTTTCACCCGACGGTTGACACGCACCGAAACGATTACCTGCATCATCTTCTGGCTGACTGTCCTTCAGGCTGTGTTCGGGCTTGTTTGTGCGGGTTATGACGGCGATATCGCTCTGCCCACGGCCACGACCGCGCCTTGGCTGGCAATGATCGGTGTTGCCGGGTTGCTGGCACATTTCTGCCTGACGACCGCACTGTCGCTGGCCCCGGCCACCATCGTCATCCCGATCGACTTTGCCCGGTTGCCGGTGATCGCTGTTGTGGGCGCGCTGATTTATGGCGAAGTTCTTGACCCATTTGTGTTTCTGGGGGCGGCGGTGATCTTTGCCGGCAACTGGATCAACCTGACGCGGCGCACCACCTAGGGTAATTTTGTTACGTTGCGGTGCAGACTGCGGCATAACGTAGCGTCGTTAATTGACCGGAAACCGCCCCGGCCTTTATGACTCAACCCTAGGGATGAGGCTTCATGTACAAGGGAAGAGAACATGAACAAGTTTTTCACGACATCGGCGGCACTGCTGATGACCACGACGACGGCAGGCGCGGGCGGTTTGGACCGGTCGGGTCAACCGATTTCGGTGATCTTTGAGAATGGCAATTATGCCGAGCTGAGCTTTGGCTACGTGATGCCGAGCGTCAATGGCGTGGCAGGCGGCGTCGATTCGGGAAACATGGCACCCGACTATTCGCAAATTGCCAGTGCGGCGAAGTGGGACATCAACGACAAACTGTCGTTTGCGCTCATCGTTGATCAAGCCGTTGGCGCGACCGTGGGCTACACAAACCCCGCCTACCCAGCCATCGGCGTCTCGACCGCCAATTTGAGCGGAGTCGAGATTACGGCCCTGGCGCGCTACAAATTCAGCGATCGTTTCAGCCTGCACGGCGGTGCCCGTGTCGTGCAGATGAGCGGTGATGTGAATCTTTTCAATGGCACCTATGTGGCTGATTTTGCCGATGACACCGACGTCGGTTTTGTGGTTGGCGGGGCATTTGAAATCCCTGACATCGCCTTGCGGGTGGCGCTGACTTACAGTTCGGAAACGTCGTTCTCGAATGATACCACGCTGTTCGGCGCGCCAGTTGCCCCAACCGTTTACACCCTGCCGCAATCCGTCAATCTCGACTTCCAGTCCGGGGTTGCTGCTGACACGCTGGTATTCGGATCGATCCGCTGGGCCGACTGGACCTCGACCTCGATCAATTCGTTTGGCTATCCGTTCAATCCTCTGGTCGATTATTCAAGAGATGTTTACACCTATACCCTTGGCGTCGGTCGCAAATTCAATGACAAGTTCTCGGGCTCCCTTGCCATGACTTATGAATCCTCCGACGGCCTGCTGACCAGCAACCTTGACCCGACCGACGGGCGGTTCAGCGTGCAGATCGGCGGCTCTTATGCGTTGGCCGACAACGTAAAGCTTTCCGGTGGCGTTCGTTATATCAAGATCGGCGATGCCGTCACTGAAACCGTTGGGGGCGTCTTCAATGACAACAGCGCCGTCGCGATTGGCCTTAAAGTCGGCTACACGTTCTGATCCTACCGGAATCGCAAACAAGGCCCTGCCAGAAACGGCAGGGCCTTTTGTCGTTGCGCAGGTTCCGGATTGCCGTCGCCCGGCCCGCATGATTGAACCGCCCTTATGCAACAAACCCTCTCAACCCGCGCCTGGGCCGAATTGATCCTGCTGGCCCTGATCTGGGGTGGGTCGTTCCTGTCGATCCGCATCGCGCTGGATGAAATCGGGCCACTGACGGTCGTCGCCCACCGCACGTTCTGGGCGATGGCTATCTTGTGGATCTGGGTCGCCCTGCGCCGCCTGCCCCTGCCGCGTGACCCGCGTATCTGGGGTGCGTTTCTGGTCATGGGCTGCCTGAACAACGTCATTCCGTTCAGCCTGATGGCATGGGGACAGCTGCATATCGAAACCGGCCTGACCTCGATCCTGAATGCGGCGACGGCGGTGTTCGGGGTGATCACCGCTGCGATCTTTTTCGCCGACGAGCACCTGACATGGCGCAAGGGGGTCGGGGTGAGCCTTGGATTTGCCGGAGTCGTCACGGCGATCGGAACCGATAACCTGCGCAGCTTTGATCTGCGCTCGCTTGGCCAGCTTGCCGTGATCGGTGGCACGCTCTCCTATGCACTGGCCGGGTTTTGGGCGAGGAAACGGCTGGCAGGCCTGAAACCGCAGATTGCGGCGGCAGGGATGTTGACCGGATCAGCCCTGATCATGGTGCCGGCGGCGTGGGTTATAGAAGGTCAATTTGACCTGAGCCTTGCACCACAAACCTATGGCGCCATTGCCTATTTCGCGATTATTGCGACAGCGTTTGCGTATCTGCTTTACTACCGGGTCTTGGGCATGGCGGGCAGCGGCAATCTGATGCTGGTGACCCTCTTGATCCCGCCGGTCGCGATTGTCCTTGGATCCGTGGTGCTGAAAGAGGCGCTGCCGAGCCACGCGTATGTCGGGTTCGTGCTGCTCGCAATGGGGTTGATCGTGATCGATGGCCGCCTGCTGCGCCGCCACAAGATTTGACTGGCAGAACCCGCGCCCCCGCGCTACCCAACGCCCATGATCTATAAAGACCCGCATTCTTGGGCCAAAGCCCCGCAAAAACAGGTGCTGCTGTTCGGCATGTCGGGCCTTGGGAAAACCCATGTGTCCAATATCCTGCGCAACACTGGCGACTGGTTTCACTACTCGGTCGATTACCGTATCGGCACCCGTTACATGGGCGAACTGATTGCCGACAACGCCAAGGCGCAAGCCATGCAGGTGCCGTTTCTGCGTGATTTGTTGCTGACCGACAGTATCTATATCGGGTCCAACATCACCTTTGATAACCTGTCCCCGGTCAGCACCTATCTGGGCAAGCCCGGAAACCCCACCAAGGGCGGCCTGCCCTTTGCCGAATACACCCGCCGGCAAGACCAGTTTCGCCAGTCCGAAGTGTCGGCGCTGCTCGACACCGCGCATTTCATCGATCGGGCGCGGGCCTTGTACGGCTATGCGCATGTGGTCTGCGACACTGGCGGGTCGATCTGCGAATGGGTCGATCCCGGGGACGCGCAGGATCCGATCCTGACGGCGTTGGCCGACAGCACCCTGATGGTCTGGATTGAAGGCACCGCCGCGCATACCGCCGAACTGATCCGGCGGTTCGATCGCGCCCCCAAACCGATGGCCTATCAACCGGCGTTTCTGGCGCGGGTCTGGGAGGAATACCTGCAGGAAAACAAGCTGTCAGAGGCCGACGTTGATCCTGATGCGTTTATCCGCTGGACCTATGCGCAGGCCTTGGCGCACCGCCAGCCGCGATACGCCGCGATGGCTGAAAGGTGGGGCGTGTCCGTCACAGCCGAGGCGATGGCCAAGGTGCGCACGGCCGACGATTTCAACGCCCTGATCGGCGCGGCTATTGCGGCGCGGGGTTAGCGCATGCCGATAAAATTGCCTGCGTCCTTACCCGCCTACAGCGTTCTAAAGCGCGAAGGCGTCATGGTCATGCCCGAGGATACGGCAGACCAGCAGGACATCCGGCCGCTGCGCATCGGCCTGCTGAACCTGATGCCCAAGAAAATTCAGACCGAAAACCAGTTTGCCCGGTTGATCGGTGCCTCGCCATTGCAGATCGAATTGTCGCTGATCCGCATGAGCGATCATGAATCCAAGAACACCGCCGCCGATCATATGGAGGAGTTCTATCGCCCGTTTGCAGCGGTTGCCGCCAGTGGCGAAAAATTTGACGGGTTGATCATTACTGGCGCGCCCATCGAACATTTTCCATTCGATGAAGTGACTTACTGGTCAGAGCTAACTGAAGTCATGAATTGGACGCAGACCCATGTCCATTCCACATTCGGCGTCTGTTGGGGCGGAATGGCGATGATCAATCACTTTCACGGGGTCCAGAAACACCTGCTGGACGCCAAGGCTTTCGGCTGCGTGCGCCACGTGAACTGCGACCCGACTTCACCCTACCTGCGCGGGTTTTCCGACGACATGGTGATTCCAGTCAGTCGCTGGACCGAAATGAGACGTCCCGAGATCGAGGCCGCAGGTCTGAAAGTGCTGATCGACAGCACCGATACCGGCCCCTGTCTGGTCGAAGATGCGGGGCATCGCGCGCTGTATATCTTTAACCATTTTGAATACGACAGCGACACGCTGAAACAGGAATATGACCGCGACATTGCCGCTGGCGTGCCGATAAATGTGCCCGCCAACTATTACCCGGACAACGACCCGGCCAAAAAACCGCAGAACCGTTGGCGCAGTCATGCACATCTGTTGTACGGCAACTGGATCTCAGAGACTTATCTGACCACTCCCTTTGATCTGGCCGAGATTGGCAGCAAGCGCACTGACTGGCGCACCTGACGCTGCGGCAAGGCTGGCCCGGCGCTGCGGCAGAGCTATGTCACACAAACCGCACCGCAGGGATGATCCGTAAATGACCGTTAAAACTGTGTTTTTTGTTGTCGCCGCGCTTGTCGTATCCTTTGTCGCCTTCGTGCAAATTATTGCCTCACGACGCGAAGCGGCGATTGCCGCCGAAATTGCTCCCGGTGGTCAGTTTATCGATGTGAACGGGCGCAAGGTGCATGCCCTTGTCATTGGCACCGGCCCCGATCTGGTGCTGATCCACGGCGCCAGCGGCAACATCCGTGACATGCAGTTCACGCTGATCCCCCTGCTGACCGCCCGTTACCGGGTGATCGCGTTCGACCGTCCCGGCATGGGGTTCACCGACTCCGATCCGGCCTGCACCGGGGCATTCACCACCTGCAACGAATCCCCCGCCGAACAGGCGATTCTCCTTCAGGCGGCGGCAGCGCAGCTTGGCGCTGACAGACCCATCGTACTGGGCCAGTCTTATGGCGGCGCGGTGGCACTGGCCTGGGCGCTGGAACGCCCCGACAACATTGCTGCCGTGGTGGATATCTCAGGCGTTTCAGAACCTTGGCCGGGCAAGCTCGACTGGTTATACCGGGTCAATGGATCGGCAATCGGCGGCGCGATCATGGCCCCGCTGATCACTGCCTTTGTCCCCGAAAGCTATCTGAACGCCGCCGCCAACGGCGTTTTTGCGCCCCAGACTGCTTCCACAGGCTATGCTGATTTCGTTGAACCGCGGCTTGCGATCCGTCGGTCGAGTTTGCGTGCCAATGCGCGGCAGGTGAATGGGCTGCGCCCGCATATCGTCGAACAATCGGCGCACTACGGCGACATCGCCGTGCCGGTCGAAATCGTCCACGGCGACGCCGACACGATCGTCCCGCTGGAGATCCATTCGATCCCCCTGTCGCGCCAGATCGCGGGCGCCAATCTGGTCGTCCTGCCGGGGATTGGCCACATGCCGCATCACGTCGCGACCGCCGCGGTCGTGGCCGCTATCGACCGCGCCGCCACGCGGGCCGGATTGCGCTAAGGGTCGCGTGCCACCATACTGACGTCGAACATCAAGGACGCAAACATGGACCTGCCATTCGACGGCGCGATCAGCCGCTATTTCAAGACCGAAGCCCCAGAGGAAGTGCGCAAGACCATTCTCGAAGCCGATGGCGACGATGTCTATAACCCCGACTACCCCTACCCCGAAGAATGGAAAAAGAAGGCCTACAAAAAGGCAATGGACGACCTGCAAATCGAACTGGCCCGGATGCAGGCTTGGGTCCGCGAAACCGGGCAGCGGGTCGTCATCGTGTTCGAGGGGCGCGACGCGGCAGGCAAGGGCGGCACGATCAACTGGTTTCAGGCCAACCTGAACCCCCGGTACGCGCGTGTCGTAGCACTCACGAAACCAACCGAGACCGAGGTCGGGCAATGGTACTTTCAGCGCTACATCAACCAACTTCCGACGGCGGGCGAGATCGTATTTTTCGACCGCAGCTGGTATAACCGCGGGGTGGTTGAACATGTGTTCGGCTTCTGTACTCCGCAACAGCGTGAAAAATGGTTCGCCCAAGTGCCGGGTTTCGAAAAGGCGCTGGTCGATGACGGGATTCTGTTGTTCAAGATCTGGCTCAATATTGGCCGGGCAACTCAGTTGAAACGTTTTCTGGACCGCGAGAAAGACTTGCTCAAGCAATGGAAACTTTCCGCAATCGATGTGAACGGGCTGCCCAAATGGGATGCCTATACCGCCGCGATCGACGATACTTTGACCCGCACCCATACCGCGCACGCGCCGTGGACATTAGTGCGCGCCGATGACAAGCGTCGGGCGCGGGTCAACGCGATCCGCGCAGTCCTGTGCCAGCTTGACTACTCCCGCAAGGACGCCAAGGCGCTTGGGAAATTCGATCCGAAAATCGCGGGCGGACCCCACCTCTGGAATGGCTAAACAAGGCTATCATCACGGCAACCTGCGCGAGGCGCTGGTCATGGGCTGTCTGCGCCTGATCGAGATGCGCGGGCCGACCGGGTTCACTCTGTCCGAAGCGGCGCGTGAGGCCGGGGTGACGCCCGCGGCCGTATATCGCCATTTTGAGGGGCGCGAAGACCTGATCGCCGAGGCGGCGC
>JBBQHC010000137.1:0-7502 GCA_038323615.1 Rhodobacterales bacterium | reverse complement strand
TCAGGGTTTCAACCACGACGGCAGCCGGGGCATGATGGGGTCATGGACTACCGATCTGCCAGCGGGGTTTTCCGAACAGATGATCCGCACGTTGGTGCGGGTCGAATCGAACTTTGCCGTAGCCGCCAAGGTGACCGTGCTTGAAAAACTGGCCGAGAATATGCTGTCGACCTACCTTGGCGGCAATGCCGGGCAGCGGGTGTTGTCGGGCCAAACCAAACGGGGCGATGGCGAAACCATTCGGGCGGTGCTGGTTATGGGCGACATGCGCGATTCAACGCTGCTGGCCGAAGACCACGGGCGCGAGGTGTTCATTGAGACCCTGAACGCCTTTTTTGATGCCGTGGCGACCCCGTTCAACCGCAATGGCGGTGAAATCCTTGGTTTTGTCGGCGACGGATTTTTGGCGATCTACCCCTGCGACCGCCACAAAGAAGCGTCCGAAGTGGCCGCAGGTGCCGCCCTCGTCGCAGTCCGCGATGCTGTGGCGCGTATGGACAGGTTGAACCTGCGGCGTGCGGCCGAAGGTCTTTCAGCAATCGGTTATGGTCTTGGGCTTCATGTTGGCAATGTGATGTTCGGCAATGTCGGCCTGAAAAACCGCCTGACATTTTCGACCTTTGGCGCGGCCGTCAACGAGGTGCAGCGGCTGGAAACGCTGACCAAAGCTTACAAAACGCCGGTCATCGCAAGCGATGCTTTCGCTGAGTACGCGGGGGGTGAATGGGATGTTCTGGGCACTCAGGCCTTGCGTGGCATGCAGCGCGAGGTGACGTTGCTGCGGCCAACCACCGCCGCGCTTGCTGGTCTGGCAGACGACGACACGCCCGATGTGCCCGCCGCCGGAACGGATGCGGAAAATGTGATGCGGTTGTATCGCACCCTGCCGCGGCGGGCCTGACCCGCAACGGCACTGGTTATCGCCGCACCGCGTGTTACATCGCATCCATGCTGACCGTCATCTCACCTGCCAAATCGCTTGACTTTGCGCCCACTCCTCATGTCGGCACGCAACCCGCCTTTCAGGCCGATGCCATCCGGCTGGCGAAAACCATGCGCGGTCAGACCCTTGGCGATCTGCGCAAATTGATGGATATTTCCGACGATCTCGCGCGGCTGAACCGGGATCGGTTCCGCAGCTTTCAGGATGCGCCCGATGCGATCGCAACCAAACCCGCCGCGCTCGCCTTTAACGGCGACACCTATCAGGGGCTTGAGGCCAAGTCGCTTAACGCCGACGACCTGACCTACGCCCAGACCCACCTGCGCATCCTGTCCGGGCTTTACGGCCTGCTGCGCCCGCTGGACGCGATCCAGCCCTATCGGCTGGAAATGGGCAGCCGCCTGAAAACCCGGCGCGGCGCGACGCTTTATGACTATTGGGGCGACGCCTTGGCCAAGGCGCTGACCGCCCATGCCGCCGATATCGGCACCGACACCCTGATCAACTGTGCCAGTCAGGAATATTTCGGCGCTGCCGACCGCAAGGCGCTGAAGCTGCGCGTGATCACGCCGCAGTTTCTTGAGGTCAAGGATGACCGCCCCCGCATGGTCAGCTTTTTCGCCAAACGGGCGCGCGGCGCGATGGCGCGGTTCATCGTCGAAAACCGGATCGATGATGCTACCGGGATCCGGGATTTCGCGACCGGCGGCTATGCCTATGACACCGCGCTGTCCACCGACTTCGCCCCGGTATTCACCCGGCCATACCCCGACGCGTAGCCGCCCCAAGGTGGAGCAAACCTGACCCCGCTCTGCACAGCTGCACAGTTGCCAAATCGGCCCCCGCCGTGCCACCGTGACGCCATTCAACGGCCCACGGGAGTATTGTCGATGCGCGCGCTTTTCCTGACCCTCGCCCTTTCGGTCCTCGCCCTTTCGGTCCTCGGCATGACGGCACAGGCGCAAGACCTTGTTCCTGATCGCCACGTCGCCATTTCGCGCGATGTCGATTTCCCCGGCGGCGATCTGCAAAGCATCTTTGATACGACGCTGGACGCCTGCCAGAACGCCTGTCTTGCCGGCACCCAATGCACCGCGTTCACGTTCAACCAGCGGTCCAATGCCTGTTTCCTGAAATCCGGCGCGACCGATGTGCAACCCTACGCCGGGGCGATTTCGGCGCGGGTCTATCCGACCGATCCAGCCGTTCTGCAAAACGCCGACCGGCGCGCCGCAGATCTGGATTTCCTTGATCCCGCCGATCTGGAGTCTGCCCGCCAGGTCGCCGCCGATATCGGCCAGACTCATGCCACCGACGAAACCCTGCCCGGTGATCTGCTGATCGCGGCAAGGGCACGGCAACTGGCGGGTGACACGCTGGGTGCGCTGCGCCTGACCGGGGCGGCTGTGGCTGTGACCGACGCGCCCGACCTCTGGCTGCAATACGCCGCCTTGGGCCGTGACATGCCGCAGAACAGTGACGAACAGCGGCAGGCCCGCGACCACGCCCTGCCCGCGACGATCAACGCCTATCTGCGGGCGCTAGACGACGATACCCGTGCCACGGCGCTGGCCGACATGGCCCGGACGCTGGAAATCGCCGGGCGTGGCCCCGATATGATTCCGGCGCTGCGGCTGGCGCAAGACATTCAGTTCCGCCGTGACACCGAAACCCTGCTGGACGCGGCGATCGCCAAATACGGCTTTCAGGTCACCGATACGCAGGTCGAAAGCGACAGCGCGACACCGCGCATCTGCGCAGTCTTCAATCAGGAACTGGTCAAGGCCGGCGTCGATTACGCACCCTTTGTGCAGCTGGCCGATCCGAAGCTGACGGTCACCGTGAACGACGCGCAACTGTGCATCGACGGCGTCGCACACGGGCAGCGGTATCGCGTCGTCCTGCGCGAAGGCCTGCCCGCTGCGTCGGGTGAAAAGCTGGCTCGCCCAGTCGAACTGACCGCTTACGTCCGCGACCGCTCGCCTGCCGTGCGGTTCACCTCGCGCGCCTATGTCCTGCCGCGCACCGGCGACATTGCCCTGCCGATTGAAACGGTCAACCTTGACGAAGTGACCCTGAAACTGCGCCGCTTCAGCGAACGCAACATCATCCGCACCATGCAGGAAGGTCTGTTCAATCAGCCGCTGTATCAATGGAACGAAGACTATTTCGCCGACCAGATGGCCGAGGATGTCTGGACCGGCACCGCCACCGTGCAGCGCGAATTGAATCGAGACATGCTGACCCGCGTGCCATTGGCCGAGGCGCTGCAAGGCGCCCCCGCTGGCGTCTATGTCCTGTCCGCCAGCTATCCCGGCGCCGACCCCTACGATAAACCCGCAGCGACGCAGTGGTTCATCCTGTCCGATCTGGGGGTCGCCACCATGCTGGGGACTGACGGCCTGACCGTGATGGTGCGCGGCCTTGGCGATGCCTCTGTCACGCCAGACGCCAAAGTCACCCTGCTGTCCGAGGCGAACGCGGTGCTTGGCACCGCGACGACCGACGCGGCAGGCGTGGCGCATTTCGCGCCCGGTCTGACTCGTGGTCTGGCCTCGACCCGCCCGGCGCTGGTGGTGGTGGAAAAGGCCGACGACATGGCGTTTCTGTCGCTGACCGACGCCGCGTTCGACCTGTCCGACCGGGGCGTCGAAGGCCGCGAACCGGCTGGCCCCATCGACGTATTCCTGACCACCGACCGGGGCGCCTACCGGGCGGGCGAAACCATCTATCTGACGGCGCTGATGCGCGATGCCCAGGCATTGGCCTTGCCCGGCGTGCCGCTGACCGCGATCCTGTCGCGCCCCGATGGCGTCGAATATAGTCGGATCACCGATACCAACGATAGCGCCGGGGGCCATGTGTTCGCCATGCCGGTTGCGGGAAACGCCCCGCGCGGGACATGGCAGATTGCGGTCAAGGCCGACACTGACGCGCCTGCGCTGGCCACCCGTTCGGTGCTGGTCGAAGATTTCCTGCCCGAACGCATCGACTTTACCCTTGCCCTGCCAGACGTCATCCGCATCGGCGACATGCCCACCCTGACCATTGACGCCACGTATCTGTTCGGTCCCAAAGCCGCCGATCTCGCGATTGAAGGCGAGGCGCTGCTGCGCCCGACTGACACTCTTGCTGCCTTTCCCGGTTACAAATTTGGTCGCTACGACGACCCCGTCGGATCCGAAATCAGCTATCTGAACGGCGACTCCACCGATGCCGATGGCCAGTCCCTCGTCCCCATCGACCTGCCACAAATCACCGCCCCCGGCCGACCACTGGAACTGCGCGTGACGGCCCGCCTGTCCGAAGGGTCCGGACGCCCAGTGGAACGCCGGCTGACCGCGCCGGTGCTGCCCGATGGCCCGATGATCGGGATCAAACCGGCGTTTGACGACCTGGGTGAAAACAGCCGTGCCGAATTCGCCCTGATCGGCCTTGCCCCCGATCTGACCCCCGCCGCAATGCAGGTCAAATGGACCCTGAACCGGGTCAACACCCGCTACACCTGGTATTCGCTGAACGGCAACTGGAACTGGGAACCCGTGACGACCCGCGAACGGGTCGCGACAGGCACCGCGACGTTGGGCGATAGCCCTGTCACAGTCGGCGGCAATGTGAAATGGGGCCGTTACGAGATCGTCGTCGAACGCACCGATGGCATCTATGTCGCGTCGGCGATCGATTTCTACGCGGGCTGGTATGCCCCCGCCGACGCCTCGGCCACGCCTGATCTGCTTGACGCGTCGCTGGACAAGCCCGCCTATGCGATCGGCGATACCGCGACATTCCGCATTGTCCCGCGCGAGGCCGGGGTGGCCGTTGTCACGGTCATGTCGAACCACCTGATCTATATGGAGTCGGTGCCGGTGACGGCAGGCGAAACCCTGATTCCGCTGACTGTGACCGATGAATGGGGCGCCGGGGCCTATGTGACGGCAACGGTGATCCGCCCGATGGACGCCGCCAACAGCCGCAATCCGTCCCGCGCCCTGGGGCTGGGATACGCAACCGTCGATCCGGGCCAAAAGGCGCTGGATGTGTCCGTGACCTGGAACCCAGACGTGCAACCGCGCGGCCCGCTGGATGCGGTGGTGCAGGTGAAAGGCGTCGCGCCGGGCGATACCGCCTATGTGACGCTGGCCGCCGTCGATGTCGGCATCCTGAACCTGACGGCGTTTCCCAGTCCCGACCCGCAGGACTATTACTTCGGTCAACGCAAGCTGGGGATGGAGCTGCGCGACGTCTATGGCCGTCTGATCGACGGGATGAACGGGGCGATGGGCACCGTTCGTTCGGGCGGCGACGCAATGGCGCAAATGGGCCTGCAATCGCCGCCGCCGACTGAAGAACTCGTCGCCTATTTCAGCGGCCCGGTGACGGTCGATGCCAATGGGCAGGCCGCGTTCCAGTTCGACCTGCCCGCGTTCAACGGCACTGTCCGGCTGATGGCTGTGGCGTGGTCGGGCAAGGGCGTCGGACAGGCGGCCCAAGACGTGATCGTGCGCGACCCCGTGGTCGTGACTGCCTCGGTTCCGCGCTTCCTTGCCCCCGGCGATACCACGCGGATGCTGCTGGAAATCGTCCACGCCGACGGACCTGCCGGCGAGATGAAACCGGCGGTCAGCGCGGATGGACTGGCGCTCGACACCAGCGCGATTCCGGCGACGTTTACCCTGACGACGGGTGGCAAACAGACCTTTCGCCTGCCGTTCGGTGCGCTCGACCCCGGCACCCAGTCGATCAGCGTCACCGTGACCACGCCTGATGGCCGCGAATTGACCAAGACGCTGACCGTCCCGGTCATGCTTAACGACCCCGAAATCAGCCGCCAGTCGCGGTTTACTTTGGCGGCAGGTGACACCTTCAGTTTCGACGATCAGGTATTCACCGGTTTGGTCAACGGCACCGGATCGGCCACCCTGTCGGTCGGTCCCTTGGCCCGTTTCGACGCGCCGGGGCTGCTCGCCTCTCTCGACCGCTATCCCTATGGCTGCACCGAACAGATCACCAGCCGGGCGCTGCCGCTGCTCTATTTCAATGACGTGGCGGTGGCGATGGGGCTGGCGACCGACAGCCAGTTGTCACAGCGGATCGACGAGGCGATCCAGTCGGTCCTCGCCAACCAGTCGTCGAACGGCGCCTTCGGGCTGTGGTATCCAGACTCGGGCGATCTGTGGCTCGACGCCTATGTCACCGATTTTTTGTCGCAGGCGAAACGCGGCGGCCACAGGGTGCCCGACATCACCTTTGCCAATGCCATCGACAACCTGCGCAATCAGGTGAATTACGCGCCAGATTTCGATTCCGGCGGACAGGAGCTGTCCTATGCGCTGATGGTGCTGGCGCGTGAGGGCGCGGCACAGATCGGCGATCTGCGCTATTACGCCGATGAAAAGGCAGCCGCCTTCACCACGCCATTGGGGGCGGCACAACTGGGCGCGGCGCTGGCGTTTTACGGCGACCAGACCCGTGCCGACACCCTGTTTGCCAAGGCCAGCGAGATGATGCTGTCCCGCCTTGCGATAGAAGAAACCGCGATTTGGCGCACTGACTATGGCACCAACCGGCGCGATACTGCCGCAGTACTGGCGCTGGCCGTTGCGGCGGGCAGCACCGCCGTTGACCGCGATACACTGGAACGCCGACTGGTCGGCGTCGGTAGCAACGTATCGACGCAAGAGGCGACCTGGACCCTGCTCGCCGCCAACGCGTTGATCCGCGATCTGCGGGCGACCGGGCTGACCATCGACGGTGCGCCGCCGGTCGGGCCGCTGGTGCGCGTGCGCGACGATCAGACGGCCATCGCGCCGGTCCTTGTGGCCAACACCGGGCAAACGCCGACCGAATTGACCGTGACCACCTTTGGGGTGCCCGCCACCAACGAACCGGCGGGCGGCAACGGTTATGCGATCCAGCGCGATTACTACACGTTGGACGGTACGCCCGCATCGCTGGACAATCTGGCCATCGGCACAAGGCTGGTCACTGTGCTGACCGTGCAACCCTTTGGCATGCAAGAAGCGCGGCTGATGGTCGCCGATCCGTTGCCTGCGGGGTTCGAGATCGACAACCCGAACCTGATCCAGGGCGGCGATATTCGCGCCCTCGACTGGCTTGACCCGGTGCAGGGGCAGAACGCCGAATTTCGCAGCGACAGGTTTCTGGCGGCGGTCGATTGGCGGTCTGACCAGCCGTTCCGGCTGGCCTATATCGTCCGCGCCGTGTCGCCGGGCGCGTTTCACCACCCAGCGGCCTCGGTCGAGGACATGTATCGCCCGCAGATGCGCGCCCGCACTGATGCCGGTCAGATAACTGTCGCCGAATGACCCGCGCCGCCCGCCTGTTCGGGCTGCTCGCCTTGGCCCTGTTCGGGACTGGGGCCGCGCGGGACGGTGTCGACGGATGGATCAACGCCACCGTCCTGCCCCCCCTGATCACCGAAACCGGGGCCGAGGTGCTGGACCGCAACGGCGACCTGCTGCGGGCCTATACTGTCGGCGACGGGCGCTGGCGGCTCGCCGTGGGGCTGGACGCCGTCGATCCGGCCTATGTCGCGATG
>JBBQHC010000136.1:0-7532 GCA_038323615.1 Rhodobacterales bacterium | reverse complement strand
AAGCCTCAAGCGCCGCAAGATAGGCGCGTTCCCGGTCGGTCGCGCCGCCTGCGACAAGACATTGGTTTGCCGTCGCCAGCGCATCCACGGCGACCCCGACCAGCTCGCGCCGACCCAGCATCAGCATGAACAGCCCCTTGACGGCGTGACCCATCGCAAAACCGGGTGCCAGATCCAGCACCTTTGCCAGATGATCGGCGGTGCTGGCACCATGCGCCAGAAAGGCACGCTGCATCCGATCCCAGCTTTGCACCGCATCGGGGTTGTCGAGTGAGACTGTGTTGCCGCAGAAATCGGACAGCATGGCGGGGCCTTTCGGAAAATCCTATTGGCCCCTGCCTAATGCCCAGCCGTTGAAAAGGAATATGACGGTTGCGTGTGTCACGTGGCTGTGACCCGTTGCAATCTAACCTGCCGCGCTAGGATCCCGCGGCGTCGGCCACGACGGTCGCGAAAACCGTGTCGAGTTCGGCTGCGAGGTCGGCCAGCGCCGCGCCGCCCTCGTCGGCGTAGGGGGCAAAGACGGCGGTTGGGGTCTTGTAAGACAGCGTCGCCGTGCCATCGGCGTTTTCCGTCACATACAGCCTGATCGGCGCCTCGATCCCGGCGGCGACACTGGCGGCAAGCATGCGGCGGGCATAATCGTTGCGAAACAGGCCGATCACGCGGTTGCCTGCAATTTCAATCCCCTGCCCCCGCGCCCCGTCCGAGGCGCTGGCCTGGGTGACAATCGCAATTGGCACCGCATCGACCGCCGCCCCGACCCGATCCACAAGCGTGGCGAAATCGTAGGGCGTTCGCACCACCTCCCAGCCGTCCCGTGGCGTCAGATCCTGCGCCCCGGCGGCAAGGCCCAGACCGATGAATACGGCTGCAAGTATGGCGCGAAACATGACGATCCTCCGAAAATTGGTCCGCTCCAAGGTTGCGCATCCGGCGCGAGTTGGCACCTCACGCCGCCGCGAGGTCACGGATCGGGCGGCAGATTTCCCAGGATTTCATCACTGTCCTGCCCGAAATGCGGCGGTGGCAGGCGATAGCTGACAGGCGTGCGCGACATCTTGAGCGGGTTGCCCAGAAGCGTGACACAGCCCCGCGCGACATCATCGCGCTCCATCCGCACCGTCATCTCGCGGGCCAGCGCCTGATCCGACCCCAGTGCCACGTCCAACGTATTGACCGGCCCGACCGGCACTTTACGCGCCTCGAGCCCAGCGATTGTTTCGGCCATGCTGCGACTGGCGATCATCGGGCCAAGCAAGGCCATCAGCGCCCCGCGGTTGGCAATCCGCGCCAGATTGGTGGCATAGCGGGTATCGGCGGCGATCTCGGGGCAGCCCAGAAAATCGCAGAACCGGCCAAACTGACTGTCATTACCGACCGCGACGATCACATGGCCATCGGCGGCGGCAAAGACGTTGTAAGGCACGATGTTGGGGTGACCATTGCCGCGCCGCGTCGGTAACTGACCGGATTCAAGGTAATTGGTGCCCTCGTTGATCAGCCATGCCAGTTGCGTATCGACCAGCGCCAGATCGATATGCTGGCCCTCGCCGGTCCGATCCCGGTGATGCAGCGCGGCAAGGATGCCGACCGCCGCATACATGCCGCACATCACATCGGCGATGCCGACGCCGACCTTCATCGGGGCGCCCTCGGGTTCGCCGGTCAGGCTCATGATGCCACCATAGCCCTGCGCCATCAAATCATAGCCCGGTTTGTCGCGGTTCGGGCCGGTCTGGCCGTAGCCCGAGATCGAACAGTAGATCAGCCCCGGCTGGCCGAGCAGCAGATCGTCCGGCCCCAGCCCGTATTTCGCCAGTCCCCCCGGCTTGAAATTCTCGACCACGATATCGGCCTGCCGGGCCAGCGCGCGGACCTGCGCCTGCCCCTCGGGCGTTGCAATATCGATGGCGACCGATTTCTTGTTGCGGTTGGCGGCCATGAAATAGGCCGACAGATCGGTCGGCTGCCCCTGCCCGTCGACCACCTGCGGCGGCCCCCATGCGCGGGTATCGTCGCCGCCGGTCTGCGGGTTTTCAACCTTGATAACCTCGGCCCCGAGGTCGCCCAGAAGTTGGGTGCAGGTCGGCCCCGCCAGAATCCGGGTCAGGTCAAGAACGGTGATGCCGTCAAGTGCGCCAGTCATGTCGTCTCCTTTTATATCAGCCCGTCATAGCCTTGCCGGTCAATCTCAGCGGCGATGACGGTGAATGTTTCGCAGATTAGCGCCGCGTCCAGCGCCGCCCGTAATTCAGCGCGGTTGCGCACTTGCGCACCGGCACCGCCAAAGGCCCGGCCCAGCGCCGCATAGTCGTGCCAACCGAAATCGACACCCAGATTGGGCATCTGGTTTTCACGCTGCTTTTTCTCGATCAGGGCGAGGCTGGCATCGACAAAGACCACAAAGATCGTCCGCAGTTTTCGCTCGGCGGCGGTGGCGAGTTCGCCCAGCGCCATAAGGAACCCGGCATCGCCGGAAAACGAAACCACCGGGCGGTCGGGCGCAAGGATGCTGGTGCCAATCGCGAGTGGCACGGCGCAACCCATCGTGCAAAGCCCGCTTGACTGCATCAGGCTGCGCGGCGCGGTGCAGCGCCACATCTGCGACAGCAGGATGCGATGCGCCCCAGAATCGACCGTCGCCAGCGTATCGGGCGGCAGCACCGCCATGCATTCGCCAATCACCCCTGCCGGGCCCCAGTCGGTATCGACAGGGAACGCCCGCGACAGGGCTTGTTGCAGCGCGGCGACCTCGCCCTTGGGCCAGGTGGCCGGGGCGGGCGCGACATCCGGCGCGAGCATCGCGCAGTTGGCCCCGACATGGCCGACGATTTCGTAGGTCGCGCGGTGCATATAGTGGGTATTGGGCGCGGCAGCGATGTCGATCACGCAGGTTTCCGCCGGATCCCAGACATGCTGCCAGCCCGCCCGCATTTCGATCGGATCATAGCCAAGGCACAGCACCAGATCGGCCGCCTGCACAAAGGGCAGGATCAGCGCATCGGCCTTGGGCGACAACCCGGCAGCCCCAAGGCACAGCGGATGGTCCTCGGGGATCACGCCCTTGGCCTTGTAGGTGGTGACAAAGGGAATGTGCAGCCGTTCCAGAACTGCCTGCACGGCGGTCCCGCTGGCTTCCTGCATCACATCAAGACCAATGATCGCCACCGGACGTTTTGCCCCCAGAACGGCGGCGCGGACGGCCTGCAACGCCGGCCCCTCGGTGGCGACTGCCGGCAGGGGCGGATCCCTGTGCCACGGCTTGCCCGGCGGCACCGGCTGCCCGGCGGTCGAGATCGGCACATCAATATGCACCGGGCCGCAGCGCGGCGCCAGCGCAGTGGTGACGGCCCGGTCGGCGATGATCGCCGCCGCCCCGGCGCTGAACCGGAATGTCGCCTTGCAGATCGGCGCAAAAACCTGTCCGTGATCCATCACCTGATGGGTATAGCTCTGCGCCTCGTCGGCATCAACGCAACCGGTCAGCACGATCAGCGGCACCCGGTCTTGCAAGGCGTTGGCCACCGCATTGACGCCGTTCATCGCCCCCGGCCCCAGCGTCGCGACCATCACTCCCGGTGCGCCGGTGCGATGATACGCCGCCTCGGCCATGAACCCGGCGGCGGTTTCATGTTTGGCCAGAACAAAGGCGATCCCTGCCTTCGCGAGAGCGCGGATAAGCGTCAGCACCTCGCCCCCCGGCATCCCGAACGCATGGCGCACCCCGGCGTCGTACAGCCGGCGGGCCAGAATATCGGCGGCGGTCAAAGTCATCTGCGATCCCTGCGGTGCAACGTCAGGGCAGAGGTATGTCGAGACGGACGCCGGACGCAAACATAATCACGGCCAGGGTTCAAATCGGATCCTGTGACTTCTGCTACCAGCAGTTTATCCGATGTCCGGCATTGCGCAGATCGGTGAAGAAACCGCGACCTATATCTACGGTCGCGGCCCGGCACCCAGCGAATGCAGGATCGGGCAATCGGGCCGGTTGTCGCCAGCGCAACAGTCCACCAGATTGGCCAACGTCGCCTGCATCGCCTGCAAGTCGGCGATCTTGGCCTTGATCTGCTTCAGATGGTCCTCGGCGATGGCGCGGACATCGGCGCTGGCACGGGCCTTGTCCTCCCACAAAGCCAGCAATGCACGGCAATCCTCGATGCTGAACCCCAATGCCCGGGCCCGGCCCAGAAATGCCAGTTTGTGCACGTCGCTGTCGCGAAACGCGCGGTAGCCGTTAGAGTCGCGCAGCGGTTTGATCAGCCCGATATCCTCATAGTAACGGATCGTCTTGGCGGGCAGACCGGCGCGGGTGGCAACGTGGCTGATGTTCATCGGTGTGATCCTCAGGCTGTGGCGGGTTGCAGGGCGATGCCGGACGGACGCGCGTCGGCGACGACAAGTGCGGCGCGTACCCGGCGCAGGCGCAACGCATTGGTGAGCACAAAAACGCTGGACAGCGCCATCGCCCCGGCGGCAAGCACCGGCGACAAAAGGAGGCCATAGGCCGGGTAAAGTACCCCAGCGGCGACCGGGATCAGCGCGACGTTATAGCCAAAGGCCCAGAACAGGTTCTGGTGAATGTTGCGCATCGTCGCCCGGCTGACCGCAAAGGCGTTGACCACGGCCCCCAGATCGCCCGCCATCAGGACCACATCGGCGGTCTCGATGGCGACATCGGTGCCGGTGCCGATGGCGATGCCGACATCCGCATGGGCCAGCGCCGGGGCGTCGTTGATCCCGTCGCCGACAAAGGCGACCTTGCCATGCTGGCGCAGGCCGTCAAGGGCGGCAACCTTGCCATCGGGCAACACCTCGGCCACGACGGTATCGATACCGAGGCTATCCGCGATCACCCGCGCCGTCTCAGCGTTGTCGCCGGTGATCATCGCCACCCGCAGACCCATTTTGTGCAGCGCGGCAATCGCCGCCGGGGTGCCGGGCTTGACCGGATCGGCGACTCCGATGACGGCGGCCAGTTTGCCATCAATCGCCACATAAAGCGGCGTGCGTCCCTTGGCGGCCAAGGCATCGCCGGGCGCATCGGCGGGCAGGAAAATCCCCTCGCGCCGCATCAGCCGGTCGGCCCCGGCCAGCACGGTGCGGCCCGCCACCGTGGCGCTGACGCCATAGCCGGTGATCGACGCGAAACTGTCGGCCTTGGGCACGCTCAGCCCCCGCGTCGCGGCGCCGCGCAGGATCGCAGCAGCAACCGGGTGTTCCGATGCGGTTTCGGCGGCGGCAGTCAGGGCCAGCACCTCGGTTTCGTCAAAGCCGTCCATCACGACCAGATCGGTCAATTCGGGGCGTCCTGCGGTCAGCGTGCCGGTCTTGTCCAGCGCCACCACCGACACACCTTGCAACCCCTGCAAGGCATCACCCTTGCGAAACAGCACCCCCAGTTCGGCGGCGCGCCCGGTGCCGACCATGATCGAGGTCGGCGTCGCCAGACCCATTGCGCAGGGGCAGGCGATGATCAGAACCGACACCCCGGCCACCAGCGCATAGGCCAGCGACGGCCCGAACGCCAACCAGACGCCGACAGTGGTCAGCGCAATCACGATGACCACCGGAACGAAATACAGGGTGATCCGGTCAACCAAACCTTGAATTGGCAACCGTGCCGATTGCGCCGCCTCGACCATGCCGATGATCCGGGCCAGCACCGTATCGGCCCCGACGTGGGTGGCACGGAACACCAGCGCCCCGGTGCCGTTGACGGTGCCGCCTACAACCGCGCCCCCGGCGGTCTTTTCCACCGGAGCCGGCTCGCCCGTTATCATCGATTCATCGACCCAGGACGCGCCTTCGCTCACTATGCCATCGACGGCAATCCGTTCGCCGGGACGGATATGGATAATGTCGTCTGCAACGATCTGGTCGATTGCTAGATCGCTGACCACGCCGTCCCGCTCGACCCGCGCCGTCTTGGGGCGCAGCCCGATCAGGCGCTGGATCGCCGCGCCGGTGCGACCCTTGGCGCGGGCTTCGAGTGTCCGGCCAAGCAGGATCAGCACGACGATCACCGCCGCCGCCTCGTAATAGACCGCGCGGCTCGCGACAGGCAGGAGAGTGGGCAAAAAGGTGGCGACCAGCGAATAACCAAAAGCGGCGGCAGTGCCGAGCGCGACCAGACTGTTCATATCAGGTGCGCCGCGCAACAGGGCCGGAAAGCCCTTGGTATAGAAACTGCGACCCGGCCAGGCCAGCACGACCGTAGTCAGGGCAAGCTGAATGATCCAGCTTACCTGCATCCCGATGGTATCGACGATCAGTTGATGGATCGGCGGAAAGATATGGCCGCCCATTTCCAGAACGAACACCGGCACGGTCAATATGGCGGCGATAATCGTCAGCCGGGCCTTGGCCTGCGCCTCGCGGTCCTTGCGGGCGCTGCGGTCTTCGATTTCGACAGCGTCAGGCTGGCTGGCGGCATAGCCCGCGCCAGCCGTCGCCGCAATCAGGTCGGCGGGGCTTGCCTGACCCTCCAGATAGCGCACCGTAGCGCTTTCGGTGGCCAGATTGACCTGCGCCTCGACCACCCCCGGCACCGCCCTGAGCGCCCGTTCAACGCGACCCACACAGGACGCACAGGTCATGTCAGCGATGTTCAGTGTGGCCTGCAAGGTCCGTGCCGGATACCCGGCATCGGCCAGCACCTTGACCAGCGCGCCGGTGTCGGCGGTACCGGATATCTGCACGGTTTCCGTGGCCAGATTAACCGATGCTGCGGTCACGCCGGGGGCCGCCAGAACAGCACGTTCAACGCGGGACACGCAGGACGCACACGACATGCCCTCGATCGACAGCGTGACGTTGGTCGGAGTGGTCATGTCCAGTCCCTTTCGACTTGATTTACTTCATATGATGGTTCCAGTGAGTGGAAGGTCAAGGGGTCAAGTGATTTTGACCGACAATCCTTCGTCGCCAATCAATACCGATACCAGCGCCAAACATGCTGCGTCAGGCATGGCCTTGGAACGAATAATCCGGGTCAGGGGAAGGCCTCAGTTTTGTCGTCGAGGTGCGAAGCATCGGCAGTCCTGATTACCGGACATCCGCTAGGTTTGACGCCTCACTTGCGCGACTATGCCGCACCGGGAATTTGAACGTGCCGTCCGGTATCAACAAAGCCATTCATCGACAGCGGCCAGACAGTGCCCGGCCAGCGGACCTCCATCTGCTGAAGTCGTGGACGATAGACCGCAGTGTACAGGGTGCCAAAGCCAACGTTGAAGGCGGTCGAATACAAGGGCGGTCGCAGAAACGCACCAATGAACTTTTCTTCGGGATCGCGGTGCAGGGTCAGACGCTGCAACAGGAACCGCTCGCGCTCCACGGTCGAGGTGAAACGCGCGTGGCTGATCCATTCAACCTGTTCCTGATGGTTGGTGGCGACGGCCGCGTGGGTCAGGATGGCGGGCCTGTCAGGGGCCAGCATGGCCGTCAGATAATTGCGCTGCGCGTCCAGAACCGTGACGTTGTAGCTCATATGGGACGGCACACGCGCCAAAACCGCGCCAGCCTCA
>JBBQHC010000135.1:0-7699 GCA_038323615.1 Rhodobacterales bacterium | reverse complement strand
GCATAGATAAACGCATAGCCGGCATAAAGCATCGCCAGCAGGATGCCCGGCAGCAATGCCGACTGAAACAGGGTGCCCACCGATACCACCGCCGGTTCACCCAGCAGCGTCAGCGCGTCCGAACAGCCAGCGGCGGCGGCGCGTTCCTCTTGTGCGGCGGAAAACAGATCGCCCGCCAGCGTCCCCAGCAGCACGATCACGATCGAGGGCGGAATGATCTGCCCCAGGGTGCCCGATGCGGCGATGACCCCGGTGGCAAGTTCCGGCGAGTAGTTGTTTTTCAGCATCGTCGGCAGCGCCAGCAAGCCCATCGTCACCACGGTCGCCCCGACGATGCCCGTCGATGCCGCCAGAAACGCGCCAACGACGACGATCGACACGGCCAGACCGCCCGGCAGCGGGCCAAAGACCCGCGCCATCTTGGTCAGCAATTCATCGGCGATCCGGCTGCGTTCCAGCGTGATCCCCATCATCACGAACATGACGACCGCCAGCAGCGTTTCGATGGATTGGCCCGCCAGTACCCGTTCGTTCATCCGGTTGACGATGAACCCCAGATTGCGGTCCATCGCCAGTTCCCAGCCGCCCGGAAACAGTGGTTCGGCGGCGCGGGCCAGTTCGGGGTGCGAAAAGACCGAAATATCGTCGGGCCTGATGCCTTGGGCGGTCAGCGCCGCATATTCGACGGTCGAGCGGTCCACGCCCATGTGAAACAGCAGGCCCGATCCGTCCAGCAAGGCGACGATGACAAACGAAATGATCCCCGCCCCGCCAATGGCAAATGCAACCGGGAACCCCGACAGGATGCCGCCAAACAGCGACAGAAAGACGATAATCAGGCCGACTTCGACGCCATCAAGTCCGAAAAGCATATTATGTCCGTTCCCGTTTGATTGGCGGTATCAATGTGTCGCGATGGCGGCCGCGTCGCCCATGCTGTCGCGGTCATGGTAGCGGCCTTCAGAGGCCTCGCCTTCTTTGCGTTCAAGGTAGCTGCGATAAAAGAACGCCACCGCCTGCAACAGCACCAGAAACACGTAGGCCAGCAGCAGCACCTTGAACATGAAATAGGCGTTGAACCCGTTGGGCGAAAACCCGATGGTTTCGACGTTCCAGCGCAGGGCGCGCGATTTTTGCAGCAACTGGTCCAGGGTGTTGGACGCCGACGGATTGGGCACCACCAGATTGCGCCAGAGGAAAAACCAGCCGAACAGCCAGACCACGATCGAGGCGGGCATCATGAACAGGATCGACCCGACCATATCAATCGTCTTTTTCGCCCGGTAGCCGACCCGCGCATAGATCAGATCGACACGCACGTGGCCGCCCTGAACAAAGGTCCAGGTGACGCAGAGGGTGACGATCATCGCGTTGTAGAATTTCAGGCTTTCCGACCACCACGACACGTCGAAGGTGAACGCCATGCCAAAGCCAAAGGTGATCTCGCTGACCGCAAAGACCCGTTGCAGAAAGATGATGATGATCTGGATCAGGACCATGACCAGCCCGGCCCAGGCAAAGGTGCGCCCGACAGCATTGGCAAACCCCTCAAGCCCGCGCACCACGGCCCACATCACCCGGTTATTCACGAATCCGACAATGGTCAGGATCAGGAACCCGATCAGAACGACGAAAAACAATTCGGTCGAGGCCCCGTAATAGATGAACCGCATCAGCGATTCCTTGTCTTCGGGGCTGCCCGTCCAGATCACCCAGTCCAACCAGGCGAGCGGGTGCAACAGGGCGTAAAACAGGTTGTAGAAGGCTTCGATCAGGTTTGCGAAAACCCAGCCAAAGGGGTTCCCCCCCCAACTATCGACCAAATTCATGGTCATTCTCCCCTGTCGGACATTGCCGCACGCCAGTTGTGACGCGTAGTGGCAGGGGCGGATTTGTTCCGCCCCTGCCGTATAGTCGGATCGTATCTTAGCCCAGAACGCGGTCGCGTTGGGTCCGATAGAGGCCTTCGGATCTGGTGATCCAGCCCGACGACGATTTCATCGAGTCGGCGGCGCTGGCACGGATCCTGTCATACAGATCGTCGCCGGCATAGCCGTCCATCGTTTCTTTGGACGCGACCCCAAAGGCATCCCAGACCGTATCCGGGAATTCCAGAACCTTGACACCACCGGCCTGCAATCGGGTCAGGGCCGAACCGTTGTTGGACAGAAACTGCGCCAGGTTGTCCTGATGGCAGTTACCGGCGGCGATTTCGCAAATTTTCTGCTGCGCCGGGGTAAAGCTGTCGAATACGTCCCGGTTAAATGCAAGCGACAGGCCCGCACCCGGCTCGTGGAAACCGGCGGTGTAGTAGAACTTGGTGATTTCCTGGAAACCGGCCTTTTCGTCAGCCCAGGGGCCGATCCATTCGGTGCCGTCGATGGCACCGCTGGACAACGCCTGATAGACTTCGGCACCCGGCAGGTTCTGGACCGATGCGCCCATTTTGCCCAGCGCCTCGCCACCCAGACCGGGCATCCGGAACTTGAGGCCCTGAAAATCTTCCGGCCCCTTGATCTCATTCTTGAACCAGCCGCCCGACTGCGCCCCGGTGTTGCCACCAAGGAACGATTTCAGGCCAAAGATGCCGCCCAATTCGTCGTGCAGCTCCATCCCGCCATCGTAGTAATACCAGTTCGCCAGTTCCTGCGCGGTCATCCCGAATGGTACTGCAGTAAAGAACGCATAGCCCGGATGCTGGCCGACAAAGTAGTAGTCGGCGCCGTGGTACATATCCGCCTGACCCGAGGTCACAGCGTCAAAAACCTCAAACGCGCCAACCAGTTCGCCGGCGGCCTTGAGGTCAATGGTCAACTGGCCATCGGTCATCGCGGTGATGATGTCGGCGTTGCGCTGCGCACTGTCATGCACCCCGGCAAGGCCCCGGCCCCATGTCGTGACAAGCGTCAGCGTGCGATTGCCCTGTGCATAGACAGGTGCCGCCAGTGTCGATGCAGCGGCAGCGGTGCCGCCAAGTGCGGACGTACGAAGAAAAGAACGACGATCCATAAAGTTTCCTCCCGTTGGAATTGTTGTCGACCCCTTCCCGGCGCCGACAGATCGTTTCGCGTGGGGGGCACACTAACGGCTGTTCGCGGGATTGAAATACCGACTATTGCGTAGAGGTCGGTCGAATTGCCCGGACTGGTCAGAAAACAGGACCAATGTTGGCGCAAACATCCGGTCGCCGCACGGGTCGCACTGGATTCGCCTTTGCGCCCTGCCCGGTTCCGGCGTATCGCAAGCCATGCTGACCCGCCTGCGTGACGCCATAGACCTGAGTTATGGCCAAAAGCTGTTTCTGTTGGCCACCGTGCCGCTGCTGATCGCTGTCGCCCTGATTTCCATCGTCGTCGCCAACCAGTCGCGACAACTGGCGGAACGCGAGATCGCGGCGCTGGAACGCCAGCTGATCGAGGCCAAGCGCGAAGAGTTGAAAAACTACATTTCGCTGGCCCGCACCGCTTTCGTGAATATCTACGGCCGGGCCGCCCCCAACGACGCCGCCGCCAAGCTGGAGGTCACGCGGATCCTTGCGGCGATGCTCTATGGACAGGACGGGTTCTTTTATGTGTTCGACTATGACGGCACCAATCTGGTGGCACCGCGCCAGACCTATCTGATCAACCGCAACTGGGCCGGTCTGACCGACCACGCGGGCGTGCCGATCACCGACGAACTGGTGCGCATTGCAAGGCAGGGGGGCGGCTATCACGAATTCGACTGGACCAAACCCAGCAACGGCCAACCGGGGCGGATCATTACCTATACGGTCGGCCTGCAAGACTGGCGTTGGGCCGTCGGCACCGGCGTATTCATCGACGATATCCTGACCCGCGTCGCCGCCGCCCGCGCCGATGTGCAGGCCCGGATCAGGCGCACCTCGGTCTATATTCTTGCCATCACCACCGCCGCCCTGCTGGCCGTGTTCCTGTCGGGCGTCGCCCTGAACATCCGCGAGCGCCGTCTGGCCGATGCCAAGCTGAAACAACTGACCCAGCGCATTATCGACACCCAGGAAGAAGAACGCGGGCGCGTCGCCCGTGAATTGCATGACAGCATCAGCCAGATGCTAGTCGGGGTGCGGTATGCGCTGGAACTGGCGCGCCGTCGTTTGGGTCTGGGCGATGCGCGGGCGGGCGAAAGTCTGGACAAGGGGATCGCCAGTCTTGGCGGCACCATCCAAGAGGTGCGCCGGATCAGCCGCGATCTGCGCCCCGGCGTGCTGGACGATCTGGGGCTTGGCCCGGCATTGAAGGCGCTGACCGACGATTTCAGCACCCGTACCGGCATCGCCGTCGATTTCGAAACCGTGGTGTTCCGCAACCGGCTTGACCGCGATGCCCGGATCGCACTGTATCGCATCGCCCAAGAGGCGTTGACCAACATCGAACGCCACGCCGAAGCGACCGAAGTCGCGATTTCGGTGCGCGGGAGCCGCAACGGCGCCATCCTGCGCATCGCCGACAACGGCAGGGGCATGGTCTGGCCGCTGCCCAAACGCGCCGCGACGGGGTTGGGCATGCGCAACATGGCCGAGCGGATCGAACAACTGGCGGGCAACTTGCGGGTCATGTCGTCGGCCAGCGGCACCGTGATCGAGGCCCAAATACCCCTGACCCATATGATGCCGC
The DNA here is from genome assembly GCA_038323615.1 of Rhodobacterales bacterium. GTDB lineage: Bacteria > Pseudomonadota > Alphaproteobacteria > Rhodobacterales > Rhodobacteraceae > JBBKXP01. The sequence continues at coordinate 3,065 of JBBQHC010000135.1, read as the reverse complement.
CCGACAGCCGAAGCGACGTAAGGAAAGCCAGCGCATGACCACAGCCGATCTGCCAACCCGTGTCCTGATCGTCGACGATCATCCGATGGTCGCCGACGGGATCCAGTCGATCCTTGAAACCTATGACGACATCGCCGTCGTCGGCACCCTGTCGAATGGCCAAGACGCCATCGACTGCGTCGCAGCACTTGACCCCGATGTGATCCTGCTGGATCTGAACATGCCCGGCCTCAGCGGGCTGAGTGCGACCGAAATCATCCTTGAACGCCGCCCCGACACCCGGATCCTGATCCTGTCGATGCACGACAGCCCGGAATACATTTCGGCGGCGCTGGCGCACGGGGCGCGTGGCTATATCCTCAAGGACGTGCCGACCGATGAAATCAAGACCGCGATCGACCGGGTGATGGCGGGCGAACAATATCTTTGCACCGGGGCGCATCAATCGCTGAAACCGCGCATTGCCGACGGACGCGAACCGCTGACCAGCCGCGAACAGACGATCCTGCTGGAACTGGCGCAGGGCAAATCGAACAAGGACGTGGCGCTGGCCTTGGACATCTCGGTGCGCACTGTCGAAACCCACCGCAAGAACCTCAAACGCAAGTTGGGCATTTCATCGACCGCCGGGCTGACCCGCTATGCGATGGAACATGGGGTGTTGCAGGGGACCGGGGTATTGGCGCGCTAAAGCGGAGTGGCCGTCAAGGGCGGGTCGCAGGACGCCCCTGACATGGGTTTGCGCAGGCCTCAGCCGATGACGGCGCTGTCGTCGCGTTTGATCGCGATGACGGACGACCGGGGTGCGCCTGCGGTTTCGGGGAACGACCCGCCGGGGTGCTGGATACCGACGAACAGCGTGCGCCGGTCGGCAGACCACGTGACCCCGGTAATCTCCGATTCCTTTGGCCCGGTCAGAAACCGCGCGATCTCGCCGGTGACCGGATCGCCGACCAGCATCTGATTGTTGCCATGCCCGGCAAAGTCGCCGGCGTTGCTGTCATCGCCATCGGTTTCGATCCAGACCATGCCCGCGCTGTCGAACTTCATCCCGTCGGGCGCGTTGAACATATTGCCCGGCGTGACATTGGGCGACCCGGCATAGGCATCCGAATGGACAACCGGATTGCCCGCCATCACATACAAATCCCACGCAAAGCTGTCGGATGCATGATTGTCGCTGTCGGGATACCAGCGCACGATCTGGCCATAGCCGTTTTCGGCCCGGGGGTTCGGGCTGTCCGGCACCGGGACCATTGCGTCGCCGCCCATGTTGACCGCATCGGGTTTGCGTTTGGTATTATTGGTCAGGCAGCAATAGGCCTCGACCGCGACGGTGTTGACGGCGACCCATTCCGGGCGGTCCATCGTGGTCGCCCCCACCGCGCTGGCCGCCTGACGGGTCTGGATCGCGATCATCGTCGGGTCCATGCCTGTCGCCGCCGATGTCAGGGCCAGCCATTCGCCCTTGCCGTCTGGATTGAATTTGGCGACGTAAAGCTGCCCATCTGTCAACAAACCGGACGGGTCGGTGTCTTGCTCGTAAACCCCGGCGCTGACGAATTTGTACAGGAATTCGCCCCGTTCATCGTCGCCCATATAGACCACGACCTGCCCGTTGGGGGCCAGCGTCAGGGCCGCGTTCTCATGTTTGAAGCGGCCCAGCGCGGTATGCTTGACCGGGGGCGAGTCCGGGTTCGCCGGGTCGATTTCCACGATATAGCCAAAACGGTTGGGTTCGTTGGGGTTCTGCGCCAGATCGAACCGGCCGTCGAATTTTTCATAGGCATAGCGGCTTTCCGCCGCGATCCCGTAACGGTCAAACCCCTCGGGCATGACCATCGCCGCGTCGGTGCTGCCGAAATAGCCGTTAAAGTTCTCTTCGCAGGTGAGGTAAGTGCCCCAAGGCGTGCGTCCGGCACCGCAATTGTTCATCGTTCCCAGTACCTGCGTCCCGGTCGGATCGGCGGGCGTTTTCAACAGGTCGTGCCCGGCGGCGGGGCCCGAGATTGTCATTGGCGTGTTTTGGGTGATCCGGCGATTGAGCGGGCTGTCGATGACAACGCGCCAGCCATCCGGTCCCTCGGCCACCTCGAATACGGCAACGCCTTGCAGGTTTTGCAGTTTCAGCACGTCATCGGCGGACAGCGTGGCACCGTCCGCGTTTTCGGGCAGGTTGATGTCGGGGTTGGCGAATTCGTGGTTAACCGCGATGACCTGCCGACCGCCGATGTCGAACAGCTCCATCCCGTCGTTGTTTTCGCCAAAGCTACGTGCGGCGCTGGCCGACGTTCCGCCGGTGGCGCGGTCAAAATCCGGCAGATCCGAGAACAGCGGCTGGCCCCAACTGGCCAGCACGTTCCAGCTGTAGCCTTGGGGCACGTGAACGGTGAAATCCGTGGCAATGTCGATCGGGGCAAAACTGAAACGACTGACGGTCAGCGCCCCGGCACTGGTAGCGCCCAGCATGCCGGTGCCCATCGCCGCAGCGCCGCACCCGAAGCCGACCAGCGATCCGATGAAGCCGCGGCGTGACATCGCCAAGTCAACGACCCTGTCGAAATCGGTAACTGCGGGCGCGGGGCGGTGCAGTTCGTCCCACTCATCCCAGCTCAGATGGCGCATGTCGGTGTCTTTCATGGCAAATCCCATTCTGTGATGTCGGTCACGCCGATAACAGCGCCCCCCGGCTGGATGGCGTCGCAGTATGGCCGTGACGTGACAGGCGGGTAACAGATTCACGAAATGATGCCTGACGCGCGGCGAATTGCCGAAAGAAAGTTACCGAAAACGGCCCTGAAACGACATTTTATCCGCCTCACCATGTTGACGCCCCCGAAAACCCGTGCATAAGGTCTGCAACGCAAAGGAAATCAGATGACCGATGTATCCATTCCAGGTGACACGCGCATGGGCCGGTAACGGTTTGCCCTGACAGGTTCCCATGCGCCCCCGAACTTCGGGGGCTTTTTTATGCCAGCAGACACGACGACAGACACGAAGGACGCGAAGATGACAAGGCAGATGACCGGCGCAAAGATGGTGGTCGAGGCACTGAAAGAACA
>JBBQHC010000134.1:0-7719 GCA_038323615.1 Rhodobacterales bacterium | reverse complement strand
CGACGGGGTGTTGACATATTTCGCCCCGGCGGCGGCACGCCTGTTGCAGGGCTGAATATCGCCCAGCCCCACATACGGGGTATGACAACGGGCGAAAACCTGCCTATAGTGGGTTACAAGAGCAGCCAACAAGGCTGACGGGGCATCGAGCGAGGCGAAATCATGGACACTACCCGGCGCAATTTCACGGTCGGCGCACTGGCGCTTCTGCCATTGGCAGCTTGTGGCAACGGTATCGGCAGCAATGGCGGCGCCGACATCGACGCCCGCGTGTCCGAGTCGCTGAATTTCATGTACTCCAAATACCCCGGCACCCGCGATCTTGCGGCGCGGTCGGCGGGCATGCTGGTGATGCCGTTGGTGACCGAGGTCGGGCTGGGCTTTGGCGGATCATACGGGCGCGGGGCGCTGCTGGTCGGGCAATCGACGGTCGATTACTATTCCGCCACCGCTGCCAGCGCCGGGTTCCAGATCGGGGCGCAGCAATATTCGCACGTCCTGTTCTTCATGACCCAAGAGGCGCTGTTGAACTTCCGGCAGGATTCAGGCTGGGCGGCTGGCGCCGACCTTGAATATGCGGTCAGCGATCAGGGCGAAACCCTGCGCGCCGAAACCACGACATCGCTGGCCCCGGTCATCGCCGTGGTCTTTGCGCAGGCAGGTCTCCGGGCGGGTGCCACGATAACGGGCACAAAATACTCCAGGATCATCCCGTAACCACCGATCTGGTTACGGCACCTACAAAAGGGGCGTCCTCCCGCGCCCCTTTTTTCTTGCGTCAGATGCGACAATTTCTGTCGCTGATTGCCAATCATTCTGGCAGCCAATACCGATGATCCCGGCGAGCCATTGGGAGTCTGCACATGAAAACCACCACCCGCGTTGCGGTTATCGGCGGCGGCGTCGTCGGCTGTTCGGTCCTCTATCACCTGACCAAACTCGGCTGGTCCGATGTCATGCTGATCGAGCGCAAGGAACTGACATCAGGGTCGACGTGGCACGCTGCCGGCGGATTTCATACCCTGAATGGCGACACCAATATGGCCGCGTTGCAGGGCTATACGATCAAGCTTTACAAGGAATTAGAGGCGCTCACGGGCATGTCCTGCGGGCTGCATCATGTCGGTGGCATTACGTTGGCCGACAACCGCGACAGGTTCGACATGCTGGTCGCCGAACGGGCCAAACATCGCTACATGGGGCTGGAAACTGAAATCATCGGCCCCGAGGAAATCGCCAAGATCGCGCCGATCACTAATCTGGATGGCATCGTCGGGGCGCTTTACGATCCTTTGGACGGCCACCTCGACCCTTCCGGCACGACCCACGCCTACGCCAAGGCGGCCCGGATGGGTGGCGCGACCATCGAAACCCAGTGCAAAGTGACCGAAACCAACCCGCGCCCCGATGGCACCTGGGATGTCGTCACCGAAAAGGGCACGATCCACGCCGAACACGTGGTTAACGCCGGGGGGCTTTGGGCGCGCGAGGTCGGGGCGATGGCTGGCGTCTATTTCCCGCTGCACCCGATGGAACATCAGTATCTGGTGACCGACGCGATCCCGGAAATCTATGAATTGGGCCGCGAACACCCGCACGTCATGGACCCTGCCGGCGAAAGCTATCTGCGCCAGGAAGGCCGCGGATTGTGCATCGGGTTTTATGAACAGCCCTGCCGTCCTTGGGCCGTCGATGGGACGCCGTGGGATTTCGGGCTGGAATTGCTGCCCGACGATTTCGACAAGATCGAGGATTCGATCGCGTTTGCCTATAAACGCTTTCCGGTGCTGGAAACCGCCGGGGTCAAGTCGGTGATCCACGGGCCGTTTACCTTCGCCCCCGATGGCAACCCGCTGGTCGGCCCGGTGCCGGGCCTGCGCAATTATTGGTCGGCGTGCGGCGTCATGGCAGGCTTTTCCCAAGGCGGCGGGGTCGGCTTGACCCTTGCGCAATGGATGATCGAGGGCGAGGCGGAACGTGATGTAACTGGGTTGGACGTGGGCCGTTTTGGGTCGTGGATCACCCCCGGCTATACAAGGCCCAAGGTCATCGAAAATTATCAGCGGCGGTTTTCCGTCAGCTATCCGAACGAGGAACTGCCAGCAGCAAGGCCGCATCGCACAACGCCGATGTACGATATCTTCTCTGGCCTGGGCGCGGTTTGGGGACAGCAATTCGGACTTGAAGTCGTGAATTATTTTGCCAAGGGCGACGAGCCGACCTTTGAACAGCCCTCCTTCCGCCGCTCGAACGCCTTTGAAGCGACGGCGCGGGAGGTGAAGGCCGTGCGCGAAGCCGTTGGAATCAATGAACTTCAGAACTTTGGCAAATATCGGGTAACCGGGCCAAAGGCGCGTGAATGGCTGAACCGGATCATGGCCGGGCGGATCCCGAAACCGGGGCGGCTCAGCCTGACACCAATGTTGTCGGCCAAGGGGCGGCTGATCGGCGATTTCACGGTATCCTGTCTTTCGGAGACCGAGTTTCAGCTGACCGCCAGCTATAGCGCCCAAGCCATCCATCATCGTTGGTTCATGCAACATGAGGAACCTGGCGTAACCTGCGAAAATATCAGTGATAAACGCACCGGATTTCAGATTGCCGGGCCCCGCGCCCGCGATCTGCTGACCGCCTGCACACGCGACGATGTGGCGGCAATGAAATTTCTTGATGTGCGCCGGATGACCGTCGGGCAGGTCGCCTGTATCGTGCAACGGGTCAGCTATACCGGCGATCTGGGATACGAGATTTACTGCGATCCGATGGACCTGCGCCAGTTGTGGCGGACCCTGTGGACTGCCGGGCAACCGGTGGGGCTGACCCCGTTCGGGATGCGGGCGATGATGTCGCTGCGGCTTGATCGCTTTTTTGGCTCGTGGCTGCGCGAATTTTCACCCGATTATACGGCTGCCGAAACCGGCATGGACCGCTTTATCGACTGGAAAAAGAACAGCGATTTCATCGGGCGTGCAGCAGCAGAGGCGGAACGGGCCAAGCCCCCCGCCCGGATCAACGTTGTCTTCGAGATCGACGCGGATGATGCTGACGTGACCGCCTATGAACCCGTGTTCATCGACGATCAGGTGGTTGGGTTCTGCACGTCAGGCGGCTATTCGCACCATGCGGGCAAATCCATCGCACTGGCCCTGATCCCACGAGATGCCGCGAAGCCGGGGCTGAAGGCGGAAATCGAGCTGATGGGCCAACGTCGCGCCGCAACCCTGATCACGACGCCGCTGTTTGACCCGGACGGCGCCCGCCTGCGCGGCTAGACACCGCTGAAACGGAAACAGGAGGCCAAGGGCCCCCTGTTGACGGCCGGGGGATCGATTCCCCGGCATGCTGCATGTCTTGATTTAGCGGGCCAGCAGGCGCGCCTCGTGTTTCTTCAGCGCCTTGCGGGCGGATTGATAGCCTTCAAGGCCGACCTGCGATTTCAGCGACGGGAAAAGTTCAAAGATCTCGTTCCGCTGGGCATTGCCCAGACCCTTGAGGCTGTAGTCACCAGGCTGGAAGCTTTCGGTCCATGCCCCGTTGGCCAAAATGACTTCATGACGTTCGAACATAAAGTGGATGTAGGTCGTTGCCATCACATCGACAGTGTGAACACCGCCGCTGCCTACCAGATGCTTGGCGGCGGCTAGGACTTCACGCTCTTCAAAGTAAAGCTGCGTCAGGTCGGATGCGACCAGCATGCGGTGGTTGGGCGATACCATCATGTCCCGCTCGGGCAGGCCGTTGCCAAGGCTGCCGGCCTTGATCAGCACGGGGCGCAGATGCGGCGCCGCCATCAGGGCCTTGCCCGTCATTTCCTTGTGACCGACCCAAGCAATGTCCTGAATACCGTTGTCGCGGGTGATGATCCGGTCGCCCTCGACCAGTTCTTCGACCAGACGTTCGCCTTTCGGGGTCGCGATCATGGTGCCCGGCGTAAAGCAGGGGATCACGTTCTCGATCTCGGAAAAGGTCATCGTGGTGCCGTCATTGAAATAGACGGTGCCAGCCTCGGGGTCGGTGCTGCCATCGGGACGAACCAGATAGACGATGCGGTCGACGTCGTTGCCGGTCAGGTCCAGCACGTCCACGTCCGACCCATCCGGGTCTTCGCCGCCGACGACGTTGTCGCCGCCGTTGCCGCCGATGATCCGATCGGATCCAAAGCCGCCGTAAATATCGTCGTTGCCGATGCCGCCTATCAGCGTGTCGGCACCAAAGCCGCCATACATCAGGTCGTTGCCCTGACCGCCGAACAGCGTGTCGTCGCCTTCGTTGCCATAAAGTTCGTCATCGTCGACGCCGCCAAAAAGGGTGTCGTCGCCGGTCCCTCCGAACAGCGTGTCGTCGTCGTCGTTGCCGGTGATATAGTCGTTCCCGGCGCCGCCGAACAAGATGTCCTTGTTGTTGGTGGTGACCCGGTCTTCGCCTGGCCCATTGCTGTCGCCATTGCCGTCAAGGTCATCCGGCAGGTCAAGGATATCGGTGGTCAGCCCGCCGATGATCACATCGTCGCCGTCTCCGCCATAAATGAAATCGTTACCCTCGGATCCGATCAGCGTGTCGTTGCCGTCGCCGCCGTCGATAAAGTCGTCGTCAATTCCGGCGTCGATCGTATCGTTGCCGGTTCCGCCATAGATCGTGTCGGCATCGTCGCCGGTCGTAATCCGGTCGTCGCCGTCGCCACCATAGACCACGTCGCGGTCATTGAACGGATCTGAATCAGCGGCGTAGACGCCCGGATAGCCGATGTCGGGGCGCGGTGCGCTGCCGCTAGTGTCGATCACATCATTGCCGTCGCCACCGTAAACGGTATCGCGGCCGTCGCCGCCGTCGATCACGTCATTGCCGCGACCGCCATAAATCGTGTCATTGCCGGTATCGCCGCGGATGCTGTCGTTGCCTTCGCCGCCAAAGATGACGTCGTTGTTGTTGCCGCCGGAGATCGTGTCGTTGCCGTCGTCGCCATACAGGGTGTCGTCACCGCCGCCACCATCAATAGTGTCGTCGCCGGTGCCGCCATAGACGAGGTCATTATTGGCCCCGGCCCAAAGATCATCATTGCCGGCGCCGCCGTACAGGCTGTCGTTGCCGCCCGACCCTTCGAGCTTGTCGTTCCCGTCGCCGCCCTCCATGAGGTCGTTGCCTTCGCCACCAAAGAGCATGTCGTTGCCGGTGCCGCCGTACAACTTGTCATCACCTGGGCCGCCGTAAAGAACGTCGTTACCGTTCATTCCTTCGAGGAGGTCATTGCCCGCATCGCCATAAAGCGTGTCATTGCCGTCCTGACCGCACAGCGTGTCGTTACCGTCGCCGCCGTACACGGTGTCGTTGCCGTCGCCTGCCAAAACAAAGTCATTGCCGCCCAATGCAAGGATCAGGTCGTCATTGCCCGCATGGCCGGGGATGATGGCGTCATTTCCATCAACCCGGTCGCTGTCCTGGTCAATATAACCCGGTACGATGCGGTCATTGCCATTGGTGCCGGTAACTGTCCCGTCGCGCCCTTTGCCCGATCCACTGCCGGATCCACTGCCCGACCCGCTACCCGACCCTTTTCCCTTACCCGACATCTCACTCTCCCTTTTAAACGCGAACACGGGATGGCCCCAAAACTCGCCAAATGCGGCTTAACCCGCAGAAACTCCGAACCGGCATTGGGTGGAGACGGCAACAAACGAATGTGCTTTCCATATTTCAGGTCAGACACTGATCGCGGCGATTTTCGCCAATTTTCACAAAGCAGCAGTTCTAATCCCGACATCCCCCAGGATGCGCGTTCTTCGATGACCGCCCCCACAAGCCAGACACGTATTGCCCACCAGCTGGGCCTGTCTAGGATTAGACACTTCGCCAAATTGAATAAAGCTAAAACTGGCTTTTTTCTTTCCCAGACATCGCATTCCCGCAATGGTTGAATCCAGACTTCTGACACACTAAACTGCTCGCCGGGCAGATTTCAAGGATGGCGAAATTGTGGCGCCCAGTCGGCAATGCGCCTTCTTTTCGCCTTCTTTTGTGGGCATACCTGCAATTATCCACAGGGGCCAGACCGCCCGACCTGATCGGCGCCACCGTGGAGAACATGCGAAAATTGTCCTTGAATTCAAACACAAAGCACGAAATTGTCGCCGATTGTTTCTAACTTCTGCACAAAATCGGACTGAACCGGATTGCTGTGCCTTGTCCTTGATTCCTACAAACTGCCAGAATTTCGATGCGATTGTCGCCGGCACGGAACCCAGACTCGGGAATCGATCCCGAATCGCCTGATGAAGCCAGCTGTTTCGCCAAAATTTCCGACCATGTTGGAACGCCTGATTCCTGCCCCTATTGCACAGCACAAGACCGTGACTGGCACCGGTTCGCGGCAACTACGGAAAACCACCGATGAGCGACACAGACGAGGCGACCACACGTCTACACGGGCTGCTTGCACCGGACCAGATACTTGCCGAGGTGCAGCAGTATTTCGCCACCCCGGTCCGCAGGCTGACGGCACCAGGCGGCGCGTCGCGCGGTAGTTTCCGGGCGTGGTTCGATGATCGCACGGTCATCGTCACACAGCGTGAAACGGCACCGCTTCGCACCAACGAGGCCCTGATCCTTTCGGCGCTTGCCCCCTACTGCGACGATATTCCGCGGGTCCTGGGGCAGACTGACAAACTGGTGTTTCAGTCCGACGTCGGGCAAACCCGGCTTAACCATGCAATTCACCTTGCCCCTCTCGCCCACCGCGAAGAGATGGCGATCACGGCCCTGTCCGGCATTCTGCGGATTCAGCGTGCGGCGCGAAAGATAGATCTGCGTGACCGTCTGTCGCAGATCTGGTCGGATCGCGAGGCGCTGGAAAGGTTGGTCCTGCGGGCAGATGACTTGGCCGATCAGATTGGCGCGCCAGTGATGACATGGGACCGCGAAGGCGTGATGGCCGCGCTGTCGCCGCCGCCCCTGCAACTGGTCAAATGGGATTGTCGTGCGGGCAATGCCGCGATTGACCAGCACGGCCAGTTGCGCTGGTTCGATTTCGAAGATGCGGGTTACCGGCACGGGGCCGAGGACATAGCCTGGCTTGTCGCAGACGAGGTCTGGCCCCTGTCGGCCGAAACCATGACCGCCCTGACGCGCGACCTTTTGCGCCCCGAAGATACGCCGGACAAGGATGCCTATGTCGCCTATCTGGAACAGTTTGCGGTCTTTCTGGCCATCCTGCGGCTTCGGTTGATCGTAAATAATGCCAATAAACGCGGCTGGTTCCCGCTTGGCGATGTCCTGAAATACGACAAGATCGGCGTCGACCCGCACCTGGCCGAAGCCTTGGCGCAACGCGCCCTCGGACTGGCTGCCCGACAGCGACTGACGGCACCGCTGACGCCACTGTTTGAACGGGCCATCACGGTTTTTCGCGCTGCCCGCGGTCCGGCACCGCTGCGCCGGCTTGATCCGGGGTGACAACTGGTGCCGGTGGAGGCATTGAACACCCATATACCTAGAAATCAAAACTGATCACGACATTTGCAAGGTCATGTTATTAGGAGATAAAATATATCGCTGGCCCGCATTATACCTCATGATATATCAGCCCCTACCACATCTATGGGTGGATAAACGGGTGGATTGAAATTCATGGGCTGTGCGAGGTTGGGGGATGCGGGCGACCAAAAGGTTGCGCGCAAAAAGGGTCGCGGCAGCTTTGCCTGGCAAATATGCCGACGGCGCTGGGCT
>JBBQHC010000133.1:0-7909 GCA_038323615.1 Rhodobacterales bacterium | reverse complement strand
CCCAAACCAATCGGCCCCGTCATGCGCCGCAACCTCGCCCAGATCGACCAGCCGGTAAAATGACTTGCGGTCGATCAGCGCCTCGAGGTTGGCGCGTACCAGCACATAGGGGGCCGGTTCGCCGGTGTCAGGGTCGCGCTGCACCCGGATCGGGTGCTCCGGCCCGGCGACAACCGAATCACCGACGTTGGTGACAAAGGTCAGATCCTCGCCCGTGCGGTTGAAATCGACGGCGACAAACGGCGCATCGTCGACGGTGATGCCGACCTTTTCAACCGGCGTGACCAAAAAGTAATCGCTCCCGTCCTTGCGAATGATTCCGGCGAACAGTTTGACCAGTTCAGGCCGCCCGATCGGCGTGCCAAGGTAAAACCACGTCCCGTCCCGTGCGATCCGCATGTCCAGATCGCCGCAGAACGGCGGGTTCCACAAATGCACCGGGGCCGGGCCGCGCGCCTTGGCCTGCCGCGCCGCACTTGCGAGGCTTTCCGCCGAGGCCACGGTGACCTCACTATCCTTTGTTTTTGCCATTGGGGTCGCCCGCGATATCTGTAGGTTAGCAACAGGTAGCGCAAATCAGGAGCAGAGTCATGGCAGCAGCGGCAGATCTCGTCGCCGATATTGAAACGCTGGGCATAAAGCTGCGCGATGCGCGGGCCTCGATCGCCAAGCGGTTCATCGGACAGGACCGGGTCGTTGACCTGACGCTGGCGGCTTTGGTCAGCGGCGGTCACGGCTTGCTGATCGGCCTGCCCGGCCTTGGCAAGACCCGGCTGGTCGACACGCTGTCCACCGTCATGGGCCTGTCCGGCAACCGGATTCAGTTCACTCCTGACCTGATGCCCGCCGATATTCTGGGCTCTGAAGTGCTGGAAACCGGCCCCGACGGTAGCCGCGCGTTCCGGTTCATCGAAGGGCCGGTGTTCTGCCAATTGCTGATGGCCGACGAGATCAACCGCGCCTCGCCGCGCACCCAGTCGGCCCTGTTGCAGGCGATGCAGGAAAAAGAGGTGACGATTGCGGGCGAACACCGCAAGCTGGGCGTGCCGTTTCACGTTCTCGCCACCCAGAACCCGATCGAACAGGAAGGCACCTATCCGCTGCCCGAGGCGCAGTTGGACCGCTTTTTGGTGCAGATCGACGTGCCCTACCCCACCCGCGAGACCGAGCGTGACATCCTGCTCGCTACCACCGGGGTCGAAGACGGACAGGCCAGTGCGGTGTTCAGCGCCGGCGAATTGCTGGCCGCCCAGACCCTGTTGCGGCGAATGCCGGTGGGCGAGAATATCGTCGGGATGATCCTTGATCTGGTTCGTGCCTGCCGTCCCGACGCCGACGCGCCGGACATGGTGCGCAACAGCGTCAGCTGGGGCCCCGGCCCGCGTGCCGCGCAGGCGCTGATGCTGACGGTGCGGGCCGAGGCGCTGCTCGATGGTCGCCTTGCCCCCTCGCCCGAGGATGTGCGGCGGATGGCCGGGCCGGTCCTGACGCACCGGATGGCGCTGTCGTTTGCCGCCCGTGCGCGTGGCGAAACCCTTGAAAACGTGATCGACACGGTCGCCGGCCAAACCACCAAGGTCGGGATCGCCGCGTGATCCAACCCGCCGCCCTGCGCGCCGATGCCGAACACCTGGCCGGCCCCCTGCCCGCCCTGCTTGCCGAGGCCGAACATCTGGCGACGACCGTCCTGCTGGGCGATCACGGGCGGCGCCGTGCCGGGCTTGGCGATACGTTTTGGCAATACCGCCCGGCGCAAAGCCACGACACCCTGCGCAGCATCGACTGGCGCCGATCTGCCCGGTCGGACGCGACCTTTGTGCAGGACAAGGAATGGCAGATTGCACAATCGGTGATCCTCTGGGTCGATCAGGCGGCGGCTATGCGGTTTTCCTCGGGCCCTGATCTGGCGACCAAAGGCACCCGGGCCCGCACCCTTGCGCTGGCAACCGCAATCCTTTTGCTGCGCGGCGGTGAACGGGTTGGCCTGACCGGCCTGCGCCTGCCGCCCCGCCGGGGCGAGGCGCAGTTGATGCAGATGGCGGCGATCCTGTCGCAGGACGATGCGACCGACTACGGCGCCCCGGAAACCCAGGGCATGCTGCCCCATTCGCGCGCCCTGTTCGTGTCCGATTTTCTGGGCGACATGGCCCCGGTCGAGGCCGCGCTGACCCGCGCCGCCGACCGCGGCGTCAAGGGCGCGATGCTGCAAATCCTCGACCCGCAAGAAGAGGCGTTTCCCTTCGACGGGCGCACCATTTTCGAATCGATGTCGGGCAGTCTGCGGCACGAAACCCTCAAGGCAAGCGATCTCAGGGCCCGTTACCTTGACCGTCTTGCGCAGCGCAAAGACCGCCTTGCCTATCTTGCCCGGATGACCGGCTGGCAATTCAGTACGCATCACACCGGGACCCCCGCCGCCGCCGCCCTGCTTTGGCTTTATGGCGCGCTGGAGCGGCGGATATGACTCGCCGCTTCCGCATTCACTTTGCAATAACACCTCCGGGGACCGGGGCAGCGCCCCGGGTGTCCGCCACAGGAAACCAAACCTGATGTGGACCCTTGGCCCCATCGGCTTTGCCGCCCCGGCCCTGCTGCTGGCCCTGATCGCGCTGCCGATCCTGTGGATCCTGCTGCGCGCCGTCCCGCCCGCCCCGATCCGGCGGCGGTTTCCGGGTGTGGCGCTGCTGCTGGGACTGACCGACGACGACAGCCAGACCGACCGCACGCCGTGGTGGCTGCTGTTGTTGCGGATGCTCGCCGTTGCTGCAGTGATCGTCGGTTTCGCCGGACCGGTCCTGAACCCGCAGACTGAACGCACCGGCACCGGCCCGCTGCTGATCGTCGCCGACGGCACATGGGCCGACGCCCGCGATTGGCCCGCACGACGCGACCGGATCGCGACCCTGCTGGCCGAGGCATCGCGGATGGGCCGCACCGCCGCCGTCACCACCCTGACCAACCTGCCGCCCGACGGTATCACCTTTCAGGCCGCCGACGCCGTCGCCACCCGCCTGCCCAACCTGGCCCCCGCCGCCTGGCAACCCGACACGGCGGCGCTGACCACTTGGACCGACGCGCTGACCGGCGATTTCGACACCTTCTGGCTGTCCGATGGATTGGCCCGCGACAGCCGCGACCCGCTCCTTGCCGCATTGGAAACCCACGGGCAGGTCAGCGTCTTCCAGTCGGTTCGCCAGACCTTTGCCCTGCGCCCGGCGCGCTACGATGCGGGCGCGGTGATCGTGCCCGCCACCCGCACCCCGATCGGCGGCGATGCCGAAACCACTATTGCCGCGATCGGCCTTGACCCTGCCGGGGTCGAACGGCAACTGGCGACCGCGCCGATCGCCTTTGAGCCGGGCAATGCCGAGGCCGAGGTGACCCTGAGCCTGCCGCCCGAGGTGCGCAACCGGATCACCCGGTTCGAACTGGTCGGCCTCCGCTCTGCCGCTGCCGTCAGCCTGACCGACGACGCCCTGAAACGGCGCGAGGTGGCGCTGATCGCCAGCGGGGCCGACCGCGAGGGCCTCGAACTGCTGTCGCCGCTATTTTACCTGCGCGAGGCGCTGGCCCCGACCGCCGATCTGATCGACGGCACCATCGCGGATATCATCCAAGCCAATCCCGATGTGATCGTGCTGGCCGATGTCGCCACCCTGTCGGGTACCGAAGTGGACGCCATGCTGGAATGGATCGACAAGGGCGGCATGCTGCTGCGGTTCGCCGGGCCGCGCGTTGCCGCCAGCGATCTGGGCCGCGCCACCGAAGACCCGCTGATGCCGGTCCGTCTGCGCGCCGGGGGCCGCAACGTTGGTGGCGCGATGAGTTGGGGCGAACCCAAGGCGCTGGCCCCCTTTGCCCAATCCTCGCCGTTTTTCGGACTGCCGATCCCCGATGACGTCACCGTGACGGCGCAGGTCATGGCGCAGCCCGATCCGACCCTTGCCGACCGGGTGATCGCGTCGCTGGCCGACGGCACCCCGCTGGTCACGCGCAAGACCCAGGGGCAGGGCCAGATCGTCCTGTTCCACGTCACCGCCAATGCCGAATGGTCGACCCTGCCGCTGTCGGGCCTGTTTGTGCAGATGCTGGAACGGCTGGCGGTATCGACCCGCCCCGCCGCACCGGATACCGCCGATCTGGCGGGCACCACCTGGCTGCCCGAACGGGTGCTGGACGCCTACGGCACCCTGTCGGACGCCGATACGCTGCCCGGTGTCGCGGGCGAGCTATTGGCCACCGGCATCCCCGGACCGACCCTGCCACCGGGGCTTTATGCAGGCGAGGACCGGCGCATCGCCGTCAATGTGATCACCGCCGAAACCCAACTTGCCCCGGCCGCATGGCCTGCCCGTATCGCCGTCGAAGGGCTGACGGCGGTCGTTGAAACCGTTCTCAAGGGCTGGCTCCTGGCCGCCGCGCTTGCCCTGCTGCTGATCGACATGATTGCCTCGTTGGCACTGTCGGGCCGATTGCGCGGGCCGCGCGCCGATGTCGCGGCGGCGTTGCTGTTGGCCCTGCTGGCATGGCCACAGTCCGGGCAGGCCCAAACGCCGGACGGTTTCGCCCTGCAGGCGACCAAGACCGTCATTCTGGCGCACGTTCTGACTGGCGACGCGCAGGTCGATGACACCGCGCAGGCCGGATTGTTCGGGCTGTCCGACACGCTGTGGCGGCGCACTTCGGTGGAACCGGGGGTGCCGATGGGCGTCAATATCGAAACCGACGAACTGGCGTTCTTTCCGCTGCTTTATTGGCCGATTACCCCCGGTCAGGCGATGCCCTCGCCCGAGGCTTATGGCAAGTTGAACCGCTATCTGCGGTCGGGTGGGATGATCCTGTTCGACACCCGCGACGCCGATACCGCTGGTTTCGGATCAGCCAGCCCCGAAGGGCGCAAGTTGCAGGCGATTGCCGCGGGCCTTGATATTCCGCCGATCGAACCGCTGCCCGCCGACCACGTCCTGACCCGCAGCTTCTATCTGTTGCAGGATTTTCCGGGCCGCTACGCCAGCCGCGACATCTGGGTCGAGGCCGCCCCGCCGGACGCCGAACTGGCCGAGGGGATGCCGTTTCGCAACCTGAACGACGGAGTGACCCCGGTGGTGATCGGCGGCAACGACTGGGCGGCGGCATGGGCGATGAACGACCGGGGCAGCTATCTGTTCCCGGTCGGACGCGGCACCGCCGGTGAACGACAGCGCGAAATTTCGCTGCGTTTCGGAGTCAATCTGGTGATGTATGTGCTGACCGGGAACTACAAATCGGATCAGGTCCATGTGCCGGCCCTGCTGGATCGGTTGGGACAATGACCGGACAACTGATCCTTGATCCGCTGTTGCCGCTTGTCGGGCTGTACCTGCTGGCCACGTTGGTGGCTTTGGGCATTTTCTTTGCCGTCTGGCGGCGGTTGTCGGGTTGGTGGCTCCGGGCGCTGGCCGGGCTGGCCCTGCTCATCGCCATCGCCAACCCGTCACTGCAGCAAGAAGAACGCATTCCCCTGTCCGACATCATCGTCGCCGTGGTGGACGAAAGCGCCAGCCAGCGGATCGCCGACCGCGCCGATCAGACGGCGGCGGCGCTGGCCGACTTGCAGGCGCAGGTCAACGCAAGGCCCAACACCGACCTTGTGACGGTGACCGTCGGCGATGCTCCCGGCGACGGCGGCACCCTGCTGATGACCGCCCTTTCGGCGGCGCTGGCCGAGCAACCCCAGGGCCGGATCGCCGGGATCGTCCTGATCACGGAAGGCCGGGTGCATGACATCGAACGCGCGCCGGGGCTGATCGCACCGCTGCACACCCTGCTGACCGGACATCCCGGCGACTGGGACCGGCGGCTGAGCATCTCGAACGCCCCGGCTTTTGCGATCATGGGCGAACCTGTGTCGCTGACCCTGCGGATCGACGATCAGGGGGCGGCGCCCGATGCCGGGCCCTTTGTCGATCTGACCATTGCCGTCGACGGTGGCGACCCGATGCCGTTTCAGGTGCCGTTGGGGCAGGATGTCGAATTGCCGGTGACCCTGCCACATGGCGGCATGAACGTGCTGCAATTCGCGACACCCGTGATCGACGGCGAACTGACCGATCGCAACAATGCCGCCGTGGTGCAGATCAATGGGGTGCGTGACCGGTTGCGCGTGCTGCTGGTCAGCGGCGAACCGAACCCCGGCGAGCGGACCTGGCGCAACTTGCTGAAATCCGATGCGGGCGTCGATCTGGTCCATTTCACCATTCTGCGCCCGCCGGAAAAACAGGACGGGGTGCCGGTCGATGAACTGTCATTGATCGCCTTTCCGACCCGCGAACTGTTTCTGGAAAAGATCAACGACTTTGACCTGATCATCTTTGACACGTACCGACGGCGGGGCATCCTGCCGAACACCTATCTGGAAAATATCCGCGACTATGTGCTGAAGGGCGGCGCGTTGCTGATCTCGTCGGGGGTCGAATACGGCGGCGCGGAAAGCATCTATCGCTCGCCCCTTGGCGACATCCTGCCGGGGGCGCCGACGGCGCGGGTCTATGAACAGGGATTCAAGCCGCTTTTGACCGAGATCGGGCAGCGCCATCCGGTCACCGCGGGCCTGCCCGACCTGTCGCCAAAAACCGACGATGGCAGTCCCGGCTGGGGTCGCTGGTTCCGGATGGTCGACACGGTCCCGGTGCCCGAAGCGACGGCGGTGATGAGCGGTCCTGACGGGCGGCCGCTGCTGCTGTTGAACCGGGTCGGCGAGGGCCGTGTGGCGCTGCTCAATTCCGATCAAAGCTGGCTGTGGGATCGCGGTTACGAGGGCGGCGGGCCGCAGTTGGAACTGCTGCGTCGGCTGGCGCACTGGATGATGAAAGAGCCGGAGTTGGAGGAGGAGGCACTGTGGGTCGAACCCACGGGGCAAACGATGCGGATCATCCGGCGGACACTGGCGGACGAGATCGGTCAGGTGACGGTGACGCATCCCGACGGAACCGAGACGCTGTTGACCTTGGACGAGGTCAGTCCGGGGCGGTTCGAAACCCTGTGGGACGCGCCCGAGGTGGGCTTGTATCGATTAAAAGAGGGCGACAAGGAAACCGTGATCGCGCTGGGGCCATCGGCGCCGCGCGAATATGCCGAAACGATTGCAACTGGTGATGTGCTGAAACCGCTGGTGGACTCGACCCTTGGCGGCATCGTTGCCCTGTCGGACGGGATGCCAAGTTTGCGCGAAGTGCGCGAGGGTCGCCCCGCTGCCGGGCGCGGCTGGATCGGGATATTGCCGCGCGGGGCCTATCAATCGGCGGACTTGACGATCAACGCGTTGTTGCCGGCGTGGCTGTTCCTGCTGCTGTCGGCGCTGCTGGTGATCGGTGCCTGGCTGCGCGAAGGACGGCGGATGCGGTGAGGCGCGGGTGTAGGATACTCCGGAATGGACGCTGTGCGCGAATTTTGGCGTCCGGAACCGTGTGATAACTAAAACCACTCAAGGGCGGCTTTCAGCCAATTTTGTTGAAAAACTCTGCTTGGCTGAAGCACTGAGCGCTGGTTCAATTTCCATGTGACAGGTGGAGGTTGGTGGCGATGATGGGATCCCGGCAGGAAGCACAATGTGCTCGGTTTTACGAGGTCTCGATCGAAGGGCATGTCCCGGCCGATCACCCGCTCCGGTCGGTGGACCGGTTTGTGGATCTTGCCGGGATCCGGCAGCATCTGGCGCCGTTCTACAGCTCCACCGGGCGACCATCGGTTGATCCCGACCTGATGATCCGGATGCTGCTGATTGGCGACATCATGGGCATCGGTTCGGAACGGCGGCTTTGTGAAGAGGTCCATCTCAACCTCGCTTACCGCTGGTTCTGCCGCCTCGATCTGGCCGATCCGGTGCCGGACCATTCTACATTTTCCAAGAACCGGCCCTCTCGTGACATTG
>JBBQHC010000132.1:0-8129 GCA_038323615.1 Rhodobacterales bacterium | reverse complement strand
GGTCGGTGCGCTGCTGCTGATCTGGGTGATCTTTCACCTGTATGGCGCGATCCTGCTGGATGGCGGCACGTTTCTGACCCCGCGCAACCTGTGGAACCTGTCGGTGCAGACATCGTCGATCGGGATCATGGCGACGGGCATGGTGCTGGTCATCGTGACCCGCAACATCGACCTGTCTGTCGGGTCGATGATCGGCGTCATCGGCATGGCGATGGGGCTGCTGCAGGTGGAAATCCTGCCGCAATACGTCGGCCTCGGCCATTGGTCGATCTGGATCGTGACGGTCATCGCCGGGCTGATCCTTGGCTGCATCATCGGCGGATTTCAGGGCTGGCTGATCGCCTATCGCGGCATTCCTTCGTTCATCGTGACGCTTGGCGGATTGCTGATCTGGCGCGGCATGGCGTTTCTGGCCGCCAACGGGCGAACCATCTCGCCGGTGGATTCGACGTTTACCCTGCTGGGCGGCGGGCCCTATGGGACCATCGGCGCGACCGGCAGCTGGATCGTTGGCGCTCTTGCCTGTGCAGGTGTCGTCTGGATGATCCTGAGCGGGCGGCAATCGCGCAAGAAACACGAATTCCCGCTGCGCCCGGTCTGGGCCGAAATCCTGATGGCGATCGTCGGTTGCGGCGCGATCCTTGGCACGGTGGCCCTGTTCAACGCCTATCCCTGGCCCAAGGGGATCATCCGGCAATACAGCACCGCCAACGGGCTTAACCTGACCGACGACACGTTTATCAGCCACGGGTTCGCCTATCCGGTCCTGATCCTGCTGGGCGTCGCCATTGCGATGACGGTGCTGGTGACGCGCACAAGGTTCGGGCGCTACGTGTTTGCGATCGGCGGCAACCCCGAAGCAGCGGCATTGGCGGGCATCAACACCCGCTGGATGACGATGAAGATTTTCGCCCTGATGGGGATGCTGACGGCCATTGCCGCCGTCATCGCCTCGGCCCGCCTGAATTCGGCGACCAACGCGCTGGGCACGCTGGACGAGTTGTATGTAATCGCCGCCGCCGTCATCGGTGGCACCTCGCTGTCGGGTGGCGTGGGCAAGATCTACGGCGCAATCTTGGGCGCACTGGTGATGCAAAGCCTGCAATCGGGGATGATCCTGATCGGGGTCGATTCGTCCGTGCAGCGGATAGTCGTCGGCGTGGTTCTGGTCTTTGCTGTCTATGTCGACACAATCTACAACAAGCGGATCAAATAGGGGAATGGGCATGGCCAATTCAGGAACACCGCTGGTCGAACTGCGTGACATCTCGATCTCGTTCGGCGGGATCAAGGCCGTCGATCACGTCTCGGTCGATCTTTATCCGGGCGAGGTGGTCGGGCTGCTGGGCCACAACGGCGCCGGCAAATCAACGCTGATCAAATGCCCGTCGGGCGCCTACAAGGCCGACGCAGGCGAGGTTTATATCAACGGCGAAAAGGTCCAGATCGACAATCCGCGCGACGCAAGGGCGCAGAACATCGAGACGATTTACCAGACCCTCGCGCTGGCCGATAACCTTGACGCTGCATCGAACCTGTTTCTGGGGCGCGAAATCGTCGGTCCCGGCGGGTTTCTGGACGACAGCCGGATGGAGGCCGAAACGCGCAAGATCATGGCGCGCCTCAACCCCAATTTCCGTAAATTCAGCGTCCCTGTATCGGCCCTGTCGGGGGGCCAGCGGCAATCGGTCGCCATCGCCCGCGCGGTCTATTTCAACGCCAAAATCCTGATCATGGACGAACCGACCGCCGCCTTGGGTCCGCAAGAGACGCAGATGGTCTCCGAGCTTATCCAGGAACTCAAGGCCCAGGGTCTGGGCATTTTCCTGATCGAACACGACATCCACAACGTGATGGCATTGTGCGACCGTGCGTCGGTGATGAAAAATGGCCAGTTGGTCGGAACGGTCAACGTCGACGAGGTGACCGACGAGGACATTCTGAGCATGATCATTCTGGGCAAGAAACCCGAACATCTGGCGGCCTGACATGTTCGTCGGACTGGATCTGGGGACATCCTCCCTCAAGGCCATTCTGATCGACGACACGCAAGAAGTGCTGGCCGAGGCGACAGCGGCTTTGGTGGTCAGCCGCCCCGCTGACGGCTGGTCGGAACAGGCCCCTGCGGACTGGCTGGAGGCCTGCGAGGCGGTGATGCGCGGGCTGGCGGCCAAGTCAGATCTGGGCGCAGTCCGGGCCATCGGCCTGAGCGGTCATATGCACGGCGCGACCCTGATCGATGCAGGCGGTGACGTGCTGCGCCCCTGCATCCTGTGGAACGACACAAGGTCGGCGGCCGAAGCCGCAGCGTTGGACGCCGACCCGCAGTTTCGCGCCAAGACCGGCAACATCGTGTTTCCGGGGTTCACCGCGCCGAAACTGGCGTGGGTCAAGAAACATGAACCAGATATATTCGCAAAGGTCGCCAAAGTATTGCTGCCAAAGGATTACCTGCGACTTTGGCTGATCGGCGAGGCGGTGGCGGAATTGTCGGATGCCGCCGGAACCAGCTGGCTGGACGTGGGAAGGCGCGACTGGGACGACGGACTGCTGGCGGCCACGCATCTGACCCGCGCCCAGATGCCGCGCCTCGTCGAAGGCTCGCAGGTGTCGGGCGAACTGCGCGACGCACTGGCGACACGTTGGGGCCTGCCCAAAGGTGTCGTCGTGGCCGGCGGTGGCGGCGACAACGCAGCCAGCGCGGTCGGGGTCGGGGTGGTCAAATCGGGGCAGGCTTTCGTCAGTCTCGGGACTTCCGGCGTGCTGTTCGCCGCATCGGACGCCTATCAGCCCGATCCCGGTTCGGCGGTGCATACTTTCTGCCACGCCCTGCCGGGTACTTGGCACCAGATGGGTGTGATTTTGGCCGCTGCCGACGCGCTGAACTGGTTCGCGGGGATCGCCGGGCAACCTGCGACGGCGCTGACCCGCGATCTGGGGCCGCTCGCCGCCCCCGGTCGCACCGTGTTCCTGCCGTATCTGGGCGGTGAACGCACACCGCATAACGATGCGCGTATTCGCGGCGCGTTCCTGCATCTTGACCACGCCAGCGACCGCACCGCCCTGACCCGTTCGGTGCTCGAGGGCGTCACCCATGCCATTCGCGACAGTTTCGACGCCCTGACCTCGACCGGGACAAAGATCGACCGGCTGATCGCGGTCGGTGGCGGGTCGAAATCGGATTATTGGGTGCAGGCAATTGCCACCTCGCTGGGCATCCGGATCGAAATTCCCGTCGCGGGTGATTTCGGCGGCGCGTTCGGGGCCGCCCGTCTGGGGATGATGGCGGCGACCGGGGCCGGGGCGGAAATCGCCACGCTGCCCGCCATTGCCCGCACCATCGACCCCGTCGCGGGGCTGTCGGATGCGTTCGCCGCCGCCCACGCCCGCTACCGTGCCAGTTACACCGCCATCAAGGACTTGAAACCATGACAGACTTTTTTAAAGGCATCCCCGCGATCCGCTACGAGGGGCCGCAATCAGACAATGATTATGCGTTCCGCCACTACAACCCTGACGAAGTGGTCATGGGCAAAGCGATGAAGGATCACCTGCGCTTTGCCGTCGCTTATTGGCATTCGTTCGCGTGGCAGGGCGGCGACCCGTTCGGCGGCCAGACCTTTGATCGGCCTTGGTTCAAGGACGGGATGGATGCGGCGAAACTCAAGGCTGATGTAGCCTTTGAGATGTTCCAGATTTTGGGCGTCCCGTATTTCTGTTTCCACGATGCCGATGTGCGCCCCGAGGGCAAGGATTTCGCCGAAAACCAGCGCGGCCTCGAAGAAATCACTGACTATTTCGCGGCCAAGATGGAGCAGACCGGGGTCAAGCTGCTTTGGGGCACCGCCAACCTGTTTTCGCACCGCCGGTTTATGTCGGGTGCGGCGACCAACCCCGACCCGGAGGTCTATGCGTTTTCCGCCGCGACAGTGAAATCCTGCATGGACGCGACGATGAAACTGGGCGGCGAAAACTATGTTCTGTGGGGCGGGCGTGAAGGCTATGAAACCCTGCTGAACACCGATCTGAAACGCGAACGGGCCCAGGCCGGGCGGTTCTTGCAGATGGTCGTCGAGTACAAGCACAAGATGGGTTTCAAGGGTGCGATCCTGATCGAACCAAAACCGCAGGAGCCGTCAAAGCACCAGTATGACTATGACGTGGCGACGGTTTACGGTTTTCTCAAGGACTTTGGCCTTGAGAAGGAAGTGCAGGTCAATATCGAACAGGGCCATGCGATCTTGGCCGGCCATTCGTTTGAACACGAACTGGCGCTGGCCCGTGCCTTGGGCATCTTTGGGTCGATCGACATGAACAAGAACGACTATCAATCGGGCTGGGACACCGACCAGTTTCCGACCAACGTGCCGGAAATGACGCTGGCCTATTACGAGGTCTTGCAGGCGGGCGGGTTCAGCACTGGCGGCACCAATTTCGACGCCAAGGTGCGGCGGCAATCGCTGGATCCGGCGGACCTCATTCTGGCCCACGCCGGCGCGATGGACTGCTGCGCGGCAGGCCTCAAGGCGGCGGCGGCAATGCTGACCGATGGCAAGCTTGAGGCGGCGCGAGACGCACGCTATGCGGACTGGGAAACGTCCGATCTGCTGGGCATGGATTTGGCGACGATCACGGACCGGGTGTTGAAAGACGGGATCAATCCGGCACCGAAATCCGGACGGCAGGAGCGGCTGGAAAACCTTGTGAACCGCTACGTCTAAAGCGGAATGACCTTCAGTTGAATTGCAATTCGCCCCAAGTTCGGGCGCTTTGCGATATCGCCGTCTGTGTCAAATTTCATTCCGCGCCAGCAACAGGTTTCGTCGCCCTTGTGCCGGGTTCGCACGCTGCCTAACCTGCCCTTAAACTCTGGCAGGGCGTCACAGGTGATCGGCACGGTTTTCAAGGCACTGGGGCGGCGCCACATGGATGTCAGCCTGCGCACCGGCGGCGACCTGACCGTGCGGATCGTCGAACGCCCCGGCCTGTGGATGACGCCCGCCGAACTGGCGGCACTTTCGGGCGATCTGCGCACCATTGCGTCCAAGACCCTTGCGGCGGGCAGCCTGACCTATGGCGTGTTTTCCGGTGACAAAACGCGGCTGGCCGATACCATCGTGACACTCGTGCGCCGCGCCGATGGAGCGCCTGTCGCCTTCAATGCGCTGGCCGTGATGCAGGTGGCGACGCAGCCGCGACCAACCGAGGTGCTGCATCTGGGTTTGGTCATGGTCGATCCCGACGAGCGCAGCAAGAGCCTGTCATGGGTGCTCTACGGCCTGACCTGCTTTCTGGTCTTCATCCGCCACCAGTTCCGCCCGGTATGGATTTCCAACGTGACGCAGGTGCCTGCGGTGGTGGGCATGGTATCAGAAATTTTTTCGGACATCTGGCCCGGTCCCGGTGCCGGACGGCGGACCCTTACCCATCAGCTGCTGGCCCGCCGGATCATGGCGGGGCAGCGGCATGTCTTTGGCGTCGGGCCGGAGGCGGGGTTTGACGAGGATCGGTTCGTGATCACCAACGCCTATACCGGCGGCTCGGACGATCTCAAGAAAAGTTTCGAGATCGCGGCGCATCACCGCGACGACCGCTATAACGCCTTTTGCCGCGACCAGTTGGACTATGATCGCGGCGACGACCTGTTGCAGCTGGGCCGTCTGGATATGTCCGCGATCCGCAAATATCTGACCCGCGAGGTGCCGAAATCGGCGTTGCTAGGGCTGCTGTTGACGGGTGCGCTTGTGGCGCTGCGCCGCCTTATCCTGCCGGTGGTGCATTGGTCTGACAGCACCAAACAATTCGGGTCGCTGCGCCCCCGCCACGGTCCCCACGATGTTTGACTATGCCGATATGACCCGGCGCAACACCGGTTTCGTGACCGAGGCCGAGCAGGCGGCTTTGCGCGGGGCGACCGTGTTCGTCTGCGGCACCGGGGGTATGGGCGGGGCCTGCATCATGGCGCTGGCGCGGATCGGGGTCGGGCATCTGATCATCGCCGATATCGACCATTTCGAGGTGAGCAACCTGAACCGTCAGGTCTTTGCCTTTGCCGAGACCATCGGGCGGCACAAAGCCGAAGCAACGGCAGAGGCTTGCGCCCGCATCAACCCCGGCATGACCGTGACCGTCTGGCATGGCGACTGGGTTGACCATGTCGACGATTGCATCAACGCGGCGGCGGTCGTGGTCAACGGCACCGACGATCTGGGGGCGTCGCTGCTGCTGTATCGCCGGGCGCGGGCCTTGGGCAAATCGGTGATCGACGCCTATGCGTCGCCCCTGCCGTCAATCTACGTGACCGCACCGGGCGATCAGTCGCACGAGGCGCGGATGCGTTATCCCACCGTCGACACCGCCTGGGACAAACTGACCGACGACCAACGGGCGTACGTGTTTTTGGCCGAAGCGACCTATGTGGTGATCAACTCGTCGGCCCGCCATTACATCGACATGGACCTTGTCGGTGATGTGGTTGCAGGCAAACGCAGCCGGATGTCGTTCGCGCCAATGGTCATCACGACCGGGCAGTTGATGGCCTACGAAGTGGTCAACGCGGTGCTGGGCCGACCGCGCGGGGCGGACAACCGGGGCTGGTTTTTCAACCCCTACCGGGCCCGGGTCGAGCGGCCGCGCCCGGCGTGGCTGGCGGCCCTGATCCGGCCGGTGGTGCGCCGGTTTCTGCAACGGCTGACGCAATGATCGCCGCGGCGCCTTATCTGACCGATATCTTTTTGTCGCTCGCAGTCCTTGTCGGGCTGGGGGTGCTGCAACAGACCATCGCCAGCGGCGATCGCGACGATCCGATCAATCGGCGTTTCCTGTTCGGTATCCGGGTGACAATGCTGCTGTTTGCCGGGCGCGCCTTGGTCGGGTTGACCGGCGGCACCGGATTTCAGGCTCTGATCAGGCTCGGTGCGGCGCTGATCCCGCTGGCGGTGATCCTGCTGACCGAAGGCCTGCTGCGGCGCCACGCCCACCCGGTCATCAAGTTGGCGGTGGCGGTGGGGACGGCGGTGTTCGCGGTGCTGGCCTTTGTCCCAGCGGGCCTGATCGACGGGTGGTGGCTTTGGGGGATGTTGTCGTTCCAGATGGCGGCATTCGGTGCCGCTGGTTGGATGATTGCGACCCGCCACCGCGCCTCGCTGGCCCATGCCGAAAATCGCATGGCGGTGCGCCTTGGTCTGTCGCTGTTCCTGCTGATCCCGTTGGTGGCGGCGGATTTCCTGATCGTGCAAGTCGGGCTGCCGGTGCAGGTGTCGCCGCTGGCGGTGCTGTTCCTGTGTTGGCTGGCGATTTCGCTGGGCCGGGCCCAGACCGGTGGCGCGGCGCTGGCGGCGTTTTGCGTGATCGTGCTGGCCGCACTGCTGGCGGGCGGCTTTATCTCGTTTCTGGCGCGGTTCGATTTTGATGCAGCGGTGCAGGCACTGGCAATCTGTCTTGCGGCCATGTTGGCGGCAACAATATTAAACGATGCCAGTGCTTTGCGAGCCGAAGTTCGCAGTCTTTCACTGTTGCGATATCTGGCGGAAGGCGGCGACGACGCGGTTGATTTCCTGCGCGGACTGCAGGCGCATCCACTGGTCGACGGGGCGGTGCTGGTCGATACTGCGGCGTTGGCAGATCTGGATGGCACTGTGCTGGCCGACGTGTTCGCCACCGCCCCGGTCCTGCGCCGCGCAAGCCCGCCCAACCTTGGCGGTGCCGCAGATGACCATATTGCCCATCTGTTCGACCGCTACGCCGCGACCCACATCATTTTGGCCCGCCATGACCCGCTGCTGCTGGTGGCGTTGTCATTGCCTGGTCTGGCGGCTTCGCCCGTGGCAGAGCTTGAATTGCAGGCAGTGCAACGGATGGCGGTTCTGATGCAGAGGGCAGGGTGATGGATGACGCGACCTTGGCGCGGATGGTCACGCGGGCGGCGCTGGCCCCGACGGTCCACAACACCCAGCCGGGGCGCTGGCGGCGCGATGGTGGCGGCCTGTTGCTGGCTTGCGATCTGTCGGTCGGGCTGGCGGTGGGCGACCCGACCGGGGCGGACGCTGGCCTGTCCTGCGGCGCCGTGACCGAGGCGATGGTGTTGGCCCTTTCCGACGAGGGGATCGGGACCACGGTTGACGATCTGT
>JBBQHC010000131.1:0-8200 GCA_038323615.1 Rhodobacterales bacterium | reverse complement strand
AGGACCGCAGGCGCATCCAGTCGGTTTCGGCGAAATCCCATGACCAGTCGCCGCGTGCGCCCCAGTGTTCGGTTCTGACCGCACGGTCGTATTGCTCGCGGATCACGGTGAAATCCTTGTCCATGATCCGGGTCAGGATATTGGCAAGGCGTTCGCCCCATGCGTTATCGTTGCCGCGCCCCTTGTATGGACCCTGCATGTCGTCGCGGGGGTGGAATGGTTTGATAGCGTTTTCAGGCCCGCCCTCCTCGGCGATCTGGTGGCGGGCATAGTCGGACGGCTCCCACCCCATCTGACGGGCAATCCCGCCAACATCGCGGATCAGCCATTCATCGTCGATCACGTCGTTCCTGGCGGCGCAGTCGGCAATCGCCCGGATCGTGAACCGCCTGCCGGTGGGCGGCCCGAAGGCGCCGAACCCGGTATGGGTGCCGGAGGTGATCAGGCGGTGCGACGACAGGAACCCGTCCTCGGGCGTGCCCGACCAGATCACATCCTCGCCTAGAAGCTGCCGGTCGGGGAATTCGGCCAGGGTCGCCAGCGTCCCGTCGATTACCCCCGCGTTGCCGCGCACAAGGCCAGACGGGAACCGCATCGGGATGTCCTTGCCGTAATAATGGTGCAGGGTGGCAAGGCCGCGATCCTCCCAGATCTCCTTGGTGATCTTCAGGATGTAGTCGGGCAAATCCTTGAACTGGTTTGAAAATCCCTTCATGCGTGGGCCCCTGTGTGCAGCAGGATCTGTTTCCAGATCGCGGTTTCATCGGTCAGAGCATATTCGCGGCGGATCGTTGGTTCGCCCCATTTGCCATTGCCCGCGAAGGGGCCGAATTCGGCGTGGCACATGCCCATGATGTAAACTTCGGCCCCCGTTGGCGTGCCGAACCGGCCCCAGCCGGAATGTTTGCCATGCAGCGACCAGCGCAGCGCGGCGCGGGGTGGCATCAGGGGGTCGGCGCGGCCGATCATGTGGTCGATGGTGAACGCGGCATCGGGAAAGGCAGCCCGCAGGCCGGTCCAGAAACTGTCGGCGTCGGCCCAGCCCAGCCCGTCCTGCCCGCCGGGATAGTGCAGGTTGACAGCGCGGTCATAGCGGGCCGGGATCACGCCCAGATCGGCGGCCATGATGGCGCTGATCGTTTCGGCGTATCGCTGGCCCCATTCGTCTGCGTTGCCGCGCCGGGCGTAGGGGCCGCGCACGTCATTTGCGGGCGTCATCGGGCGCACGCAGTTTGCCGCACCACCTTCGCGCCCGATCAGGTCGCGGGTCCAGTCGACCAGATCAAACCCCAACTGCCGCACAATGGCGGACTGGTCGCGCACCAGCCATTCGTCATAAACCGCATCGTCGCGGATCGCGCAGTCGGCAAGGATGCGATAGGTGACGCGCCGCCCCGTCGGGGTGCCATAAACGCCGGGGTGCGAATGGGTGGCGGTGCAGATCAGGCGGTGCGAGGACAGATAGGCGTCGGATGTCGCGGTCGCGCCTTCCGGGTCATCGCACCAGATCACATCCTCGCCCAGCAACGCCCGGTCGGGAAATTCGGCCAAGGTCGCCAGGGTCGCGGCGATGACGCCGGAATTGTCCACCACCACCGACGCGGGCGAGCGCACGATCAGGCCGGGGGCATAAAGATGTCGCAACGATCCGACGCCGCGATCCTCCCAGATATCCTTGGTGATGCCGATGATGAAATGCGGCACGTCCTGCCATTTCGGATCGAAGCCCCGCATTTTATGCCCCCTCTCCGGTCGACCCGCGCAAGATCAACTCGCCCGCCAACCGCACCTTGTGGGCGGGCACGGTGCGGTCGTCGATCCGGGTCAGCAGGGTCTCGACCGTCTGCGCCACCATCCGGTTGATCGGCTGGCGGTAACTTGTCAGATCATAGGCGGGCCAGGCCGCGATCGGCACGTCGTCGAACCCGGCGATTGCGACGTCGTCGGGGATCCGCAGACCCAGTTTGGTGCGCAGCACGTCCATCACGGCAAAGGCCATGTGGTCGTTGCAGACGAACGCCGCATCGGGGCGGTCGCGTCCGGCGAACATTTCCAGCGCGGCGGTGCGGGCCTGCCCGTATTCGAAACCGCCGACCTCGCGGTGGGTCAATTCCAGACCGGCGGCGGCGAGCCCTTCGCGGAACCCCAACTCGCGGTCGCGCTGGGTCGTCGCGCCTTCGAACCCGGCGATATAGCCGACGCGTTTGTGCCCCGACGCGGCAAAATGCGCGGCGATTTCGGCGGCCCCGCGTCGGTTGTCGGTGGTCACGGAACACAGCCGCGCATCGTCCTGATCTCGGTTGAACAGCACCACGGGGATGCCCGCATCGTCACAACGCGCCGCAAGGTCAGACGACATGGACACGGAGGCCAAAACGATCCCATCCACCTGATAATCAAGGATTTCCTTCATCACCCCCTGCACGTCGGACGCATCCGATCCGGCCATAAAGACCAGCACGTGATACCCTTTGGCCTGCAACGCCACCGACAGGCGTTCGACCACCAGCGGGTAGAACTGGTTTTCAAGGTAGGCGACGACCAGCCCGATGATCCGGCTTTTGCCGGTGATCATCGCGCGGGCCAGCACGTTGGGGCGATAGCCCAGTTCGTCGGCCGCACGGATAACCTTTTCGCGGGTGTCTTTGGACGCGCTTGCGCCCACGGTGAACACCCGGCTGACCGCCGACTGGCTGACCCCGGCGCGTTGCGCGACTTGCAGCGATGTGATCCGTTCGTTCGCCATCAGTCCGCCGTCCAACCGCCGTCGATCAACAGCGAGGTGCCGGTGACCAGTGCCGATGCGGGCGAGGCAAGGTAAACCACCGCGCCCATGATATCCTCGACCTCGCCGACGCGCCCCAGTTTGATCTTGGACGCGATCCATGCCGCCCGGTCGGGGTCGTCAAAGGTAGCCGCCGTCAGGGGCGTGCGGATGAACGTCGGACAGATCGTGTTGATCCTGATCTGGCTCGGCCCCCATTCGATCGCCATCGCCTTGACCATCCCCTCAAGCCCGTGTTTGGACGCGCAATAAACCGCCCGGTCGATGCCGCCGACATGGCCCATCTGGCTGCTGATATGGATGATCGACCCCGGCCTGCCTGCAGCGATCATGCCGTGCGCCGCACCGACCGACAGGAAATAGGCGGCGCGCAAGTTTAGGTTCATCACCGCGTCGTAATCGGCGGGGGTCGTAGCGATGGCGGGACTATGGCGGGCGGTCCCGGCGGAATTGACCACGATGTCAAAGGCCGGCTGTGATTTCATTGCGCCGGTCAATGCATCAAGATCGGCCATATCGAGGCTCAATGCCTCGACCGACCAGCCCTGCGCCTGCATTTGCGCAACGCTCTCGGCCAGCTTTTCCACCCCCCGCGCCGCACAAACCACATGGCACCCGGCCTCGGCCAAGGCCACGGCGCAGCCCTGCCCGATGCCCGACGACGCGCCCGTCACAAGGGCGCGTTTGCCGTCAAGGCGCATGGACGGGGTGCGGGGCAGGGTCATTGCACCAATTCCGGTTGCGCTACCATTGTTGCCTCCAAGGTCATTGGATAGGCGATGCCCCGAAAGGGGGGAAAGTCGCCGTAGCGGGCGGCACGAGTCGCCGCAGCTTCGACGGAGTCGGCTCCTGCTGCAAGGAGTGTCCCGACCGGCGAGACGTAGCTGTGGATCGTCCTTGCGGGCTGTTCGCGCCACGTCAGATTGAAGGCGGCCAGTTTTGGAAAGAAGTACATCGCATGATACGGCAGGTGATCATGCACCCACCAGGCAAGATCGCGCCAGTCGCGGCCGCGATCAAATTGATCGGCAAACCACGGAATGACTACCGAAACGCAGGCGCCCATCCGGCCCTCGCCATCCAGCCGGTCCCAGATATGCCCGGCATAATTCTTTTCATTGGCGCTGCATTTTTGCGGTTTCACCTCGGTCGCTCCAAAATGGTTCAGGCTTGGCGACCGATATCCTGATCGTATGGCGATCCGTCCAAAAGTCTCGGTCAGTGGATCGAGGAGCGCGTGGCACAACGCCTTGCCTGCCTGCACAGCAAGCACGGGGTCTTCCGGCAGGTTTGGACGACCATAAAAGTTGCCGATCTCCGAATAGAGGAAATCGCGCATGTAGAAATGCGGCGACAGGCGGACCCGCCCAAAATCTTCCAAAGCGGTGTAGGTGCGCGGACTACGCTTCACTCCGCCGCCTCCCGATAGGGTGCCCCGGCGCCATAGGGCACGTTGATTCCACCATAGCGGCGCACCCGGATGTTGCATTGTTCGGCGTGGCCGACGAAGCCTTCGAGCATGCAAAGTCGTGAGCCGTAGGCACCGATGGCGGCGGCGGCCTCGTCCGTGGTGATCCGCTGATAGCTATGGGTTTTCAGGAACTTGCCGACCCATAGCCCACCCGTATAGCGCCCCGCCTTGGAGGTTGGCAGCGTGTGGTTGGTGCCGATCACCTTGTCACCATTGGCGACGTTGGTGCGCGGCCCCAGAAACAGCGCCCCGTAGCAGGTCATCTTGTCCAGAAACCAATCGTCGCGGTCGGTCATGACCTGCACGTGTTCGGAAGCGATGTCGTCGGCGGTGGCCAGCATCTCGTCGTAGGTGTCGCAAACGACGACTTCGCCGTAGTCTTCCCAGCTTTTGCGGGCGGTGTCGGCGGTGGGCAGGATTTGCAAAAGGCGCTCGATTTCCGCCACTGTCCCCTCGGCCAGTTTGCGCGAATTGGTCAGCAGCACGCAGGGGCTGTTGTAGCCGTGTTCGGCCTGCCCCAGCAGGTCGGTGGCGCAAAGTTCCGGGTCGGCGGCGGTCTCGTCGGCGATCACCATGGTCTCGGTCGGCCCGGCGAACAGGTCGATGCCGACGCGGCCATATAGCTGCCGTTTGGCCTCGGCCACAAACGCGTTGCCGGGGCCGACGATCATGTGGACGGGTTCGATCGTTTCGGTGCCCAGCGCCATCGCGCCGACGCCCTGAATGCCACCCAGCACGTAAATCTCGTGGGCCCCGCCAAGGTGCATCGCGGCGATCACCGCCGGGTTCGGTTCGCCCTTGAACGGCGGGGTGCAGGCGATGATCCGCGGCACGCCGGCGACGGAAGCGGTGGCGACGGACATATGGGCCGAGGCGACCATCGGGAATTTGCCCGCCGGAACGTAGCAGCCGACCGATTGCACCGGGATGTTCTTGTGGCCAAGGATCACGCCGGGCAGGGTTTCGATTTCGATATCCAGCATCGAGGCGCGTTGGGCCTTGGCGAAATTGCGCACCTGTCTTTGCGCAAACTTGATATCCTCAAGGTCGCGGGGGGCGACCTTGACGATCAGCGCGTCGATCTCGGCTTGGGTCAGCCGATAGCTGGCGGGGCTGTATTTGTCGAATTTCTCGGACATCTCGCGCAGGGCGGCGTCGCCACGGGCTGCGATGTCGGCCAGCGCGGATTCCACCGTGGCGCGGACGACATCGTTGTCCTGGGCGCGTTCGGCGGCGGGTTTGCCCTGTTTCAGATAGGTCACGGTCATGGTCGGTTCCTCATGCGGGGTGCGGCGGCGTTGCGCTGCCGTCGTCGAAATGTTCCCAGCCCCTGCCGTCGAACACGTCGCGGCCAAGCTGGGCAAGGACAGAGGCAAAATCGACGGAAACCCAGTTGTCCTTGATACGTCCGTCTTCGATTTTCCAGAAATCCATATAGGGGATCGTCACCCGCTTGCCGGTGGCCGCGATGCCCATGAAAACCCCGGAATGGGTGCCTTCGATATGGCCGAAACACGACGCCCAATCGCCTTCGCAGATAAAGCGGTCGGTCTTGTAGGTGCGGTCGGTAAAGGCGGCACGCAGCGGCAGCTGCCAGTTGTTGCGGAATGCCGCCAGCCCGTTCTTGGTGCCGCAGCCCTGATTGCCGATCCAGCGGAAATCGTCGTGGAAATGTGCGGCCATGTCGTTGGAATTGGCGCCCAGCGCCGCCTCCATTCGCAAAATGACTTGCCGTGTTGCTTCGGCCTGTTCAACGGGGGTCATTTCAGTACGATCCTTTCGCCAGACGCGGTGTCGAACAGGTGGCAGATGCTGGCAGGCACCCGGCCCTGCACCACATCGCCGATGGCGGCGCGGTAGTCTTTGTTGGTCTTGATCGACACCAACGCGCCGCCCAACCGCCAGGTGATCATCGATGCCTCGCCCAAGAGTTCGATGGAATACATCGGCGCGGCGATCTGGCCGTTGTCAGTGACGATGTCGGCGTCCTCGGCCCGGAACCCCAGCGTGATGTTACCCGACGGGGCGGTCGGCAGCCCTTCGACGCGGATTCCCTGACCCTCGAACACGCCGCCCGACAGTTTGCCTTCGATCAGGTTCATCGCGGGCGAGCCGATAAAGCTCGCGACAAAGGTGTTGGCGGGCATGTCGTAGATGTCGGTGGGGGTGCCGACCTGCTGGATCTTGCCCTTGTTCATGACGACAACACGGTCGGCCAGCGTCATTGCCTCGATCTGGTCATGGGTGACATAGACGGTCGTGGTTTTCAGTTTCGATTGCAGGTTCTTGATCTGGGCGCGGGTGCTGACGCGCAGCTTTGCGTCAAGGTTTGACAGCGGTTCGTCCATCAGAAACACGGTCGGTTTCCTCACGATGGCGCGGCCCAGCGCGACGCGCTGGCGCTGCCCACCCGACAGGTCGGCGGGGCGGCGATCCATGAAATCCTCAAGCTCGACCATCCGAACGGCTTTCATGACCATCTCGTGATGCTGCGCCTTTGGCACCTTGCGCACCCGCAGCGGGAACCGGATATTTTCGTAGACCGACAGGTTGGGGTAAAGTCCGTAAGACTGGAACACCATGCTGATGTCGCGGTCCTTGGGTTGCAGGGTGTTGACCACCCGGTCGCCCAGCACGATCTCGCCACTTGTCACGTCCTCAAGGCCCGCGATCATCCGCATGGTGGTGGATTTGCCACAGCCGGACGGCCCCAGAAGCACCAGAAATTCCTGATCGGCGATGTCGAGGTTGAAGTTCTCGACCCCGACAAAGCTGCCCCAGCGCTTGTTGACGTTTTTCAGTTGCAGTCTGGCCATGAGATCACCCTTTCACGGCGCCGGCGGTCAACCCGCTGACGATCTGGCGTTGGAAGAACAGGATCAGCACGAACAGCGGCACGATGGCCGAGACCACAGCGGCGACGGCGTACATCACCTTGCCCTGTTCCTGTGTCGACCCGAGGAAGCTGTTGATCTTGGGGATCATCGTCGCGTTTTCCTGCGTCAGCAGCATCGAGGTGACGGTAAAGTCGTTATAGGCCAGCAGAAAACTGAACAGGCCCGTCGTCACCACCCCCGGCCACATCACCGGGATGATCGCCAATCGGAACGCCTGAAACCGGGTGCAGCCATCGACCATCGCCGCCTCGTCCAGATCCTTGGGGATCGACAGGAAAAAGCTGTGCAGCATCCAGAGGGTAAATGGCTGGTTGATCGCCACCAGCACAACGATCGTGGTCGGAAGGTATCCCCAGATGTTGAGCTGAAAAAACGGCAGCAGATAGCCCGACACGAGGGTCACATGCGGCATGGCGCGAAACACAAGCGCCGCCATCAGCAGCCAGAAGGTGTATTTGAACCCCGACCGTGCGAGGGCATAGCCGCCAAGGGTGCCAAGGGTCAGCGAGATGATCACGACGCTGACGGTGACGATGGCGGTGTTCAGCACGGCCCGCCAGAATTCCTGTTGAATCCACGCCCCGCGATAGCCGTCCAAGGTGAACGCAGCCCCGGTCTGGCGCTGGGTCACGGGGCCATAGATCGCATTTTGCCAGTTGGCGAAGGAAAAGAAATCGCCCTCGACCTTGAACGATCCCCACATGGTCCAAAGAAACGGAAAGGCGGCGACGAACAGCCAGAACAGCACGAATGCGGTGGACAGGGCCATCAGTGGCAGCGGTTGGCGTTCGGACGGATTGGCCATGATGTTGCCCCTAAGCCTTGCGGTTGAATTCGCGCCAGTTGCGGCGCAGGACCGGCAACAGCAGGATGATGACGCCAATGATGGTCAGCATCGACGTTGCGGCGGCTGATCCGAACAGAGGCGATTCGGCGGCCCGCAGATCGTTGTAGATCAGGTAAGACAGCGACGTGGCGCTGGCGGAGGCCGAAAAGCCGATGATCGGTTCGAACACCCGGAAATTGTCCATCAACTGCATCAGGGCG
>JBBQHC010000130.1:0-8228 GCA_038323615.1 Rhodobacterales bacterium | reverse complement strand
GTCGTATCGAACGACTAGAGCGATTAAGGTTCTGAACCGCTTAAACTGCTTCGGCCTGTTGCATCTTGCTGCGTCGCGCTGACAAGGCCTCGGCCACCAGAAACGCCAGTTCCAGCGATTGCGACGCGTTCAGTCGCGGGTCACAGGCGGTGTGGTAACGGTCTGACAAATCCTCGTCCGTCACAGCGCGCACCCCGCCGGTACACTCGGTCACGTCCTTGCCGGTCATCTCGAAATGAACGCCGCCGGGAATCGTGTCTTCGGCCGCATGGACGCCAAAGAATTCGCGGACCTCGCGCAGCACCGATTCGAAGGGTCGGGTTTTGTAGCCGCTAGTCGATTTGATCGTGTTGCCGTGCATCGGATCGCAGGACCAGACGACATTCGCACCCTCCTCGGTCACGGCACGGATCAGGCGCGGCAAGTGTTCACCCACCGACCCGGCGCCGAACCGCGCGATCAGGGTCAGGCGGCCCGCCTCGTTCTTTGGATTCAGCCGTGCCATCAGCGCCTTAAGGTGGCCAGAGGTCATCGACGGCCCGCATTTCAACCCGATCGGGTTTTGCACCCCGGCGGCGTATTCCACATGGGCGCCGTCGGGCTGCCGGGTGCGATCGCCGATCCAGATCATGTGACCGGAACCTGCCAGCCATTTCCCGGTGGTCGAATCAACACGTGTCAGCGCCTCTTCGTATTCCAGCAGCAGGGCCTCGTGGCTGGTATAGAACTCGACCGTTTCCATCGCGTGCGACGCCTCGGCGCGGATGCCCGCAGCCTCCATGAAATCAAGGGTATCGCTGATCCGGTTCGCCATCTCGCGGTATTTCTCGGCCTCGGGCGCACCGGTAAAGCCCAAGGTCCAGGCGTGAACCTTGTGGACATCGG
Organism: Rhodobacterales bacterium; assembly: GCA_038323615.1. Lineage (GTDB taxonomy): Bacteria > Pseudomonadota > Alphaproteobacteria > Rhodobacterales > Rhodobacteraceae > JBBKXP01. The sequence continues at coordinate 7,343 of JBBQHC010000130.1, read as the reverse complement.
CGTAACCGCCGGTTGAAAACGCCCGCAGCAGGTTCAGGGTGGCAGCGGCCTGAAGATAGGCCTGCGCCATGCGTTCGGGGTCGGGAATCCGCGCCTCGGGGGTGAAATCGAAACCGTTGATGATGTCGCCGCGATAGCTCGGCAACTCTTGCCCGCCCACGGTTTCATTCGCTGCCGACCGCGGTTTGGCGAATTGTCCGGCCATCCGGCCGACCTTGATCACCGGCACCTTGGCCCCGAAGGTCAGAACCATCGCCATCTGCAACATCACCTTGAAGGTGTCGCGGATGCCATCGGCGGAAAATTCGGCAAAGCTTTCAGCGCAATCGCCGCCTTGCAGCAGGAAAGCCTCGCCCCGGCTGGCCTTGGCCAGATGCGATTTCAGACGCCGCGCCTCGCCCGCAAAGACCAAAGGCGGATAGCTGGCCAACCGCGCCTCTACCGTTTTCAACGCGGCGGCGTCAGTATATTCGGGCATCTGCACGCGGGGCTTTTTGCGCCAGTCGGTTTTCTGCCACTCGGTCATGCGTATCTCCGTCGGTTTTGGGGGCCTTGGGCCTTTCTCAGGTGCGGCTTATAGACTGCAGGCCTGACCGGGCCAATGCCAAACTGACAGATCGGATGACGCGGCAGCGACACATCTTGCCGCATATGATTGTCCTTGCGGCGGCAATCCAAACCTGTTGTGGTCTTGCGGAACGTATCGCCGGACCGCCCAAATGGACATCGAACTGCAAATCGTCCCCGTGCCGGGCAAGACCAAGCCGCGCCGCTTTGTCTTTGCCCTGCTCGACAATTTCACCATGCTTTGTTTTGCCTGCGCAGTCGAAAGCCTGCGGATTGCCAACCGCACGGCGGGCAGGACTCTTTACGAATGGATCGTCATTGGCGAGGGTGGAGAGGTCGCCCGTTGTTCCAATGGCACCGAATTCAAACTGCACGGCGATCTGATCGAACTGGACCGCGACGACACCGTGATGCTGTGCGGCGGCATCGAGGTGCAAAAGGCGACCACGCGCAAGATACTGAACTGGCTGCGCCGCGAATCCCGGCGCGGTGCAGTGATGGCGGGGCTTTGCACGGCAGGCTATTCACTGGCCAAGGCAGGTCTGCTGGACGGCAAAAAGGCGACAATCCACTGGGAAAATCAGGATAGTTTCGCCGAGGAGTTCGAGGATGTGAACCTGACCAAGTCGATTTTCGTGATCGACGGCAACCGGATGACCACTGCCGGGGGCACCGCGTCGATCGACCTGATGCTGAAAATCATCGCCGATGAACATGGCGAGGATCTGGCCAATGCCGTTGCCGACACGCTGATCTATTCGACCATCCGCACCGATCAGGACACCCAGCGCCTGTCGATCCCGACCCGGATCGGGGTGCGCCACCCGAAACTGTCGCGCGTCATTCAGATGATGGAACAGAATATCGAGGAACCAATCAGCCCGGCGACATTGGCCAAACACGTTGGTATGTCGACGCGCCAGCTGGAACGGCTGTTCCGCCGTTATCTGAACCGCTCGCCCAAACGCTATTACATGGAATTGCGGCTGCAAAAGGCCCGCAACCTGCTGATGCAAACGGATATGAGCGTGATCAACGTCGCCCTTGCCTGCGGTTTCGCCAGCCCGTCGCATTTCTCCAAATGCTACCGCTCGCACTATGACACGACCCCCTATCGCGAACGCGGCACCCACGCGACACGGCTGTCGATCTAGGCGCGGATGCACCTGCGGCGTTAGCGCAAAAGCCAATCATTTGAACGGTTCGCACAACCTTTGCGGGCGAACCGCCTGCGAACAACGGCTTTTCTTTTCCGAAACCCCTGCGTAATCTGCCCGACAGGATAACAATATCCACTAGGGAGACGACAACATGAAGAAACTGCTGCTGGCCTCTGCGGCCACTGCACTGGTCGCTGGTGCGGCCTTTGCACAAGAGATCAAGATCGGGATCGAGCTGGGTTTTACCGGCCCGCTGGAATCGATCACCCCTGCGATGGCCGCCGGCGCCGAGCTGGCGATGAAGGAAGTGACGGATGCCGGCACCCTACTGGATGGTGCAACGGTCACGTCGATCCGGGCCGACAGCACCTGCGTCGATGCCGCTGCCGCAACCGCCGCCGCCGAACGTCTGGTGACATCCGACAAGGTGAACGCGATCATGGGCGCGGATTGTTCCGGCGTCACCGGCGCGATCCTGCAAAACGTGGCGCGCCCGAACGGGATCGTCATGGTCTCGCCTTCGGCCACCTCGCCGGGGCTGTCCACCGCCGATGATGACGGGTTGTTCTTCCGCACCGCGCCGTCCGATGCCCGTCAGGGTGTCGTCATGACCCAAGTCATCATGGACCGTGGGATCAAGAATGTCGCGCTGACCTATACCAACAACGATTACGGCAAGGGTTTGGCCGACGCCTTCCAGGCGGCATTCGAAGAGGCTGGCGGCACCGTCACCATCTCGGCCCCGCATGAGGACGGCAAGGCCGACTATTCCGCCGAAGTCGCGGCGCTCGCGTCCGCTGGCGGTGACGTTCTGGTCGTGGCCGGCTACACCGATCAGGGTGGCAAGGGCATCATCCAGCAGTCGCTGGACACCGGCGCGTTCGACACTTTCGTTCTGCCCGACGGCATGGTCGGTCAGCAGCTGGTCGATGACATCGGCGCCGGTCTGACCGGGTCGTTCGGCCAGTATCCGGGCACCGACAGCGCCGGTGCAGAGCTGTTTCAGGGCCTTGCCACCGCAGCCGGTTTCGACGGCACCTCGGCCTTTGCACCTGAAAGCTATGATGCGGCGGCACTGATCATGCTGGCGATGCAGGCGGCGGGCTCGACGGCATCTGCCGATTTCAAGGATCAGATCATGAACGTGGCCAACGCTCCGGGCGAAGAGATTTTCCCCGGTGAACTGGCCAAAGCCATCGAACTGCTCAAAGCCGGGACCGACATCGACTATGTCGGCGCGACTGCGGTCGAACTGATCGGCGCCGGCGAATCGGCGGGCAACTACCGCGAGATCGAGATTGGCGAAGGCACAATCGACACCGTGCGTTTCCGCTAAGATCGCGACCTAAACCATTGCGCGGCCCCGGTTTTCATGCCGGGGCCGTCGTGCCAAAAGAGGTTGCCGCCTGAATGGCAGCCCGACAGGGAAAAGACGGGAGAGGCAATGATCGTCGTTGACGACCTGCACAAGCATTTCGGTGGCTTTCATGCCGTCGACGGGGCCAGTCTGAAAATCGCGCCGAAATCCATAACTGGGCTGATTGGCCCGAACGGGGCCGGAAAAACTACCCTTTTCAACGTGATCGCAGGCGTTCTTGAACCAACGTCGGGGCGCGTCACGATGGACGGCGAGGATATCACCGGCTTGCCGCCTCACACCCTTTTCCACAAGGGCCTGCTGCGCACCTTCCAGATCGCCCACGGATTTTCGTCGATGACGGTGCGTGAAAATCTGATGATGGTTCCGGGGCATCAATCGGGCGAAACCCTGTGGAACGCATGGTTTGGTCGGGGCCGGATCGCGCAGGAAGAACGCGACTTGCTGCGCAAGGCCGACGAGGTGCTTGAATTCCTGACCATCGACCACTTGAAGGACGAAAAGGCCGGTAACCTGTCGGGCGGCCAGAAAAAACTGCTCGAACTTGGCCGCACCATGATGGTCGACGCCAAGATCGTGTTTCTGGACGAGGTCGGCGCCGGCGTGAACCGCACTCTTCTCAACACCATCGGCGATGCCATCGTGCGGCTGAACAAGGAACGCGGATACACCTTTGTCGTCATCGAACACGACATGGATTTCATCGGCCGCATCTGCGACCCGGTCATCTGCATGGCCGAAGGTCGGGTGCTGGCCGAAGGCACACTCGCCGAAATCAAGGCCAACGAGCATGTGATCGAGGCCTATCTGGGGACCGGACTCAAAAACAAGGACAAGGTGGGCGCATGAGTGACGCGGATTATCAGAATGGCCGCGGCAACAAGGATTTCACGATTGCCAATCCGCGCCCCGGCGGCAGTGCCGAAAACAGCGACCGGCACGGCACCGCCACCCCTGCACCCGGCGGCCCCTATCTGATCGGCGACGCGATGACGGGGGGGTATGGCAAAGGCCCCGACATCCTGAACGACTGCACCGTGTCGGTCGACCGGGGCGAAATCGCGGTGATCGTCGGCCCCAACGGCGCGGGTAAATCGACGGCGATGAAGGCGATATTCGGCATGCTGAACATGCACGGCGGTGCGGTGCGGTTGGACGGCGAGGATATATCATCGCTGTCGCCACAGGATCGCGTCATCAAGGGCATGGGGTTCGTGCCGCAGGTGCGCAACATCTTTCCATCCCTCACGGTCGAAGAAAACCTCGAGATGGGCGCGTTTATCCGCCGCGATGATTTCCGCGAAACGATGGCGCAGATCTACGACCTGTTTCCGATCCTGAAAGACAAGCGGCAGCAGGCGGCGGGCGAACTCAGTGGCGGCCAGCGCCAGCAGGTCGCCGTGGGCCGCGCCCTGATGACCAAACCCAAGGTGCTGATGCTGGATGAACCGACTGCAGGCGTGTCGCCGATCGTCATGGACGAGCTGTTTGACCGCATCATCGAAGTCGCCCGCACCGGCATCCCCATCCTGATGGTCGAACAGAACGCCCGGCAGGCCCTTGAAATTGCAGACAAAGGTTACGTTCTGGTGCAGGGGCGCAACGCCCACACCGGCACCGGCAAGGAACTGCTGGCCGACCCCGAAGTCCGGCGGAGTTTTCTGGGGGGATGAGGCGCCCAATGTCTATCCATGATCACGCCAACGGGCGCTTTGTGGCTGATAGCTTGACCTTGGGCCGGGACGCCTCGGTTTTGGACTTCCAATTGGTCCGCCGGACCCGGACTTGTAAAGGAACCCGCTGATGGATCTGTTGAACGGCCTGATTACCCTGCTGAATTTCGTCATCGTTCCCGGTGCGGCTTACGGTGCGCAACTGGCCATCGGGGCGCTGGGGGTGACGTTGATCTACGGCATCTTGAGGTTTTCCAACTTTGCCCACGGCGACACGATGGCGTTTGGGACAATGGCGACAATTCTGGTCACCTGGTGGTTTCAGTCGATGGGCCTGCACCTCTGGGTCTTGCCCACAGCCCTGCTCGCCCTGCCCTTTGGCATCGCGATCACGGCGCTTTTCGTGCTGGGCACTGACCGCGTTGTCTATCGGTTCTACCGGCGCAAAAAGGCGGCTCCGGTGATTCTTGTCATCGTCTCGATGGGTGTCATGTTCATCATGAACGGTGTCGTGCGGTTCATCATCGGGGTTGAGGATCGGAATTTTCTTGATGGCGAACGCTTTATTATTTCCGTGCAGACGTTCAGACGACTGACTGGATTGCAGGAAGGGCTGGTGATCAAGACGACGCAGGGCCTGACAATTCTCACCGCGTTCGTCGTGGTCGCCCTGCTGTTCTGGTTCCTGAACAAGACACGCACCGGCAAATCCATGCGTGCCTTCAGCGACAACGAAGATCTGGCGCTGTTGTCGGGCATCAACCCCGAACGCGTTGTCATGGTGACGTGGATCATCGTCGCCGCCTTGGCGACGATCGCCGGGGTGCTGTACGGCCTCGACAAATCGTTCAAACCCTTCACCTATTTCCAGCTTCTTTTGCCGATCTTTGCCAGTGCCATCGTCGGTGGGCTTGGCAATCCACTGGGCGCCATCGCCGGCGGTTTCGTCATTGCGTTTTCCGAGGTCACCGTGACCTACGCGTGGAAAAAGGTGCTGGTCTATGCCCTGCCCGATGGCTGGGGCCCTGACAGCCTCGTGCAACTGCTGTCGACCGACTACAAATTTGCGGTCAGTTTCGCGATCCTGATCATCGTGTTGTTGTTCAAACCGACCGGCCTGTTCAAAGGACAATCCGTATGAACCCCACCGTCAAAGCCTATGCCCTTTATGCTTTCGTCATTCTGCTGATCGTCGGCACCGGGCTGACCCAAGGTTGGAACCTTGCCCTGACCATCGTCAACATGGGGCTGATTTCTGCGGTCATGGCTTTGGGGGTCAACCTGCAATGGGGGTTTGCAGGGCTGTTCAACATCGGGATCATGGGGTTCGTGGCGCTGGGCGGACTAGCCGCCGTGGTGATCAACCTGCCCCCGGTGGGCGAGGCCTGGGCGGCGGGCGGTCTGCGCACCCTTGTCGGGCTGGCATTGGGTGCGGCGACGATCATCGTCGCGGTGCTGGTGCAAAAACGGATGGCCAAGGGACGTAACCGCAATCTGCTGACGCTGGCGGTGCTGATCGGCGGTTTCTTTTTGTATCGCTGGGTTTTCGACGCTGGCGTCGCGTCGGTCGAGGCGATCAATCCCGCCTCTACCGGCTATCTGGGCGGTCTTGGTCTGCCGGTTTTGCTGGCATGGCCGGTGGGCGGCGTGCTGGCTGCCGGGGCAGCGTGGATCATCGGCAAGACGGCGTTGGGCCTGCGCAGCGACTACCTTGCCATCGCGACCCTCGGGATTGCGGAAATCATCATCGCGGTGATGAAGAACGAAGACTGGCTAGCCCGCGGCGTCAAGAACGTGACCGGAGTCAACCGCCCTGCCCCGTTTGTGCCATACGAGGTCAATCTGCAGACTGACCCCGGTTTCATCGCCCGCGCTGCCAGCCTTGGGCTGGACCCGGTCAACGCCTCGACCCTTTATGTCAAGCTCGCCTACGGTTTCCTTTTCGTCATCGTCCTGCTGATCCTGCTGTGGTTGGCGCAACAGGCGCTGAACAGTCCCTGGGGCCGGATGATGCGGGCGATCCGTGACAATGAAACGGCGGCCGAAGCGATGGGCAAGGACGTCACTGCGCGGCATTTGCAAATCTTCATCCTTGGCTCTGCGATCTGCGGCATCGCCGGCGCGATGATGACGACGATGGACGGGCAGTTGACGCCGGGCACCTATCAGCCGCTGCGGTTCACATTCCTAGTTTGGGTCATGGTGATCGTCGGCGGCTCGGGCAACAATTTCGGCGCGGTGCTGGGCGGCATGCTGATCTGGTGGCTCTGGGTCATGGTCGAACCGATCGGCCTGTGGCTGATGTCGGTCATAACGATGGGGCTGCCGGACGGGTCAGCGTTGAAAACCCACCTGATCGATTCCGCGGCACAGATGCGCCTGTTGACGATGGGGGTCGTGCTACTATTGGTGCTGCGTTTCAGTCCAAGAGGGCTGATCCCGGAACGTTAAGGTAAAGCGGTTAAACCAGTGGTGCGTGACGATTGTGCCGTCGATCAAGTGATTGTCGAACTGTCAAACCGAACCCCGACCTCAGTCCGGTGCGCGCGCGGTCACGCCTGAAAC
>JBBQHC010000129.1:0-8388 GCA_038323615.1 Rhodobacterales bacterium | reverse complement strand
GACGTCCTTGTAAAACTGATCGACCAGTGCCGTCACCGGCAGGCTGGCCCCGGTTTCGTCGGCGGCATCCAGCACGATGCCCAGATCCTTGCGCATCCAGTCGACGGCAAAGCCGTGGTCGAATTTGTCATCCAGCATGGTCTCGAACCGGTTCGCCATTTGCCAGCTACCGGCGGCGCCCTGACTGATCACCTCGACCACGGCCCTGCCATCCAACCCAGCCATTTGCGCAAAATGCAACGCCTCGGACAGCCCCTGCACCAGGCCGGCGATGGCAATCTGGTTGCACATCTTGGTCAACTGCCCGGCCCCGGACGGCCCTAGCAGGCGGCAGATCTTGGCGTAGGCCGCAATCACCGGCTCGGCCCGGGCGTAAGCTGCGGCATCGCCGCCGCACATCACCGACAGTTTGCCGTTCTCGGCCCCCGCCTGTCCGCCCGACACCGGCGCGTCGATGAATGCAATGCCTGCGGTGGTGGCGACGCCCGCCAGTTCGCGCGTCACCGCCGCCGATACGGTGGTATGATCGACGAACACGGTTCCCCGCGCCATCGCACCCAAGGCCCCGTCGTCGCCCAGACAGATGCTGCGCAAATCGTCGTCATTGCCGACGCAGGCCATGACGAAATCCGCGCCCTTGACGGCCTTTGCGGGCGTGGCGGCAGCAGCGCCGCCGTGCTTCGAAACCCATTTTGCCGACTTCGGCTGCGTGCGGTTATAGACGGTCACGTCATGCCCCGCAGTCGCCAGATGACCCGCCATCGGGTATCCCATTACACCAAGTCCCAGAAAAGCGATGTTCGCCATGCCCTTGCCCTCTCGCGCAGCCTGTTGAATTCAGTTAGACCTTGCTAACGCAATCCCTGCACCCGTCAACCGGGGCGCAATACCAAAAGGGCGACGATGGCACTCCTTTTCCGCTGGCTGCTTCGCATCGCCACAGGGCTGATTGCGTTAGCCGTCGCCGCATTTGCGCTGGCCTATTATTTCGCGTCGCGGTCCTTGCCCGACTACACGGCGACGACATCTGTCAGTGGCATCACCGCCCCGGTGGAAATCGTGCGCGACAACGCCAACGTGCCGCACATCTTTGGTGCGACGGACGCCGATGTGTATTTCGCGCTTGGCTATGCTCATGCCCAAGACCGTCTGTGGCAGATGACAATGCTGCGGCGCACCGCCCAGGGGCGGCTGTCAGAGCTGTTTGGCGAACGGACCCTGCGCATCGACTCGCTGCTGCGCCGGTTCGACCTTTATGCCCTTGCGGTGCAGTCGGTCGATGCACAGGACGATCCGACCAAGGCGGCGCTGCAGGCCTATAGCGACGGCGTGAATGCCTGGCTGACCGAAGTGAACAACGGGTCGCGTGGGCGCGGCGCACCTGAAATGTGGCTGTTCAATCAGGCTATCGCGCCCTGGCAACCCGCCGACAGTATTGTGATCCTGAAACTGATGGCGCTGCAACTGTCCGGTCAATTGGAGTCCGAGGTGATCCGGGCGCGGACATCACTCCTCCTCGATCCCGCACGGGTCGCCGACATTCTGCCCGATGACCCCGGCAGTGCCATCGCTGCCCTGCCCGAATATGCGTGGCTGGTTCCGGGCGCACCGCGCTACGCGGCCAACACCCGGATGCCGTTCGACCCGCTTTCGCCGGTCCAGCCGCACGGCATGGCAGGAGCGTCCAACGCCTGGGCCGCCGGGATCAGCCGCTCGGCCACCGGATCGACTCTGCTGGCCAACGACCCGCATCTGACGCTGACCGCGCCAACGATCTGGTATCTGGCGCGACTGGAACTGCAATCGGGCGGTATCATCGGCGGCACCATCCCCGGTCTGCCGGTGATCCTGACCGGACGCAGCGCCGATCTCGGATGGGGCGTGACGACCGCCTATGTCGATGATCAGGACATCCACATCGAAGAGGTGAACCCGCAGAACGCTGACCAATACCGCGGCCCGGACGGCTGGGAGAATTTCACTACCCGCGACAGCATCGTCAATATCAAGGATGCCCCCGCCGTCACCCTGAAACTGCAATGGACCGACAACGGCCCGGTGCTGCCGCCGGATCAATACGACCTTGGCACGATCCGCCCGCCGGGCACCGTGACCACCGTCAGCTGGACGGCGCTGTCAGCGGCCGACACATCGGTCAGTGCGGCGATGGCAATGATGCAGGCGCACAATATCCGACAGGCGATAGCGGCGGCGGAATCCTATATCGCCCCGGCGCAAAACGTGACGATGGCCGACCGCACCAGCATTGCGATGAAAACGATCGGGGTGATCCCGCGCCGCGACCCCGCAAATCAAAGTCAGGGACGGTTGCCGGCCTATGGCTATCTGCCGCAAAACCGTTGGCAGGGTCGGATGCCCTATGCCGACAACCCCGAATTCTTCAATCCGCCGGGCGGGATCGTCGGCAATACCAACAACAAGACGGTCGATCGACCGTTTCCCAACCACGTGTCGTTCAACTGGGGCGATACCCAGCGGATCAATCGCTGGGTCCGCCTGATGCAATCGCGCCAGGTCCACACCCGCGAAAGTTTCATCGAAGCGCAGCTGGATACGGTCAGCACGACCGCCCGGTCGCTGCTGCCGCTGGTCGGAGCGGATCTGTGGTTCACCGGTGACGCCGCCCCCGAAGGCACTCCCGAGGCCCGTCGCCAACAGGCGCTGGCGTTGTTGGCCGAATGGAACGGCGAGATGAACGAACATCTGCCCGAACCGCTGATTTACGCGGCATGGATGCGGGCCTTGCAGGAACGGCTGATCCGGGACGAAATGGGCCCGCTTGCCAATGAGTTCGCCTCGGTCGAGCCGGTGTTCATCGAACGGGTGTTCCGTAATACGGACGGTGCCGGAGTCTGGTGCGACGTGCTGCAATCGGCGCCGGTGGAAACCTGCACCGATATGGCGCGTCTGGCGCTGGACGATGCGCTGGTCTGGATCGGCGAAAATTACCCCGGATCGCTGGAATCGCTGCGCTGGGGCGACGCACATCAGGCGACCAGCGATCACCCGGTGCTGGGCAAGGTGCCGTTCCTGAACTGGTTCGTGAATATCCGCCAATCGACCAGCGGCGGCGACAATACCCTGATGCGGGGGCGCACTTCCGGGGTCGATCCGAACCCGTTCCAGAACGTTCAGGCGGCAGGTTATCGGGGGGTTTACGACTTTGCCGACCCCGACAGCTCGGTCTTTATCACCGCGACCGGGCAATCGGGACATCCGCTGTCGCGCTACTATGACGATATGGGCGAGCTGTGGCGGCGCGGCGAATACATCCCGATGTCGCTTGACCCCGGTCTTGCACGGGCGGCGGCGGTGGGGATCACGACGCTGGTGCCGGCCGGCACTGAATGACCGATCAGACGGCGATGGCGCGGGTGATTGCCACGCCGCCCGCTGCCACCGTCCCGGTTAGCACCGTGCCCCACGTCAGGTCTGTGATCAGCATCCGCCATGTCCAGCCATTCAGTGTCGCCAGATTGCTGAATTCGTAGGTGCCATAGGCCACCGCGCCGAACAGCGCCCCGGTCAGGAATATTACGCCCAATCCGGTCTGGTCCCGCATCGCCGGGACCGAGACGAAAAACAACAGGCCGATGATGTAGAACAGGTAAAAGATCAGCGCCGGAGCCAGCCTGAAATTCTCCAGCAACATCGGGGCGATGTCACGTTCGAAGGTCGGCCGGATCAGATAAGTCAGACCGAGAAAATCAAGACCCAAGAAAAGCACCACGCTGACCGCGTAAAGGATGATTGTCTGGGTCATGTCCACCTCGTCGAAGCGCCGCCGGGGCGGTCAGTTTTGGCGGGGTTTGGCCCCTTGCCGCTGAAAGGCCGCGAACCGCTCGGCGTCACGCGCGGTCCAGGTGACATCGACGACCCAGCCATCTTCGGCTTCACGCTCGGTCGTCACCACACCCAATTCGTGCAGGTAACTGCGCGCCGCCGCCTGTTGCCAGCCCAGACGAACCGTATCTGCGGTCTTCGGTTCCCGAACCGCGCCCAGTACCTTGTCGAGCAGGCCATCCATGCCTTCGCCGGTCAGGGCAGAGGTGACATAGGTGTCGGGCTGGCGGGTCGCCTGCTTGCGCATGGCATCGGCCATGTCGTCTGGCAGCTGGTCGATCTTGTTCCAGACCTCGATCAGCGGCGTCTCGCGGGCGACGCCAAGGGTGGTCAGGATGGTCATCACTTCGGTTTTTTGGGCCTCAGTCTCGGCGTGGCTGATATCGCGCACATGCAGGATGACGTCAGCCTCAAGCACCTCTTCCAGCGTCGCGCGGAACGCGGCGACCAGTTCGGTGGGCAGGTCTGAAATGAACCCGACGGTGTCCGACATGATGACCTCTTCGCCGGACGGCAATTTGACCTTGCGCATCGTCGGGTCGAGGGTCGCAAACAGCATGTCCTTGACCAGCACGTCGGCCCCGGTCAGGCGGTTGAACAGGGTCGATTTGCCGGCGTTGGTATAGCCGACAAGTGCTACGATGGGGAACGGAACCTTGGCGCGGGCGGCCCGGTGCAGGGCGCGGGTCTTGCCGACCTTGCCCAGTTTGGCACGCAGGCGCACCAACTGGTCGTCGATGGCACGGCGGTCCGCCTCGATCTGGGTTTCGCCGGGACCGCCGACAAATCCCAAACCGCCGCGCTGGCGTTCCAGGTGGGTCCAGGCCCGCACAAGGCGCGTCCGCTGATAGGACAGCGCCGCCATTTCAACCTGCAAGACACCTTCATTGGTGCGCGCCCGGTCGCTGAAAATCTCGAGGATCAGGCCGGTGCGATCCAGAAGTTTGACCTTCAACGCCTTCTCCAGATTGCGCTGCTGCACCGGGCCGACATGCCCATCGACCAGCACCAGTTCGACCTCGGCGGCCTCGAACCTTTCTTTCAGTTCGGCGACTTTGCCCTTGCCGAACAACATCCCGACGTGGATTTTCGGCAATGACACAGTTTCCGACCCGACGACCATCAGCCCCGGCAGGGCAGCGGCCAGCGCCACAGCCTCGGCCAGCGCCGGGCCAGCCGCACGGCGGTTCCGGTCGGATTTGATATCGGGGTGCAGGACCCAAGCCCGCGTGACGGGCGCATCGTGTTCCAGCAAGGGCTACTCTTCGCCTTCGTACAGGCTGATTGGCTGGGCCGGCATGATCGTGCTGATTGCGCTTTTATAGACCAGCTGCGACTGTCCGTCGCGCCGCAGCAACACGCAAAAGCTGTCGAACCACGTGATGACGCCCTGTAATTTCACGCCGTTGACAAGAAAAATCGTCACCGGCACCTTGGTCTTGCGGACATGATTCAGAAACGCGTCCTGAAGGTTTTGTTTGTCAGACGCCATAGGGTTTTCCCTTGTTCTTGCAGCCGCAGACCGGCTCCCTCGTTTGGGGTGGAGTATGGTGTGGCCGACACATAGTTTCCAGCCCAAAAAACAGTGGGTTGGCGGTTGTCGCCACAAGCTGTTTCAGGACCGCCACAATTCCGGGTTGAATAAGGCGATGATCGCTAGCGCCTCGAGCCGGCCCAGAACCATCGCCGCGGCAAGGATCATCTTGGCCTCGTCCGGGATGCCCGCGAATGAAATCGGATCTTCGCCAGCGACGGCGGCCAACGGGCCGGTGGTGGACAGGGCCGACACCGACAGCACCATCGCGGTTTCGAACTGCACCCCGGTCAAGGCCAGCGCCACCATGACGCCGACCACGGACAGAGTGAACAACATGAAGAATATCCACGCCACATAGGCACCCTGACGGCGGATCTGACGCGCCTCGCGGCCGCCCCCGGCCAAAGACGACGGATGCACCAGCCGTTCCAATTCGCGCTGCCCGTGTTTGAGCAGAGCAAACACCCGCAACAGCTTGACCCCGCCCGCCGTCGTTGCGATGCCGCCGCCAATCAGCGACAATCCGACAAGGATCAGTCCCGGCGTGCCCAAACCCGACCAATCGGTTGCGTCGAGCCATTCTGCCGATTCAAAACCAGTCGTCGTGAGAAACGATGTGACCGTGAACAACGCCCCCCACAGTGCCCGCATCGCGCTTGGCAACCCTGCCGAGCTGTTGCCCTCCAGCGCGCCGACGAAATGGCGGATGAACAAAAACGCCGTCACCGCGCCGATCAGCCCGGCGGCCATGCGAATTTCCGCGTCGTCCCACAACCGGCCTCGATCTTCGCCGCGCAAACCCCGGCTGAACGAAAGCCGTGAGATGGCAAAGATCATGAACGCCAGCACCATGACCTCGCCGACGAACCCCGATCTGGCGTTGTAGAACCCGCTGAGCGGCGTGATCCCCGAGGTCGACAGGGTGGACATCGCGTGGATCACGGCGACGTAGGGACGTTCGCCCGCGACGATCAGCCCGAGCGCCAGCACGAGGGTCAGTCCGCCATAAATCGGTGCCAATGCCAGACTGAATCGCGCCAATCGCTCCGAGGGATCCGCGATGCGGGAAATCTGGGTAAACCCGCGCGATCCGGCCCCCGGCGCATCGGCGGCCTGCACCTCGAACCCGCCAAGATTCATCGGGGCCAAGATCGCGACGGCCATCACCCAGACAAGGAAACCACCCAGCCACGCGACCTCGGCCCGCCACAGGTGTAACGGTGCGCTTAGTCGATAGGGGTTATCGTAAAGGGTCGCGCCCGTGGTAGTGAAACTCGACACCATTTCGAACCAAGCGTTCATGAACGAGGTGTCATAGACCGCCTGATGGAATGGCACGGCCAGCATCAGCGGCAGAGCCAAAAAGGCCGCAAGCAGGGCCGTCAGATGGCTGCGCGCGGCATTGCGCGGGGCATAACCAGCCGTGGCGATCGCCAGCAGCAGGGTCAGCACCCCGAACAGGATCATCGCAAACAAAAACGTCCGTCCGGTTGATGGCAGGTTCAGCGAAAACGCATAGGCTGCGGGTACGAACATCGCCAACGCCCCTGCCCCCATCAGCAGCACGAAAAACGGCATTCGGATCAGCCGTTCCAGCATCAGAAAAAGTCGATCGAGACTTGCAACAGGCGTTCGACCTCGGGGATGTCGGCGGACATGGCAAAAATCGCGATGACGTCGTTCTCCTCGATCCGCAGCGCCCCGGTCGGTTTGACAAGCGAGCCCGCTTTCATCACCGACCCAACCAGAACGCCATCGGGAAACGGAATGTCGCGGATCCGCTGCCCTGCCATCGGTGAGGTACCCAGTATTTGCGCTTCGATCACCTCGGCCTCGGCGTCTCCGATCGAATAAACCGCGCGGACCCTGCCGTGCCGGATATGGCGCAGGATCGAACTGACCGTGGTGGCGCGGGGGTTGATATAGGCGTCGATGTCCAGTGCCGGCATCAGCCCGACAAGCGTTGGATCGTTGACCAGACAGATCGCCATCGGACACCCCAGCGCCTTGGCGCGGACCGCCGCAAGAATGTTAGTCTTGTCGTCGTCGGTCACCGCCAGAACCGCGTCGGCACTGGCGATGTTGGCTTCTTCCAACAGGGCGGCATCCAGCCCGTCGCCCAGCAATACGATGGAACGGTCAAGCGCATCCGCTGCCGCCTCGGCCTGCGCCTGATTGCGTTCGATCATCTTGACGCGGACCTTTTCGGTGCGCTGTTCCAGCTGCCGCGCGACACCAAGGCCGACATTGCCGCCGCCGATGATCACTACCCGCTCAAGCTTGCCCTGCACCTTGCCGAAAATCTCGAGGGTGCGGGCCATGTCGATGTTGCTGGTAAAGACATAGCAGTCGTCGCCGACAAAAATCTGATCCTCGGCAGAAGGCGCGAATAGTTTGCCATTCCGTCGGATTCCGACAACGACCGCGTGCAAGGTCGAAAACAGATCGGTCAACTGGCGCAGGCCGGTGTTGATGACCGGGCAGTTTTCATCGATCGTGATGCCCAGAAGTTGCGCCTTGCCGTCCAGAAAACTTTCAGTGTCGAACGCGGCGGGGGCAGCCAGACGCTGCAGCGCCGCCTCGGCGACCTCTTTTTCCGGGCTGATGACGACATCGATGGGCAGATGGTCGCGCCGGTACAGGTCGGAATAGATCGCATCCAGATAGCTTTGGGCGCGCAGCCGCGCGATCTTGCGGCTGATGTCGAACACCGAATGGGCGACCTGACATGTCACCATGTTCACCTCGTCGCTGTGGGTGGCGGCAATGATCATGTCAGCGTCACGCGCCCCGGCGCGGGCCAGAACGTCGGGATAACTCGCGTGCCCTGTCACCCCCTGAACGTCGAGCGTTTCGGTGGCCCGGCGGACCAGATCGGCATCAATATCGACGACGGTGACGTCGTTCTTTTCACCCGACAGATGTTTGGCGATCTGCCAGCCAACCTGACCGGCGCCGCAGATGATGACTTTCATAGGGGTACTCCG
>JBBQHC010000128.1:0-8434 GCA_038323615.1 Rhodobacterales bacterium | reverse complement strand
TTCTGCATCTCGATCGGGTGGTGCAACTCCCAGCCCAATTCGCCGGTATAGGCGACGCGGATCGCGTTGACCGGGCACATCCCGAGTTCGATCTGTTTCGCCGACAACCACGGAAACCGTTTGTTCGACAGCGCCGTCGCCGGGTCGGCGTCCTTGATCACGGCGGCCAGCACATCGCGGGATTTCGGCCCGGCGATGGCAAAAACGCCCCATTGGGTCGTGACGTTCTGAATCTCGATATAGCCGAACTCGCCCGCCTTGTCGGCAGCGGCTTTGCGCAGAAAATCGGCGTCGTAGTCGGTCCAGGCCCCCGCTGACACAAGGTAATACTCATGCTCGGCGATCCGCACGATGGTGTATTCGGTGCGCGTGGTGCCATGTCCGGTCAGCGCATAGGTCAGGTTGATCCGCCCGACGCGGGGCAGTTTGTTGCAGGTAAACCAGTCAAGGAAAGCGGTGGCGCCGGGGCCTTTGACCACGTGTTTGGTAAAGGCGCTGGCGTCGATCAGGCCGACACCCTCGCGGATCGCGCGGGCCTCCTCGACCGCGTGTTTCCACCAGCCGCCACGGCGAAAACTGCGGGCGTCATGGTCGAAATTCTCGGGCGCGTCCAGCGGCCCGAAATAGTTGGGCCGCTCCCATCCATTGACGAACCCGAACTGGGCGCCGCGCGCCTTTTGGCGGTCATAGGCCGGGGCGGTGCGCAAGGGGCGACAGGCGGGGCGTTCCTCGTCTGGATGGTGCAGGACATAAACGTGGTCGTAGCATTCCTCGTTCTTGCGCGCCGCAAATTCGGTCGTCATCCACGCGCCATAGCGTTTGGGGTCAAGCGAAGCCATGTCGATCTCGGCCTCGCCATCGACCATCATCTGCGCAAGGTAATAGCCGGTACCGCCAGCAGCGGTGATCCCGAACGAAAACCCCTCGGCCAGCCACATATTGCGCAGACCCGGCGCCGGGCCGACCAGCGGATTGCCATCCGGCGTGTAACAGATCGGGCCGTTGAAATCGTCCTTCAGGCCGGAGTCCTCGCACGACGGCACCCGGTGGATCATTGCCATATATTGGTCTTCGATCCGTTCCAGATCGAGCGGGAACAGATCGGCGCGAAAGCTGTCAGGCACGCCATATTCAAACCGGGCCGGGGCGTTCTTTTCATAGACACCCAAAATCCAGCCGCCGCGCTCCTCGCGCACGTAGGATTGCGCATCGGCGTCGCGGACGACGGGGTGTTCGGGGTTGGACTTGCGGTATTCGACCAGCGCCGGGTCTTGTTCCATCACGATGAACTGATGTTCGACCGGGATCGCGGGCATTTTGATGCCCAGCATCTTGGCGGTGCGCTGCGCGTGGTTGCCCGACGCGGTGACGACGTGTTCGGCGGTGATGGTGATCTGTTCATCGGACGGCACCAGATTGCCGCCCTTTTCGACCATCTTGGTGGCGGTGACTTCCCAATGCGTCCCGGTCCAGTGGAACGCATCCGCTTGCCATTTGCGTTCGATCATCACGCCAAGCTGGCGCGCCCCCTTGGCCATCGCCATCGTCACATCGGCGGGGTTAATGTAGCCGTCGGTGTGGTGATAAAGTGCGCCCTTCAGGTCTTCGGTGCGGATCAATGGCCATTTTTCCTTGATCTCGTCCGGGGTCAGCCAGACGTAGGGCACGCCGCAGGTCTCCGCCGTGGTGGCATAGAGACGGAATTCGTCCATCCGTTCTTCGGTTTGCGCCATTCGCAGGTTGCCGACCACCGCGAAACCGGCGTTCAAACCCGTCCCGGCCTCGAGCGATTTGTAGAAATCAACCGAGTATTTGTGGATATGCGTCGTTGCGAACGACATGTTGAAAAGCGGCAGCAGCCCGGCGGCGTGCCACGTCGAACCCGATGTCAGTTCGTCGCGTTCCAGCAGCATCACATCGTCCCAACCGGCCTTTGCCAGATGATAGGCGATCGAGGTGCCGACAGCACCGCCACCGACGACAAGAGCTTTGACTGTGGTTTTCATCGGACGACTCCGTTCGCGGTTACGTCGCCATCAATGCCCCAACGCCGCTTTGAGCGAAAGTTTGGGCCGACCATTGGCTGTTGGAAAACGACATGCGGAGTGAACAATTGCGCTGCGAAACCTTGGCGCCATGCTAGATTGCCGCACGGCAATTACGCCGGCTGATGTTCGAGGAATTTCAGATGAAACTATATTTGATCCGGGCTGCCGTTCTGGCGACGGTCATGACCATTTTCGGGCCCGACTCCCCGGCCCGTGCTCAGGCGACGCCCAGCGTTGGTGTCGGGCAGATCACGGGCGACGCCGATGGCGCATTTGCCGCAGCATTGGTGGCCGCACTGGATGCGCAACTGGCTCCCGGAGGGGTTCAGGCCGCCTGTCCGGTGAAACGCCTCGACGCGGATGCGACTTCCCTGATCGCGGGGGATATCGTGGCGATGGATGGGGCGGTCGCAGCCAACGTCGCGTTGCAAGGCCAACCCGCAGGGACAGACCCAAACGCAATGGCCGCATTCGGGCCGGCGCCCAGCGTTCAAGCCCTTGCCGAAATGGTCGCCGCAGACCTGCTGCGCAGTTTGTGCGCCGGCGGGGCTGCTGTCTCGCCGGTGGTCTACGATGCCAGCGGCGGCGGGCCGCAGATCACCATCACCGGGCGGGTCACGACCCTCGACCGCGAATTCACCCTCGAAGGCACCTTTCCCGGCGGCAAGGCGGTGTTCACCTATGTCGCGGTATCGCCTGGCGGCGGTGCAGTCAGTTACGAAATTACCGGATCGGGCGTGACCGGCAGCGGCGACGGCGTCTATTCCCTGACCCCGCAGGCCGGCGGCACCGTGGTCATCGACCAGACGACAGATGGCTGCATTGACGGTATCGCCAATTCCTGCCGCACCAATACCGACCGGATCGTGCTGACCCCCGTTACCCCCTGAGCGAACTGGTTGTGAAGGCCCCTGCCCCGCTTTATCAAGCGGGGCATCAGGGCCGGGACACCATGCAGATTTGCCGCAGCATCGCCGAGATTCGCGCCGCCGTCGCCGGGTTCCGGGCGGCGGGGGAATCGGTCAGTTTGGTCACGACGATGGGGGCCCTGCACGCCGGGCACATGCAGCTGGTGGCACAGGCGCAAAACCTGACCCGCGTCGTCGCCACGATCTTTGTCAACCCGACCCAGTTTGGCAATCCCGCCGATCTGGACAAATATCCGCGCACCGAAGCCGCCGATCTGGCGATGCTCAAGGCCGCCGGGGTGGATGCGGTGTTCATCCCGACGGTTGCCGAAATCTATCCGGAGGGCGATGAAACCATCGTCGAAACGACCCGCCTTGCGACCATACTGCACGGCCTTGTGCGCCCCGGCCATTTTCGCGGCGTGGCGACGGTGGTGGCGAAATTGTTCAACATCATCGGGGCGGATGCGGCGTTTTTCGGTGAAAAGGATTATCAGCAACTCGCCGTGATCCGCCGGATGGTCACCGACCTGCATATGCCGATCCTGATTCACGGCGTGGCGACGGTGCGCGAACCCGACGGGCTTGCCATGTCGTCGCGCAACATCCGGCTGACGCCTGCCGACCGGGTCGCGGCGACCGTGCTGCACCGGGCGCTGACCGGGGCCGAAAACCTGGCCCGTACCGGGGCGCTGGTGGGCGATATCGACGCCGCGATCCGTGCCACCGTGGCGGGCGAACCCCGCGCCACCCTGACCGGACTCGACATTGTCGACCCCGCCACGTTCATTACCGCCAGCGGGCCGGTCATCGGCCCCATCGCCATCATGATCTCGGCCCGGTTCGGCGATGTGATGTTAATCGACCAGAAAGAGGTTTCACCATGAGCGCGCAACCCGAACAGATCCGCCGCAACACCGTGCCGATGATCATGCGTCGCAAGGGCGGCGACCCCATCGTGTCGCTGACCAGTTACCATGCGCATACCGCTGCGATCGTTGATAAATACGCCGATTTCATTCTGGTCGGCGACAGTCTGGGCATGGTCATGCACGGGATGGAAAGCACGGTTGGTGTGCCGCTCGACCTGATGATCATGCACGGCAAGGCGGTGGTGCGCGGCACGAAGAAGGCGCTGATCGTCGTCGACATGCCATTCGGCACCTACGAGGAAAGCCCGAACATGGCATTCCGCAACGCCGCCCGGATCATGAAGGAAACCGGCTGTGGCGCGATCAAGATCGAAGGCGGTGCGCGGATGGCCGAGACCATCCATTTTCTGGTCGAGCGCGGGATCCCGGTGATGGCGCACACCGGGCTGACGCCGCAATCGTCGCACGTGATGGGCGGCTTCAAGACCCAGGGGCGCGACGAGGACAGCTGGGGCGACCACATCGCCGACGCGCAGGCGGTGGCGGACGCCGGGGCGTTCGCCGTGGTGCTGGAGGGGATGGTCGAACCGCTGGCGGCCAAAATCACCAAACTGGTGGCGATCCCGACCATCGGCATCGGCGCATCGGTGGACTGCGACGGGCAGATCCTTGTGCTTGAGGATATGCTGGGGCTGAACCCGTGGACACCAAAATTCGTCAAAGTTTACGGGCAGTTGGGGCCGATGATCGAAGATTCCGTGCGCCGTTACGCCGCCGATGTCAAAGCGCGGGCTTTTCCGACCGAGGACGAAGTTTACCGCTAATGCTTTTCCGGTTTAGCGCGGTTCGGATGTTCGCGGCCTCTCGCTTTGCGCGAAGGAGAAATCCAAAACCGGATGTTTCGGGCCAGACCCGAAAACTGTAGATACGGACAATCGTTCTAACGAGACGGAATATCCGCGACGGGTGCGTCCAGCGGGTCCGTCGCAATAGCTTAACAAGATATTGACAAAAACCGCAAAACGCCTTTTCAGTATGAATAACAAACCATTGCAGCTTTAGTTCTCTAGAGAACCAGAGGCGAGAAGCGGCCGTTTGTTTTGTCCAAAATCTGGCTGCCGATGCGCTTTGCAACGCCGTATTGGGCAGGAATACCTGACTCGACTTGAAGCCCCGGTTGCCGTCCAATCACCCCATTCAGCGACATGATTGGAGCCCCTCATGCCACGATTTTCCCTGTCCGACGCCGCCAAACTGGCCGAGGCGAGCTATACCCCCGCCAACATCACCAGCCCCGCTATCCTCGACCGGTTGCAAGACGGCAGCGATGTCGATGCGATCCTGTTGACAGGTGGCACATTGCTGTTGCCGGGCAGCAATTCGCTGAACGACTACGTCAAATTCAACCTGCGGGTCTTCAACGTCGGCAACACCCGTTACCGGCTGGACGATCCGGCCACCGAAAGGGGCGCCAGCCAGACGATCTGGCATCAGGGGTTTCTGAGTTATGCGAAACACGTGTTCGACTGGGTGGGCCCGCGCAAACCGACCTACATCATCGGGCATTCTCTGGGTGCGGCGGCGGCGCAGATCCTGTGTCGCACCTATCTGGTTCCGACAATCGGCTTTGCCGCCCCGCGTCCCAAACGGGTGAACGGGCCAGTCAAAAACGACGAGTTGTGCCTGACAGTCTGCCGCACCGACGATCTGGTGGTTGGTCTGGTCCCCGGATTTTCCCGGATGGGGCGGGAATGCGTGGTGCGGCCGGGGCACCCAACCGGGGTTTTTCCACATGCGATGCGGCACTACCGGACGCTGCTGACCGAATTCGCTGGTAATGCGGCGGTTCCCACACAATGGCCCGCCTGACGCGCATCTTTACAGCTTCGAGAAACAATTTGGACGCAGCCGCATCCGGCCCGCGACAGGGTTACCGCCCGGTCACCAATCGCCCACAAGATATGACGTCGCGGCCCAAGCGCCTTATAACAGCCCCGGCACCACCAGATCGGGCGGGCGGTGGCCGTCGTGAAACGTCTTGATATTGATGATGACCTTCTCGCCCATTTCGATCCGCCCTTCGACGGTGGCCGACCCCATGTGCGGCAACAGGACAACGTTGGTCAACTCGCGCAGGCGCGGATTGATCTCGGACCCCTTTTCGTAAACGTCCAGCCCTGCGCCCGCGATCTCGCCCGCGCGTAACATCCGGGTCAGGGCATTCTCGTCGATCACCTCGCCGCGTGACGTGTTGACGATCACCGCACTGGGCTTCATCAGTTTCAAACGTCGCGCGTTCATCAGGTGGAACGTCGCGGGCGTATGCGGGCAGTTGATGCTGATCACGTCCATCCGGGCGACCATCTGGTCAAGGCTTTCCCACCACGTCGCCTCGTGCTTTTCCTCGATCTCGGGGCGCAGTCGTTTGCGGTTGTGGTAATGCACCTGCATCCCGAACGCGCGGGCGCGCCGCGCCACCGCTTGCCCGATCCGGCCCCACCCAAGGATGCCCAGACGGCGGCCCGCAATTCGCCCCCCCATCATCGCGGTCGGGGCCCAGCCGGGCCAGTTGCCCGACTGCATCAGGGCCAGACCTTCGGGAATCCGCCGGGTCACGGCCAAAATCAGGGCCATCGTCATATCGGCGGTGTCTTCGGTCACGACGCCGGGGGTATTGCTGACCAGAATGCCGCGCTGCCGCGCGGTGGCGACGTCGATGTGATCGACCCCCGCGCCGTAACTGGCGATCAGCTTTAACCGATCCCCGGCGGCGGCCAGCAACCTCGCGTCGATCTGGTCAGTCACTGTGGGTACCAGCACATCGGCGCCCTGCATCGCCTCGGCCAACGCCTCGCGCGTCATTGGCACGTCGTCGGTGCGCAGGGTGACGTCGAACAGTTCAGTCAGGCGGGTTTCGACCACGGCAGGCAACCGTCGCGTGACGACAACACTCAACCGTTTAC
This sequence comes from Rhodobacterales bacterium, assembly GCA_038323615.1. Taxonomy (GTDB): domain Bacteria; phylum Pseudomonadota; class Alphaproteobacteria; order Rhodobacterales; family Rhodobacteraceae; genus JBBKXP01. Next base: position 1,643 of record JBBQHC010000128.1, on the reverse strand, counting down.
CTGACATCCGATCCTCCCCGACGCTTTCAAATCAGCGGCTTCCGTGCCAGACTGCATCTTGCGGACGCGTTGCACAAGAACAACGCGCCGATGGACGCGCAGGAATAAGGCAAAGGCCGTGATCACACATAAAATCGTGCGCCGTTGCGGTGCGGTTCTGGGCCTTTTGACGTTGCCGCTTGTGGCGCTGGCACAGACGGTCCCGGACGAAAGCGCACCTGTGGCCATCTCGATTCCCGACGGCGATGCCCGCGGACCCGAAACCAACCTGCCGATGCCGCGTTTCGTATCGCTCAAGGCGAACGAGACGAATGTCCGGCGCGGTCCGTCGCTGACCCACCGGGTTGACTGGGTGTTTACCCGCCGCGACATGCCATTGCAGATCGTCGCCGAATACGGCCATTGGCGGCGGGTGATCGACCGTGACGGACAGGGCGGCTGGATCCATTACGCCATGCTGTCAGGGGTGCGCACCGTGATCGTCGATCAGGACATGGAACCGCTGTTTTCCCGCCCCGACAGCCGGTCACAGGAAAATGCCGTGCTGCAAGCCGGGGTGATCGGCCGGGTCAACAAGTGCGAGGCGGAATGGTGCCAGATCAGCGCGGGCGGCTATCGCGGCTGGGCACCCAAGGCAGCGCTTTGGGGTGTGGGCGAGGACGAGATTCTCGACTAGCCTTGCCCGATGACGCCAACGCATGACACCAGATTGAACCTCTCCGCCGGGCTGTTGTCGGTCACGGTCGCGGCTGTGCTGGTGCTGGCCAAACTTTGGGCATTGGGGCAGACCGGATCGCTGGCGATTGCCGCGACCCTTGCTGACAGCGCGATGGACCTGATGATGTCGCTGGGTGGGTTGGCGGCCATTGCCTATGCGGCGCGGCCCCCCGACGACGATCACAACTTCGGCCACACATCGGCCGAAGACCTTGCCGCCCTTGGCCAGTCCCTGTTCATCCTGATTTCCGCCGGGGTGATCGCCGTCGCCGCCGTGTTTCGCCTGTTGGCCGACGACGTGCCGCTGCCGGTGCGCGAAACTTCGGGCATGGCGGTGGTGCTGTTTTCCATCGTTGTGACGCTGGCGCTGGTCATCTGGCAGCGCCGGGTCGCGGCGCAAACCGGCAGTCGGGTGGTGCGGGCGGACAGCCTGCATTACCTCGGCGACCTGATTCCGAACATCGGGGCGCTGATCGCGCTCTGGGCCTCGGCCCGCTTTGGGCTGGGGCAGATCGATTCGGTGGTGGCCTTGGGCGCGGCGGCATTGCTGGCGGTGGGGGCATTACGGATCGGCAAGGGTGCCTGGGACGCCCTGATGGACCGGCAGGCCGACCCCGCGATGATTGCCGGGATCGCCGCCATCGCCGAAAGATTCCCCGGCGTTCACGGCTTTCACGACCTGAAAACCCGCGTCGCAGGCAGCCGGGTTTTCGTCAACCTGCACATCGAACTGGACGGCGCCCAGACCCTTGATCAGACCCATGCCATCAGCGCGGCGCTGCGCCGGGCGATCCTGCGGGCCTATCCGCGTGCCGACGTGCTGATCCACCAAGACCCGGTGGGCGTCGAAAAGCACCCCGACGATCCGCGGGCATAGCGCGGCAAGATTTCTGACTGAAACGTCAGTATCGCAAATCGCCCGGTCT
>JBBQHC010000127.1:0-8479 GCA_038323615.1 Rhodobacterales bacterium | reverse complement strand
GACCCCATTCATCGCTTGACGGAAAAACCCCGGATCAGGCTTACTTCAATCTGCCTCGACCCCGAGCAGTCGCGGCGTAACAAAGGCGGAAAACCACTTACGAAACGCCCGGAAACTGTTCAGATAAACCGAGCCACCTCTCTCAAACAACTCGCGGGACGGTCTACCACGCAGTTCAACCTCCGCATATCTAAGCCCGACTTCCACAAAATGGGGGTGGACGAACTTTACATTTTCCTCGTTTGTCTTGGCCCATGTCTCGGCCTCACTTCTTCTGTGAAAGGTCTGTGAACGCGCTGGTTTTCCTGCCAGACGGACTTGTACGTTCCAGTTCCCTGACTTTAACTGCCTGATATTAGCCATTTGATTACCTCTCAATCCAAGAAATCGAGTGTAATCTTTTGTTTTCAGTGGCTTAGCCTCTTGCCAAGGTTAGGGTCGAGAGTTCGAATCTCTTCGCCCGCTCCAGTTGGTCAAAAATCCACGACGCTACGGAAAAAGTCGCCTTTGGGCGGCTTTTTCGTTTGCGATCAGGCCTCGCGCGGCTGGTTCGCGCCCAGAACGCTGACCAGACCGCGCATTGCACGGGTGCGCAGCCCTTCGATGACGCTGAACAGCGAGGGCACGAACAGCAGCGACAGCACCGTCGAGAGCAAAAGGCCACCGATCACCGCCACCGCCATTGGGGCGCGAAATTCGCCGCCTTCACCCAAGGCCAGCGCACTGGGCACCATCCCGGCCGTCATCGCGATGGTGGTCATCACGATGGGGCGGGCGCGTTTGTGTCCGGCGTCCTTCATGGCGGCGGTCTTTTCGACGCCTTTATTCATCGCCTCGATGGCGAATTCCACCAGCATGATCGCGTTCTTGGTAACGATGCCCATCAGCATCAGGAACCCGATCACCACCGACAGGCCGATGCCCGCACCGTAGAGATACAACGCAAAAATCGCGCCGCCGATGGCCAAAGGCAGCGAAAGCAGGATCGTCACCGGGGTCAGGAAACTGGAAAACAGCAGCACCAGGACGACATAGACCAGCAAGATGCCGGCCCCCATCGCCAGACCGAACTGCGCGAAAATCTCGCCCATCACCTCGGCGTCGCCGCCGGCCTGAATTTCAGTGCCTTCGGGCATGTTCATCGCGATTGGCAGGGCATTCACGGCTGTCGTCGCCTCACCCAGATAATACCCGTTGGCAAGGTCGGCCTCGACCGCAGTGCGAAACTGCCGGTCATAGCGGTTGATCGAGGTTGGCCCGGTCGACAGCGCCACATCTGCGACGACGCTGAGCGGCACAGGCGCGCCGGTCGCGCTGGGGATACGCAGGCTCTGCACGCGAAACAGATCCTCGCGGGCATCCTGTTCCAGCCGCACGATAATCGGGATCTGGCGGTCGCCGGTATTGAATTTGGCGACGTTCCCGCCAGTTTCGCCGATCGTGGCGATGCGGATCGTGCTGGCAAGTGCGGCGGCGGTGACGCCCATGTCGGCGGCCAGTTCAGCCTTGGGTGTTACCTGAATCTCGGGGCGCACAAGCGAGGCCTGACTGGATGCGCCGACGATTTCAGGCAAGGCGTTCATCTGATCGGCCAGGGTCTGGGCCGCCCGCGCGGTGGCGTCGGCATTGTCGCCCAGCACGGAAATCGTCAGGTCGCGGGTGCCGTTTTCGGAAAGCACGAACAGGCGCACATCAGGCACCCGGGCCAGCAGGATGCCGAGTTCGTCGATGATCTCGAACGACGACCGGTCACGATTGGTTTTCGATCCGAACCCGATGCGCACGGTTGCCGAGGTGTCGGACCCGTCGACAAAGACGGTTTCGACCTCGGGGATGCTGCGGACGATGTCGGTCACGTCGCGCGACACGGCGCGGGTCTGATCCATCAGCGATCCCGGCGGCAGTTCGATCGACACGCTGGCGCGGCCGGTGTCGCTGGGTGGCACGAATTCGGTCGGCAGCAGCGTCGCCGAAAAGATCGAACCGGGAAAGATGAACAGGCCAAAGACCAGCGTCAGCAGCCGGTGATGCAGGGTCCAGCCTAAAACGCGCATATAGCCCCGCATGACAAAGCCGTCTTTTTCTTCCTCTGGCGCGATCCCGTCGCGCAGGAAATACGCCGCCATCATCGGTGTGATCAGGCGCGCCACCAACAGCGAAAACAGCACGGCCACGGCCACGGTCAGTCCGAACTGTTTGAAATATTGCCCGGCAATTCCCGACATGAAACTGACCGGAGCAAAGACCGCTACAATGGTAAAGCTGATGGCGATGACGGTCAGGCCGATCTCGCTTGCCGCCTCTTCCGACGCTTCGTAGGCGGGTTTGCCCATCTGGATGTGGCGCACGATATTTTCGATTTCGACAATCGCGTCGTCCACCAGAATCCCCGTCACCAGCGTAATCCCCAGCAGCGATACGGTGTTCAGCGAAAACCCGAGGTAGTTCATCACGATGAAGGTCGGGATGATCGACAGCGGCAGGGCGACGGCGGTGATGACCGTGGCGCGCCAGTTTTTCAGGAACAGGAACACGACGATGATCGCCAGCGCGGCACCTTCGTAGAGCGTTTCCATCGCCGAATGATAGGTCCTTTCGGTATAGGTCGTTGCGTCGTCGATCAGCGCGAATGTGGCGTTGGGATAGGTGCCGGACAGGTCGGCGATCCGGTCCTTGGCGTTGTCGCCTGCCGTCAGATCGCTGGCCCCGGTGGCGCGAAACACGCCAAAGGCGACAACCGGCTGACCGTTGAACATGGCGAAGGATGCGGCGTCTTGCGCCCCGTCAAATACGGCCCCCAGATCGTCCAGCCGCACCGACCCGCCGCCCGACAGGGTAATCGGCGTTGCGGCAAGATCGGCGATACTGTCGGCGCTGCCCAGCGCGCGGATCGAAAACTGTTGCCCGGCAAGATCACCCGACCCGCCGCTAAGGTCGATGTTGTTCTGACGCAGCTGATTGTTCACATCCGATGCGGTCAGCCCAAGGGCCAGCAGGCGGTCGGGGACCAGTTCGACCTCGATCGCCGCCTCGCCGCCACCGATCCGGGTGACCTTGCCGATGCCCGCCGCCCCGGTCAGTTCACGGGCCACCACCTCGTCAACGTAATAGGACAGGTCTTCGATGGATTGGGTCGGGTCGGACACCGCATAGGTCAGGATCGGCTGGCCAGTCACGTCGAGCCGCTGGATATTGGGTTCGGTGATGCTGTCGGGCAGATCGCCGCGCACGCCTGCCACCGCATCCTTGACGTCGTTCAGGGCGCGGTCGGTGTCCACCGCCAGGTCGAATTCAATCGTGATGTTGGCAATTCCGTCGGTCGCGGTCGCCGACACGTGGTTGACCCCGCTGACGTCACTGACCGCACTTTCAACCGGCTTGACGATCTGGTTGGCGATTTCTGCCGGAGCCGCCCCCGGCTGGGCAATCGCAATCGTGATGATCGGAATGTCGATGTTGGGAAACTGGGTCACCGGCAACCGCATGAACCCGACCAGACCGACGATCACCAGCACCAGAAACAGCGCCAGCGATGGGACGGGGCGGCGGATTGCCCATGTCGACATATTCATTGCGACGCCTCTTGCGCGGTCGCATCCGGGGCAAAAATGGGGTCGATCCTGTCGCCGTCGCCAAAGAAGGCCCCGGCACGGGCGACCACCACCGCGTCGGCGTCCAAGCCGCTGACAATCTCGCGTCGGCCGTTCCAGATCAATCCAGCAACGACATAGCGTTTTTCCAGCCGGTCATCGACGACGGCCAGCACATAGGTGCCGCCGCTGTCGGTCAGCACGGCAGCGGTCGGGACCGCCAACGACTGGCGTTGTTCGGTCACGATGTCGCCGCTGGCGAACACCCCGGTACGCATCCGGCCCGGATCGGTAATGGCGATGCGGATGGTGCCCAGCCGGTTGCGGGCATCGACGGTGGGCGAAATGCGCCGCACCCTGCCGCTGACCTGCCCGTCGCCCGCAATACGCAAAGTGGCGGCGTCATCGACCGTGATGGTGCCAAGGGCGGTTTCGATCACTTCGGCCTCAAGTTCGATGACGCCGTCACGGATGATCCGAAAGATCGGTTCGCCGCCCGACGCGGCAATCGCCCCGACCTGCCCGTTACGGGCCGAAATCAACCCGTCCGCCGGGGCCCGCAAGGTGGCGCGATCAAGGTTCAGGCTGGCGATATCCAGTTGCGCCTGCGCCTGCTGCGCCTGCGCCTCGGCGACCGCAAGACCGTCACGGGCCGACGCGACGGCGGCGGCGGCGCTGGCTTGGGTGGCCAACGCCTGATCCAGCGTCGCCTGGGTGCCGCTGCCGTTCTGGCGCAAGGCTTGCGCACGGTCCAGCGCGGCGACCGTCTGGGTTTCGGCGGCGGTGGCCGATGTGATCTGGCTGCGGGCCTGACTGACACTGGCGGTTGCACGCGCCAGTTCGGCCCGCGACTGCGCCAGTTGCGCGGTCAGCGTGCTGGCGTCCAGCGTCGCCAGCACCTGCCCCTTGGTCACGGTGTCGCCGATATCAACGAGCAGGGTGTCAATCGTCGATCCATTGACCTGCGGATAGACAAGGATTTCCTCGCGCGCGACCAGCGTGCCGGAGATCGGCACCAAGGCGATCATCTCGGCCCGGACAACGCCTGCCACGGTGACGGCGGCAACGCCTGCCGTCTGTTCGGGGGCAGCCGGCGTGGTCTGGGCGAAACTGACGGGCGGCGCAAACATGCCGACAGTGACGGTCAGCAGCAACAACAACGCCCGGTTACGGGGGCGAGAGGGGCGCGCAACGGTCGTCATATTGCAGTTATCCTTTGATCGCCAAGGTCAGTCAGATGCCTCGGGCTTGACTTCGGCCTTGACTTGTCCCCAGGCCAAGAGCCCGAAAACCGCTGTGCCGCCAACGATATTGCCCGCCAGAACCGGCAGAAAAAACGTCAGAGCCGCATAGAGCACCGACAGCTCGCCAGTCAACAGCAAGACCCACATTTCGACACTTCCCGCTACGACATGGGTGAAATCGCCCGCCGCGATCAGCCAGGTGAACAGCAGGATCACGACGACTTCGTTACCACGCTGGCCCGGCATCATCCAGACGATGGCGGCGACCAGAATACCGGCCGGGATCGCCTTGACAAAGGCGGTAGGCACCGGAAATCCGGTCGCATGGTCCGAAAGCTCACGCACCACACCAAGCAACGGATCGCCGAATGACCCCGAAAAGACGATGAACGCCGCTGCCACCCCGGCGCCGATCACGTTGGCCGACAGCACGTCCCCCAAAGCCGCAGCATCGCCCCGATCCCACGCATCGTCTTGTGCGCCACCAGCGGCAAAACCGTGGTGATCGTGTTTTCGGTGAAAAGCTGCATCCGCCCGAGGATCACCAGCAGAAACCCGAAACTGTAGCCCAGACTTTCGACCAGCCCGCGCCAGGGAGTATCGGGGACTCAGCCGAAAAATCGCCTCTCCAAGAACCGAAAAGCTGATCAACATACCCGCCGCGATACCCGACCAAAACAGCGGCTGGCCGGACCGGCGCAGTTCATCCGCGCCGTTGCGGCGGATCACCTCGTAGATCATCCGGGCATTCAGCGGACCGGCGTTTTGTGTCGTCTCGTCTTCTTCGATTTCGGGCAGCTTTCTTTTGGGTGTCATGCCGCACCCCGCCAATCAACGGCGGGGCCGCCCGCCCATATCGCAAACGCCACGCAGGTCGGGGCGAGATTACCCGGCTGCCCGCAGGCTTTCGGTCGAGGCAAAGAACATCGCCTGGCTGACGGCAGTGCGCACCTGATCCTCGCCGTAGGGTTTGGTGATCAAGAACGCCGGTTCCGGGCGTTCGCCGGTCAACAGGCGTTCGGGGAATGCCGTAATAAAGATGGTCGGCACATCGCCCAGATCGCGCCACAGGGTCTTGACCGCATCAATGCCCGACGAATTGTCGGCCAACTGGATATCGGTCAGAATAAGATCGGGCCGTTTGGCTTTGCCCATCCTGATCGCCGCGTCGCAGGTGCGTGCCACCCCGTTCACCCGATGCCCCATATCGGTGACGATGGCCTGCAAATCCATTGCGATGATCGCCTCGTCTTCGATAATCAGGATGTCACCGGCGACCATCGCCGCGATATCGGCATGGGCCTGCGCGATCAGTTCCGAGACCTGTTCGGGCCTCAGGTTCAGGATGCTTGCGATATCGGGCACCGCAAACCCCTCGATCGCGTGCAACAGCAGCGCCTCGCGCGAACCCGGCATCAAACCGTCCAGCCGCCATTGGGCGCGCTGTTCAAGCAACGGCACCGGCACCGCGGGTTGATGCGCAAAACTGCCCGCTTCGGTCCACAGACGGTGCAGAATTGTGAAAAGTCCGATTTTGATGTCATGCGATGCCGCAATCGCCTGCGGTTCCGACAGGATCGTTTCAAGCGTGGCCAGCGCCAGTGAATCGCCGCTGTCCTGCGCACCAGTCAGGGCGCGGGCGTAACGGCGCAAAAATGGCGCCTGGGCCGCGATATCGGCGGCGCGGCGTTTGGGCGGCGCAGAATCTGTCATGGCGTCACTCCGGTTGTGTTCAAAAGGAACCTTTCGCGCTAAAAATCGTTCCGTCTGAGCATGCAAGATTGGCAACCCAACGATGGCCCGAAAAACCGAACCTTCGAAAACGAACCAGCAGATCGATGCGAATCTCAAGCAGGTCTATGACGATGCGTTGCAAGAAAATCTGCCGGACAAGTTTCTCGATCTGATCAAGCGGTTGAAAGATGCGGACAAGGTGGGACAGCAAGACAATGACGACGGATGATCCCCGAGACGAGATTATCGACCACTTGCCGTCGATGCGCGCCTTTGCGATCTCGCTGACCCGGAATGGGTCGGTGGCTGACGACATCGTGCAGGATACGGTCGTCAAGGCGTGGTCGAACATCGACAAATTCACCCCCGGCACCAACATGCGGGCGTGGCTGTTTACCATCCTGCGCAACACCTATTATTCAATGCACCGCAAACGAAAGCGCGAGGTGCCCGACATTGACGGTAAATATGCCGCCCAACTGTCGGTGAAACCCGATCATGATGGACGGCTGGCGATGACCGATTTCAACGTCGCCTTTGCCCAACTTACCAGCGAACAGCGCGAGGCGCTGGTGTTGGTGGGCGCGTCGGGTTTTTCCTATGAAGATGCGGCCGAGATGTGTGGCTGCGCCGTCGGCACGATCAAGAGCCGGGCCAACCGGGGCCGCAAGCGGCTGGCCGAACTGCTCGACCTTGAAGACGGCGAGACGGTGATCGCCACAGATGCCGCAACGCTGGGTGTCATCAACGCGACTCCCGCCGCCTGAGGTTTTGCGCCGCACCACCCCAACAATGCCGGAACCGAACCGGACCGCGGCTGTTGATCTTGGCAAGTCACGCCATACCGGACAGAACCAATGGACGCCGATCAGCAGACCCAAGACACACGCCGCCCCTGCATCGGGGAGCCATGACAAATGTCCGCCAGGACCGGCACGGACTGCCCCTGCCCCAACGCCTGAGCGTTCGGCTGGCGCTGCTTTTGACCCTGGCGCTGTTGCCGCTTGGGGTCGTTTCCATCTTTCAGACCAAGGAACTGCGCAGCGAAATCAACGGCCGCACCTCCGAGGCGCTGCTGGGCGAAACCTTGCGCGCGGCGGCGCCCGAAATCGGCATGATCCGCACCGCCCGAGGGATCGCTGCGGCGTTGTCGGTCAGCGATCGTGTGCTGCGCGACCCGACAACTTGTTCGGCGTTGATGAGCCGCGTCGCAGCCCAGATACCCCAAGCCATCGTCGTCGGTTTTGTCCAGGCGGACGGCATGATGACCTGTTCTACCCAAGACCGCAGTTTCAACTTTACCAACCAAGCCACGTTTCAACGCAGCATTGCCACACAGACGCCGGTATTTTCGGTCGCCCGCAACAGCATCGTGTCGGATCTGTCGATAGTCGGCATTTCGCACCCGGTGTTCGACACGGCCGGGGTCTACCGTGGTTATGTGGAAATTTCATTGCCCCAGTCGAGCCTGAACGCAAAACCGACAACCCCGCTGAACGGCGGCGGTCGGGATTTGCCCGACGCCGTATTCTGGACCTTTGACGGCACCGGGTCTGTACTGACGTCCAGCAGCGGACCCGATCGTGTCAAAAGTCAGGTGCCACGTGACCGTCCATTGACCGCCTATATCGGCCCCGATGCGCGGGTCTTTCAGGCGGCGTCGTCGGGCGGCGACGTCCGGACTTATGCCGTGGTGCCGCTAATGGCGGACGAACTGTATTTGATGAGCAGTTGGCGGGTGGCGGATGCGCCGCCGCTTTTGCAGCCGGGCATCACCCAATATCTGCCGCCGCTTGTGATGTGGGCCGTGGGCCTGCTGGTTGCCGGTTGGGCATCGGAACGGCTGGTCAACCGGCACATGCGGGTGCTGCACCGCTCGATCGCGCGGTTTTCGCAAGGCGACCGCAGCCA
>JBBQHC010000126.1:0-8593 GCA_038323615.1 Rhodobacterales bacterium | reverse complement strand
CGCGATGCGCTGACCAAGAACGAAATGTTCAGCCGTACCGTCCAGACCGGAATCGACGATGACACCGGCGAACCAATCTATGAAACCGACGAATTCAAACCCGAACTGCTGCCCTACATCGTCGTCATCGTCGACGAAATGGCGGACCTGATGATGGTCGCGGGCAAAGAGATTGAGGCGTGCATCCAGCGCCTTGCCCAGATGGCACGTGCGTCGGGTATCCACCTGATTATGGCGACGCAGCGCCCGTCGGTCGACGTCATTACCGGCACGATCAAGGCGAACTTTCCCACCCGGATCAGCTTTCAGGTCACATCGAAGATCGATAGCCGCACGATCCTTGGCGAACAGGGGGCCGAACAACTGCTCGGCATGGGCGACATGCTTTATATGGCCGGCGGGGCCAAGATCACCCGGATCCACGGGCCGTTCTGCACCGATGAGGAGGTCGAGGAAATCGTCAACTTCCTCAAAGGCTTTGGGCCGCCCGAGTATATGTCGGGCGTCGTCGAGGGACCAGACGAGGATAACGAAAGCAGCATCGACCTTGTGCTGGGGCTGGGCGGCAATACCGATGGCGAAGACGCGCTCTATGACACCGCCGTGCATATCGTCGCCAAGGACCGCAAGTGTTCGACATCCTACATCCAGCGCAAGCTGGCGATCGGCTATAACAAGGCCGCCCGGCTGGTCGAACAGATGGAGGACGAAGGCATCGTGTCGTCGGCTAACCATGTCGGCAAACGCGAAGTGCTGGTGCCTGAACAGCACTAAAGCGGTTCAGGTCTTGACGGAAACCTGCGGATCGGAAATCGCTTTCAAGCGCAACAAGAGGCAACAAATTCCGAATTCGTGGAACCTGAACCGCTCTTCGGCGTCGCGGCCACAAGCATGTTATCGCTTAACGGGCTGACATCCGGTCTGTTGCTGCCTATCTGACGGGGACTGCCGTCACTGGCGATGAACAGGAATGTTGCGATGAATAGACTGCGTTTGATTTTGCTGGCCCTGCCATTGGCCCTTGCCGCCGTTGGGGGCATGGCGCGGGCACAGCAGGTGTCGCTTTCCGAAATCTCGGCCTATCTGAACGACCTGCAAACCGCGCAGGGCGAGTTCACCCAGATCAACGGCGACGGGACGATTTCGACCGGGACGATCTATATCAAACGACCGGGGCGGATCCGGTTCGAATATAATCCGCCGGAACGGTCCCTGGTGATCGCCGGGGGTGGGTCGGTCGCCATCTTCGATCCGCGGAGCAACACCGGGCCGGACCAATATCCGCTGGCCCAGACGCCGTTGTCGATCATTCTTGCCCGCAACGTCGATCTGTCGCGGGCCCGAATGGTAACCGGGCACACATCAGACGGCACGACAACGACGGTCACGGCGCAAGACCCCGATCATCCAGAATACGGTAATATCCAATTGGTGTTCACCGCCAATCCGGTCGAATTGCGCCAGTGGATCGTGACGGACGAGGCCGCCGGGCAGACTACGGTGATTTTGGGCGATTTGACCAAGGGCGGGCAGATCGGCGACAACCAGTTCAACATTCGGGTCGCAGCTGAAAGCTGGAACCGCTGAAACCCTCGACCAAAAGCCGAATGGCTTTCAATTGAATCGCAATTCGCCCCAGGATTGGGCGAATTGCGAAATCACTGTTTCAATCAAAAGGCATGCCGCGCTATCGGGAACAACTGCGCAGTTGGGCACCGTACAACGCCGCGCGCTGGTCCACCTCTTGCGCGACGCGCAGCAGCCACGCCTTGTCATTATAGGTGCCACGCCGATAACCTGACCTGCCTTCGTGATAGGCCAGATACTGTTCACGGGCGGCGTTCAGCGGCACGCCGACTTCGGCGACGGTCTGGGTCATGTACCAACCCATGAAATCAGCTGAATCGTTGATATCATCACGTTTGGCCCTGCGCCCGCCGGGGCCGCGCATGTATTCCTCCCAGGTGCCGTCAAGCGCCTGAGAATAGCCGAAAGCCGACGATTGTCGGCCCACCGGAATGATGCCCAGCGCGTATTGATGCGGGGTGCGATTATTGCCGATGAATTTGCTTTCCTGATAGATCATCGCCATCAGGACATGCGGCTGAACGCCGTATTTCCGTTCAGCGGCGCGAAACGCGCGCATATATTCAGGCCGCTCTGCGACGATGCTGCAGGCATTATCCAGATTGCGCGGCGCGGAAAATTCCCGGCTGGCGCAACTACCCAATAACACCAGCAAGATGCCTGTCCGAAGAAATCTGCTCATTTGCCTGTCGATTTTGTTTTTTGTTTTGCGATACCTTAGCGGATTTTCGGTTTTGAGGGAACGACAAAGATGATGCAGCCGATCACATTTTCGACGAACCGGGCAGGAACCTGCCGTCCGACTGTGAGATCAGGTTGGACAGTTTGTTTCCCTATTTGGGCCCCCATCGCCGTGGACTTGGATGGCGCGGCGGTTTAAACCACGATTGGGGGACGAAAACATGCTGAAAACGCGAGCGAAATACCATCTTGGCCAGGTCGTGCGGCACCGTAAACATCCATTTCGCGGTGTCGTGTTCGACGTTGATGCGATGTTTTCCAATACCGAGGCCTGGTATGACTCGATCCCCGAAGACAACCGCCCCAAAAAAGAACAGCCTTTCTATCACCTTCTCGCTGAAAATGATCAGAATTATTACGTCGCCTATGTGTCTGAACAGAATCTGGTGGCCGACTATTCCGGCCAGCCTGTCGATCATCCCGATCTGGACGACCTGTTCGGCCCTTTCGAGGACGGGCATTATCCGCTGCATTTCCAGATGAATTGATCCGGGCGGCGTGCGGGTGTCACCCGTCGCCCCTCAATACCCCAGCGCGCAGCCGTCCTTGCGCGGGTCAGATGCCCCCTCAAGAACGCCATCCTCGCCAATCCTGATCGCCTGCGCCCCGCCCATCGGGCCGTCGTCAAGGCTCAGGTCGTGCCCCCAATCGGTCAGCGCCCGCAGCACGTCCGGCGCATAGGTCGTTTCGATCCGCAGCTGCCCATTGTTGGCAAAACTCCGCGGCGCGTCGATGGCGGTCTGCGCATCCATGCCGAAATCGGTGAGGTTGGACAGAAACCGCGCATGTCCGGTACATTGATAGGCCCCGCCCATCACGCCGAACGGCATCACCACCCGCCCCGCCTGTTTCAGCATCGCGGGAATGATCGTGTGCATCGGGCGCTTGCCCCCCGCCGCCATATTCGGGTGCCCCTTGGTCAGCGTGAATCCCGCCCCCCGGTTCTGGAACAGGATCCCGTATGCGTCACTGGCGATCCCCGATCCGAAACCGCCAAAGATCGAATAGATCAGCGATACCGCCATCCGGTCCTTGTCGACGACGGTGATATAGATCGTCTCTTTGTGAACCGCTTCGGCCCCCGGTGGCGGGGTCGGCATGGCGCGGGTCGGATCGATTAGCGCCGCCAGTTTTTTCGCCGTTTCGACGGACAGCATGTGGTCAAGCCGGGTCATATGGTCGGGGTCGGCCAGAAACCGGTTGCGGGTATCATAGGCCAGTTTGGTCGCCTCGGCCTCGATATGGACCCGCTCCGCCCCCAGCGGATCCATCCCGGCAATGTCAAAATGTTTCAGGATATTCAGCAACAGGATCGCCGTCGCGCCCTGCCCGTTCGGCGGATGCTCATAAAGGTCCATGCCGCCATAGCTGCCCTGCACCGGATCGACATAGTCGCAGGCCGTCGCGGCGAAATCATCCAGCGTGTGGGTGCCGCCCAACGCGTTCAGGCTGGCCACCATATCGGCGGCGACGGGGCCGTCATAGAACCCATCGCGGCCATGTTGCGCAATCTCGCGCAGCGCCGCCGCCTGTTTCGGGGCGCGAAAGATTTGCCCGGCTGTCAGCGCCGCGCCATTCAGCAAAAACAGATCGCAGGCCACGCCTTGCAGGTGTCCGCTCTCGGTCCAGTCGAAGGCGACACGTGGCGCGACCGGCACCCCGGCCTCGGCATAGTGGATCGCCGGGGCAAGGCTGGCGGCAAGGCCGATCTTGCCCCAATCCGCCGACAGTCTGCAAAAGGCATCCACCGCGCCCGGGATCGTCACCGATTCGATGCCATGCGCAGGCACGCTCTGCTGCCCCGCGTCGCGCATCTTGGCCGCATCCAGCCCGGCGGGGGCGCGGCCCGATCCGTTCAGCGCCAGCACGTCGTGCGATCCCGGCGGAGTGAACAGCACGAAACAGTCGCCCCCGATCCCGGTCATCTGCGGTTCGCAAATCCCCAGCAAAACCGCACCGGCGATTGCCGCATCGACTGCATTGCCACCCGATTCCAGCATCTGGATCGCAACCTTGGCGGCCAATGGGTGCGACGTGGCACACATTCCATTGGTCGCATAAACAGCCGACCGTCCGGGTTTTTGGAAATCGCGCATGGTGCCCCCTGTTTCATGCCAAGGAAGGCGAGGGCGCGGGGATTGTAAAGGGGGGGAGTAAACCTTGGCACCGCGCGACTGGGTGGGGGCTATCACACGCGGCGCCAAGGGAAGCTATGCAGCTACAATTAACCGTATGATCCGGGTTCGCGGCGGTGGCGTGATGACATCGCGGCGATTTCAGGGCATTTTCACCGGCGAATAGGAGAGCGGATATGCGGCCAGTGGTCATTGCAGGGGCGTCACGCACGCCGATGGGTGGGTTTCAGGGGGCGTTTGCAACCGTCGACGCGTCAACCCTTGGCGGCGTCGCGATTCGGGGTGCGCTTGACGGGGCTGGGATGGCCACCGTTGATGAGGTGCTGATGGGCTGCGTGCTGCCTGCCGGTTTGGGGCAGGCGCCGGCGCGGCAGGCGGCCTTTCTTGGCGGTCTGGCCGAGGATGTGCCTGCCACCACGGTCAACAAGATGTGCGGATCGGGGATGAAGGCGGCGATGCTGGCCTTTGATCAGATCGCGCTGAGCAGCGCCGGGGTCATCGTCGCGGGGGGCATGGAAAGCATGACCAACGCCCCCTACCTGCTGCCAAAAATGCGCGCCGGAGCGCGGATCGGGCATCAGGGCGTGGTTGATTCGATGTTTCTCGACGGGCTCGAGGATGCTTACGACAAAGGCAGGTTGATGGGGACCTTCGCCGAAGATTGCGCCGAACGATATCAGTTTTCGCGCACAGCGCAGGACGACTATGCACTGGAGTCGCTGGAGCGGGCGCTGGCGGCTGAAAAGGACGGGGCCTTTGCCACTGAAATTGCGTCAGTGACGGTCCCGGGTCGCACCCCGGTCATCGTATCCGCCGACGAACAACCGGCCAAAGCCCGCCCTGACAAGATCCCGACGCTGAAACCGGCTTTTCGTGACGGCGGCACGGTGACGGCGGCGAATTCCTCGTCAATCTCGGACGGCGCGGCGGCGCTTGTCCTGATGGCCGAGCGCCGCGACCAGCCATTCCGCGCCCGGATCATGGGCCACGTCAGTCATGCGCAGGCGCCAGGGTTGTTCACCACCGCGCCGGTGCCTGCGGCGCAGAAATTGCTGAAAAAACTGGGCTGGGCGGTGGCCGACGTTGACCTGTGGGAGGTGAACGAGGCCTTCGCCGTGGTCCCGATGGCGTTCATGCACGAGATGAGCGTGGCGCGGGATCGGATCAATATCCACGGCGGCGCCTGTGCGCTGGGTCATCCGATCGGCGCGTCCGGGGCGCGGATCATCGTGACGCTGCTGAACGCGCTGGAAACGCGCGGCTTGAAACGCGGGGTCGCGGCGATCTGCATCGGCGGCGGCGAGGCGACGGCCATCGCCATCGAACTTCCATGAGGGTCGATTATGGCGAACTGGCGCGCAACGTCGCTGCGCTGACCGAGGGCGAGGACGACATCGTGTCGCTGATGGCGACCGTGGCCTGCGAAGTGCATCACGCCGACGACCGTTTCGACTGGACCGGGTTTTACCGCGTCGTCGGGCCGGAACTGATGAAAATCGGTCCCTATCAGGGCGGCCACGGTTGCCTCGTGATCCCGTTTTCGCGCGGCGTCTGCGGCGCTGCTGCGCGGACCGGGCAGGTGCAGATCGTGGCGGATGTCGATGCCTTTCCGGGCCATATCGCCTGTGCGACCTCGACCCGGTCCGAGATCGTGCTGCCCGTCTGGGACCGCGACGGGGCGCTGATCGGGGTGTTCGATATCGACAGTGACCGGGCGGATGCGTTCGATCAGGCGGATGCGGATGGGTTGGGCGGGATATTGGCGCAGGTGTTCCGGAAAGAACTTTGATGCCCTCGGCGAGGATATTTCTGGCCAAAAGAACCGCGTGAAAATTTGATTGGAAATTTCATTCGGGGTCTGTCATTGTGAAATTCGGACGCTGATTTTCACGGTGAGTCGATGCTGCATGCCCTGCCCCCGGATGCCCGCACCCTCGGTGCTGATCTGCGCGCCCTGCGCAAATCGCGCGGGCTCACGTTGCAGGGCCTGGCCGATGTGCTGGGTCGGTCGGTTGGCTGGCTGTCCCAGGTCGAGCGCAACATTTCCGAACCCTCGATCACCGATCTGCGCCATATCGCCCGCGCCCTCGACGTATCGGTCAGCAGCCTGTTCCGGGCCGGATCGGTGCCTGCGGAACAAGGCTATGTCGTGCGCAAATCCGCCCGCCGCCCGATCGGATCGCGCGAGGCGGGGCTGGTCGAAGAACTGCTGTCACCCGACCTGACCGACGATTTCGAGGTGGTCCATTCGACCTTCCTGCCCGGCGCGACGATCACCGAGTCGGTCCTGCGCCCGACCCAGGAGGTCGGCTATATCGTGTCGGGCCGGCTGGATATGTGGATCGACGGCCGGATCTTTCACCTGACCCCCGGCGACAGTTTCCGGGTCCGCGGCGAACCGTTCCGCTGGACCAACCCCTTTGACGAACCCTGCGTCGCCATCTGGGTCATCGCCCCGCCTGTCTATTGACCCCAAGGAGCCTGCACATGAGCGATTTTCCTTCCACTGCCCGCGTCGTCATCATCGGTGGCGGCGCTGTCGGCGTGTCGGCGCTGTATCATCTGGCACGCGCCGGCTGGACCGACTGCGTGCTGCTGGAAAAGAACGAACTGACCGCCGGATCGACCTGGCATGCGGCGGGGAACTGCCCGAACTTTTCGAACTCCTGGGCGATCATGAACATGCAGCGGTATTCGCTGGGCCTGTATCGCGGGTTGGCGGGCGAAGTCGATTATCCGATGAACTATCACGTCACCGGGTCGATCCGGCTGGCCCATTCACGCGAACGGATGCAGGAATTCGAACGCGCCCGCGGGATGGGCCGCTATCAGGGTCTGGACATCGATATGATGGACCTGAACGACATCAAGGCGGCCTATCCGTTTATCGAAACCCATGACCTTGTCGGCGGCCTCTGGGATCCCGCTGATGGCGACATCGACCCGGCGCAACTGACCCAGGCCCTGGCCAAGGGGGCGCGGCAGTTGGGCGCAAAGATCCTCCGCTTTACGCCCGCCACAGGCGTCAGCCGCAAGGGCGATGAATGGGTCGTGCATACCGACAAGGGCGACATCACCTGCGACAAGGTGGTCAACGCCGCCGGGTATTATGCCCAGCGCGTCGGCGAATGGTTCAAACCCTACGGCGGGCGCACCGTGCCGATGGTGGTCATGTCGCACCAGTATTTCCTGACCGAACCATTGGCCGAACTGGAACAATGGAGCGCCGAAAACGGCCGCAAGCTGCCGCTGCTGCGCGACGTCGATACTTCCTATTATTTGCGGCAGGAAAAGACCGGGCTGAACCTTGGCCCTTACGAGGTTAACTGCAAGGCCCATTGGGTCAGCCCCGACGATCCGATGCCCGAAGATTTCAGTTTCCAGCTATATCCCGACAATCTGGAACGGCTGGAATTCTATATCGAGGATGCGATGGCCCGCGTTCCCCTTTTGGGTCAATCCGGCGTCGGCCGCGTCATCAACGGCCCGATCCCCTATGCCCCCGACGGCCTGCCCCTGATCGGCCCGATGCCGGGAGTGCCCAATGCCTACGAGGCCTGCGTGTTCACCTTTGGCATCACCCAGGCGGGCGGCGCGGGCAAGGTGCTGGCCGAATGGATCACCGAAGGGCAGACCGAATGGGATATGTGGGCGGTCGATCCGCGCCGTTATACTGACTACACCGATCAGGCCTATTGTCTGGACAAGGCGGTTGAAACCTATGGCCACGAATACGGGATGCATTTCCCGTGGAAGGCATGGCCGGCAGGGCGCGACAAGAAGCTGTCGCCGGTGCATGACCGGGTTCTGGCGCAGGGCGGCGTCATGGGGGCGTATAACGGCTGGGAGCGGGCGAACTGGTATGCCCAGACGGGCGACGATACATCGCTCGCGGCAACCGAGACATGGGGCCGCGCGGGCCCGTGGGAACAGCGCATCCGCGAGGAATGCGAGGCGGTGCGCGACGCCGCCGGTATCCTCGATCTGCCGGGGTTCTCGCGTTATCGGCTGCAAGGGCCGCGCGCGGCGGAATTCCTGCGCGGTATTTGCGCCGGGGGCATCCCCAAAGTCGGGCGGATCGGCCTGCTGTATTTGGCCGACAACCGGGGCAGGATCGTCACCGAAATGTC
>JBBQHC010000125.1:0-8596 GCA_038323615.1 Rhodobacterales bacterium | reverse complement strand
GGCCATCCGGTCGCGGCGTGCCAGGCCTGCCCCAGTTGCAATATTCCCAGATCGCCGCCGCGCCGCCCGATCAACTGCAGCCCCATTGGCAGCCCGTTCCCACCGAACCCTGCGGGTACGGCCAATGTCGGCAGACCGATCAGGCTGGCGGGAATGACCACCTCCATCCAGCGATGATAGGTATCCATCGCCACCCCGCCGATGGCTTTCGGCCAGTCCCAGTCGATCGGAAATGGCCAGCACTGGGCGGTTGGCAGGACCAGCGCGTCGTAGGTGTCCAACAGCGCGGCGGCGGCACGAAACCATTCTGACCGGGTGACGCTGGCGGCATGAATCTGCGCCCCGCTCAGACGCCTGCCCTGTTCGACTTCCCAAATCGCGGCGGGTTTCAGGGCATCGCGGGCCGCGGGATCGTCATAAAGTGGACCCAACGAGGCCGCCGCCCACCATTGGCGCAGCGTGATCCAGGCATCCCACAGGGCATCACGCGAAAATGGCGGGGCCAGATATTCCACCCGGCAGCCGATGTCATCAAAGGTTGTTATCGCCGCTTCGCAGGTTGCAAGCACCCCGGCCTCGAACGGCAACGCGCCGCCCCAATCGCCCAGCCAGCCGATCCGCCGCCCGGCGACGTTGGCTGACAGATCGCTGTAATCGTCGGGGATAACACCGTGCGGTTGCCGCAGGTCCGGCCCTGCCTGCACACCCAGCAACAGGGCAATGTCGGTCGGACTGCGTGCCATCGGGCCATTGGTACGCAATTGATGCAGGAACGTTTCGTCGCGCGGTTCGGACGGTACCAGCCCCCAACTGGGCCGAAAGCCATAGACGTTGTTCCACCCCGCCGGATTGCGCAAACTGCCCATCTCGTCCGAGCCATCGGCAATCGACACCATCCCTGTCGCCAGCGCCACCGCAGCGCCACCCGACGATCCGCCCGCCGACCGTTTCGGATCATAGGCATTGCCGGTCGCGCCATAGACCGGGTTGGTGGTGTGGCTGCCCAGCCCGAATTCGGGGGCGTTGGTCTTGCCAATAATGATCGCGCCCGCCGCCCGCATCCGTGCGACCATGATATCGTCGCTGGCCGCGATCTGCCCGGCAAACAGCGGCGACCCCTGCGATGTGACCAGCCCCTTGACGTTGGCCAGTTCCTTGATCGCCACCGGCAAGCCATGCAGCGGCCCAACTGCCGGGACCGCGTCTGCGGCACGGGCCTCGGCCAGCAACAGATCTGCGTCGCGCAAGGCGACGACTGCGTTATACGTCGGGTTGATCGCTGCGATCCGTGCCAGCGTTGCCTGCATCAGGTCAACTGCACTGATCTGCCCTGCCGCAATCAGGGCGGCAAGAACATGGGCGTCTTTGTGCAACAGGTCAGTCATGGCAGGATTTGACGTTGCGACGAAACCCGGTGCAAGCGATTTCCGAAAAAGCCTTCAAAGGCTTTTAGTCATCCGCTGTCGCGTCAGCCCGGCTCATCCCGACGACCTGCTGGGCCAGTGTTGCCGCCATGAACCCGTCCAGATCGCCGTCCAGCACGCCTTGGGTGTCGCTGGTTTCGTGCGAGGTGCGCAGATCCTTGACCATCTGGTAGGGCTGCAACACATAGCTGCGGATCTGGTTGCCCCAGCCTGCATCGCCTTTGTTTTCATGCGCCGCGTTGATCGCCGCGTTCCGCTTGTCCAGTTCCATCTGATAGAGCCGCGATTTCAGCGCCTTCATCGCGATATCGCGGTTCTGGTGTTGCGACTTTTCCGAACTGGTGACGACGATGCCCGTGGGCAGGTGGGTGATCCGCACCGCCGAGTCGGTGGTGTTGACATGCTGTCCGCCGGCCCCCGAGCTGCGGTAGGTGTCGATCCGGATGTCGTTCGATGCCACCTCGATCTCGATCGCGTCATCGACCACCGGATAGACCCAGACCGATGAAAACGAGGTATGGCGGCGGGCGGCAGAATCGTAGGGGCTGATCCGCACCAGCCGATGCACGCCGCTTTCGGATTTCAGCCAGCCATAGGCATTCGGGCCGCTGATCTTGTAGGCAGCGGATTTGATGCCTGCCTCCTCGCCGGCGCTTTCAGACTGCAATTCGACCTTGTAGCCCTTCTTTTCGGCCCATCGGACGTACATCCGCGCCAGCATGCTGGCCCAGTCGCAGCTTTCGGTGCCACCGGCGCCGCTGTTGATTTCAAGAAACGTATCGTTGCCGTCCGCCTCGCCGTTCAGCAGCGCCTCGATTTCCTTTTGCGCCGCTTTGGCTTGCAGGACTTTTAACGCCGCCTCGGCATCGGCGACGATCTCGGCGTCGTTTTCGGCCTCGCCCATCTCGATCAGTTCGACGTTGTCGGTCAGGTCGCGGGCGATGGCGTCATGGGCGGCCAGCGCATCGACCAGCATCTGACGATCCCGCATCAGCTTTTGTGCCGCCTCGGGGTTGTCCCACAACGTCGGATCCTCGACCCGTGCGTTGAATTCCTCAAGCCGGTGCGCCGCCGTTTCGATATCCAGCCGCTGACCCAGCAAGGTCAGCGATTTGCGGATCGCGGCGATAGTCGATTGAATTTCGGCGCGCATGTGTCTGGTCCCGGTCAGGCAGTTCCGGCGGGTGATAACCGAGCCACGCGAACGTCACAAGCCGTCGGGTGAGTGAAACCCACGCCGCTAGTAAAGCCCGCCCGATGACAGGGTGCCGAAGGTTGCACGCGGTGCAATCGTCGCCGTGCCCCCGGTCGATGTCTCGACTTGCCGGTTGACGCGCGGGACTTCGTCGAACAGCGGCAAATCGGCGGCCATCGCAAAACCGCCATCGAAGGTGATGCCGAACACAGGTTCCTCGCCAGCCCGGAAACATTCGGCAACGACGTTGTCGCCACTGGCCTC
Organism: Rhodobacterales bacterium; assembly: GCA_038323615.1. Taxonomy (GTDB): domain Bacteria; phylum Pseudomonadota; class Alphaproteobacteria; order Rhodobacterales; family Rhodobacteraceae; genus JBBKXP01. Next base: position 5,713 of record JBBQHC010000125.1, on the reverse strand, counting down.
GTCAGGCAGACGCGCCCCCGAAAAACGGTCGATCTTGAGGAACTGACACTCCTCGGGAATCCGGAACGGGCTGCCGCCAAACTTCTGAATCGCCGAAGTCATGAAAGATTGAAACACCGGACCACAGACTCCGCCGCCAGACGCGCCGCCCATTCTGCGCGGCGTGTCATAGCCAATATAACAGCCGGCGACGATGTTTGACGAAAAGCCGATAAACCACACATCCTTGGAATCGTTGGTGGTTCCGGTCTTGCCTGCAATCGGTACCGGCAACTTGATGCTACGCGCTGTACCACGCTGCACCACGCCTTCCAACATCGAGGTTAACTGATAGGCGGTAACGGCGTTCATGATCCGGTCACGGTTGGAAACGATCTGCGGCGCCTGCCCGGCGGGCAACGTCGTCAGCGAACAATCAGCGCATTGGCGCTGATCGTGCCGATAAACGGTTTTGCCATAGCGGTCCTGTACCCGGTCAACCAGCGTCGGTTCGACCCGCTCGCCACCGTTGGCGAACATCGCGTAGGCGGCAACCATCTTGAACAGGGTGGTTTCCTGCGATCCCAGCGCATTGGCCAACACCGGCTGCAAGCGGTCATAGACGCCGAACCGTTCGGCGTATTCGGCAACCACATCCATCCCGACCTCTTGCGCCAGACGGATTGTCATCAGGTTGCGCGACTGTTCGATGCCGGTGCGCAGCGGCGTCGGGCCATAGTATTGCTGGGTATAGTTTTCCGGCCGCCAGACGCCTTGCGGGGTGTTGATTTCAATCGGGGCATCGACGACGATTGTCGCCGGAGTATAGCCGCTGTCCAAAGCCGCCGCATAAACGAAGGGCTTGAACGACGATCCCGGCTGACGTTGGGCCTGGGTGGCGCGGTTGAACACCGATGCCTGATAAGAAAACCCGCCCTGCATCGCCAAAACCCGGCCGGTATCGACGTCCATCGCCATGAACCCGCCCTGCACTTTGGGCACTTGGCGCAGGGTCCAACGGATGAACGCGCCGCCGTTGTCCTCGAGCATCCGGCGCACAAAGACAACGTCGCCAACCTTGAACGTATCGACAAAGTTGCCGCGCATCCACTCGATGTCACGGCGCGGGACGACCTGCGGTTCGGTCTCGGAATCGGGCACGCCTTCGACGCCGATGCGCAGCTGATCGGCGCCGACCTCAAGCACGACAGCGGGAAACCACGGGCTGTCCAGCGTGATGTCACGTGGCACATCAACGTCGGCAAGGGCGGCGCGCCATTTATCTTCGGTTTCCAGATCGGGAGCCTCGATGGTCTTGCCGGTGCCGTTCCAGACACCCAGACCGCGGTCAAACTGCTCGAGCGCGCGCTGCATGGCGTGCGCCGCCTCGATCTGCAAATCGGGGTCGATGGTGGCACGGATCGACAATCCGCCACTGAAAAATTCTTCTTGGCCAAAATTCTCAGACAACTGGCGGCGGATTTCATCGGTGAAATAATCGCGTGGTGGCAGGGTCGAACGGAAACTGTCGTATTCACCGCCCTGGACAGACTTCAGCGGGCTGTCACGTTCGGTGTCGTAGGTGGCTTGGTCGATATAGCCGTTCTCGAACATCTCGCGCAGGGTGTTGTTGCGCCAAAATATCGCCTGCTCACGATTGGCCACCGGGTGGCGGTTGCTAGGTGCCTTTGGCAGCGACGCCAGGTATGCCGCCTCGCCCGGCGTGAGTTCCGACAGCGATTTGTTGAAATAGGTCAGCGCGGCGGCGGTGACACCGAAACTGTTCTGGCCCAGAAAAATCTCGTTGAGGTAGAGTTCAAGGATGCGCTCCTTGCTCATCGACCGTTCAATGCGGACGGCAAGGATGATTTCCTTGATCTTGCGTTCGACGCTGCGCGAGCCGTCCAGCAAGAAGTTCTTCATCACCTGCTGGGTAATCGTCGATGCGCCGCGCAAATCGGCGCCGCGCGTGCGGATCGCATCGTAAAGCGCCGACAACATGCCAAGGCCATCGAACCCGTTGTGCCTGTAAAAGTTCTTGTCTTCGGCAGAAATGAACGCCTGTTTGACGATATCGGGAATATCCCCGGCCGGGGTGAACAGACGGCGTTCGGTGGCAAATTCATCGATGATGTCGCCTTCGCCCGAATAGATCCGGCTGATCGTCTTGGGGGTATATTGCGCCAGCACCTCGTAGGACGGCAGATCACGCCCATACATGTACAGCACAGCCCCGACCACAAGCACGCCCATGCTCAAACCAAGGGTGACCATCGTAAAGATGGCCCCGAAAAAGGACATGATTGCGCGGAGCACCGGTTGATTACCTCTGTCTGGTCGCAGGCTTATAGGACGTTGGACCGGGATGGTCAAAACCGCAAACGTGCAGTTCGGCGCGAAAATGCCGCCTGCGCGGTCACATGGGCGCGAGGTGGGTCACAACGTGGGTCACTGCCGGATCAGCGGGGCCCGCGCTGCTTCGTTCACGGCCCAGTTCTGCAACCCCGCCAATATGCCCGCAACGACCGGCGCCCGCCCCTGCGGTGTCAGCAGGGCGGCGCGGTCGGCGTCGTTGGACAAAAACCCGACCTCGATCAGGACCGAGGGAAAATCGGCCGCTGTCAGCACCGCCAGCCCCGCCTCGCGCCGGGGGGTGCCGTTCAACGACGCGCCCGCGTCACGCAAGCCTGCGACCAGTGCATCGGCCAGATGCTGCGACTGCGGCGCGGTTTCCAGCCGGGCCAGATCCATCAGAACCGTGGCGACAGTGTCGTCCTGCGCGCTCAGGTCCACCCCGGCCAGCAGATCGCCGCGATCGTGGCGTTCGGCCATCCGTTCCGACGCCGTGTCTTTGCCGTCCGCGTCAAGGGTATAAACAGATAATCCGGAGGTTACTCCTTCGTCCAGCGCATCGGCGTGCAGCGACAGAAACACATCGGCGCCATTGGCACGCGCGATCGACATCCGGGTTTGCAGCGGCACGAACAGGTCAGCGTCACGGGTCAGGACGGCGCGCATGCCGCCCGCGCGGTTCACCGCCTCGGCCACCTCAAGACCAAGGGCCAGCATCAGCCCGGCCTCGCTCAACCCATCGCGCCCGGCACCGGGGTCGATGCCGCCGTGACCGGGGTCGATGACGACAATCAGCGGGCCATCAGGTGCTTTGGGCGGCGTGGGTGCGGTCGGGTCAATGTCAATCAGATCCTGCCACCCCGGATCGGGCGGCGCCCCGGTCGCGGCGGTGTAGGCGTCGTCGGAACCGGGGCGCAACCGCACCACCAGATGCGCGGTGCCGTCACTGGCGTTGACAGTCATACCGGCCGTTTCCACCAGCAGCGGCCCAACCAGATCGACCACCATGCGCGACCAACCGGGGCGCAATGCGCCAAACCGCAGGTCGCTGGCCAAGTCGCTGTTCAGCAGCCCCGCGCGGGTCGCGCCGCGCCAGTCGACCTCGCGGAAATCCAGCACCAGACGGCGCGGCGCATCCAGCGTAAACACCCGGAACGATATCGGCTGCGACAGATACAGATCAACCACCAGCGCCCCGTCCGCATCGCGCACCTGACTTTGCGCCACATCCAGACGCGCCAGCCCGCTGAAATCCTGCGCCCGCCCCGGCCCGGCCAGTACCAGAACCCACACAAGCAGCAGCATTTTGCCGAGAACTCTCAAAACGCCGGACCGCGCCGGATGCTGGCGTTCACATTCCGGGGATCGCCCGGCGTCTGGGTTGCAAGTGTCATGGGCTGCCTTCTATTCTTGCCGCGTTGTTTGCCCGTCCTGAACGGCCCCCGTCAATCCTTAACCGGGCCCTGTCCGGGTATTGTTCGGGGGCAGGTTTCAGGCAAACGCAGGTTTCGCCCCTTGGCAGTGGCTCGGTTTCGTGGTCATTGCACCCCCAGATCAAAATGCCGGAGACACCTATGCTGCGCCTCGCCCTCGCCCTGATCATCGGCCTTGCCGCCCCGCTTGCAGCACAGGACATGACCCAAATGTCCGATGCCGACCGCACCGCGTTCCGGGCCGAGGTGCGATCCTACCTGATCGAAAATCCCGAGGTGCTGATGGAGGCTATTGCCGTCCTTGACCAACGCCGCGCCGACGCCGAAACGGCAGGCGATGTCGCATTGGCCCAAGCCAACGCCGAAGCCTTGATGAACGACGGCTTTTCCTGGGTCGGCGGCAACCTGAATGGCGATGTGACGCTGGTCGAGTTCATGGACTACCGCTGTGCCTATTGCCGCAAGGCGCATGACGAGGTCGCCGCCCTGATCGAAACTGACGGCAATATCCGCTTTATCATCAAGGAGTTCCCGATCCTTGGCGAACAGTCAACGCTGTCGTCGCAGTTTGCCATCGCGGTCAAACAACTGCACGGGGACGACCTTTATTACGACATGTACAATGCCCTGATGACCATGCGCCCAGACGCCACCGCCGACAGTCTGGAACGACTCGCACTGGCCTTTGACCTTGACCCGGCACCGATTTTTGCGCGGATGGACACCCCCGAGGTAACCACGGTCATCGAAAAGACCCGGGCTCTGGGGCAGACCATGCAAATCAGCGGCACCCCGACCTTTGTGCTGAACGACCAGTTGGTGCGCGGCTATGTGCCGCTTGCACAGATGCAGCAAATCGTCAGCGACATCCGTAGCAACTAAGGCCCGGCTGGGGTGACAGACCGCCGATCCGGGCTAGGTTAACTTAAAACCCGCTCGTCCAAGGAGGATCACATCATGCCGACACGCCGCACATTCCTGCAATCCGGGGCCGCATTGGGCGCCATCACAGTCCTGCCCTTTGCCGCCCGCGCCGCCGCCCACGCGAGCGACAGCTTTGCAACCGACACTGGCGAAATCACGATCACCCCGATCGAACATGCGTCCTTTGTGATGCAGACGCCGGTCGGCGTGATCTATGTCGATCCGGTGGGCGATGCGTCGCTTTATGCCGACCAGCCCGCCCCCGACCTGATCCTGATCACCCACGAACACGGCGACCACTACAATGCCGACACGCTGGCCGCTTTGGTCGGTGACACCACGCAACTGATCACCAACCCGGCGGTATTCGACATGCTGCCTGTCGGCCTGCAAACCCGCGCTACTGCCATCGGCAACGGCGATACCACCACCTTTGCCGCCGCCACCATCGACGCGGTTCCGGCCTACAACATCACCGAGGATCGCAAGCAATTTCACCCGCAGGGGCGCGACAACGGCTATGTTGTCACCATCGACGGGATGCGCACTTACATTTCCGGCGATACCGAAGACACGCCCGAAATGCGCGCCCTGACCGACATCGATCTGGCTTTTGTCAGCATGAACCTGCCGTTCACGATGGACGCCGCCGCTGCCGCCGATGCGGTCAAGGCATTCGCGCCGACCTATGTCTACCCCTACCACTACCGGGGTCGCGACGGCGGCACACAGGATCCGGCAGAATTCGCAGCACTTGTGGGCGATGCGTCAGAGGTCAAGATGGGCGGCTGGTACAACTAGGCGCGAATCCCCGCCTCCGGGCGATCGAACGAACGCGACGGGACGCAACATTGCCTCTATACAATGTGCGTCCCGCACCGTAAGCGCGGCCCCTGTCCCATGCCCGCCAAGTTTGAAAGCCCCACACCATGATCCCGACTCTCGCCGCCGCCCTTGAACAGCGCGGTTATACCACGCTGACCCCGGTGCAAGAGGCGGTGACGGACCCGGCTCTTGGCAATGCC
>JBBQHC010000124.1:0-8661 GCA_038323615.1 Rhodobacterales bacterium | reverse complement strand
GGCACCCGTTTGGGCGTCAAGCGCCAGCACCAGTCCGGGATCCGTTTCGGTGCCCCGGTGGTGGATCGACAACATGCAGAAACTGCGATGATACCCCTCCAGCCGCGCCGTCACGATTTCCACCGGGGTAAAGCCGGGGTTCCACAAAAGTGATCCGTATCCGAAAACCCATAGCGGCATCATGCTGGCCCTTGTTCTGTGCGCCCTGTAAACACGCAGCGAAACAGATTTGAAAGGGCGGGACGTTGCGCAAGCTGTTGATTTTTGTGATCGCCCTTGGGGTTGTCTACGGTGGATATTGGTTCGTCGGATCGGCTGCGGTCGAACGCGGCGCCAAGGCGGCACTGGCCCAAGCGCAGGCCGACGGCTGGGATCTGACCTATGACAGCGTTGCTACGCGCGGCTTTCCATCGCGGTTCGATACCACACTGACGAACATCAGCCTGCGCGATCCGGGCACCGGCATTGGCTGGCAGGCCCCGTTCTTTCAGCTTCTGGCGCTCAGTTATTTGCCCAACAGGGTGATCGCGATCTGGCCGAACAATCAGACGGTCATCCTGCCGGGCCAGGCCCTGCAAGTGACCAGCGACCGGCTGCGCGCCAGCATCGCTGTCGGCGCGAATACCGCGCTGACGCTGAACAAAGCGACCGCTGAAACCGGACCTCTGACGGTTGTGTCCGATCTTGGCTGGCAGGCCGCGATCGACAAGGGGTTGGTCGCGCTGCGGCAGGCGGCGGGCAACAACACTTACGATGTTTATGTCGATCTGACGGCGCTGACCCTGCCTGTGGCACTGAAATCGCGGCTTGATCCGGCAGCAGACCTGCCCGCTGCGCTGTCCGTGGTCCGCGCTGACACCACCCTGACCCTCGATCGCCCGCTTGACCGGCATCTGGACAAGGGGCCGCCGCCCGCCCTGCAAACCCTCGTTGTCAAAGACCTGAACCTGACCTGGGGTCGGCTGACATTTCAGGCCAGCGGACAGATCGTGGCCGACGCGCAGGGCCGGGCCGAAGGGCAGTTGGATATCAGGGCCGACGATTGGCGCGGTCTGATCGCGCTGGCGGTGAACGCCGGCCTGATCGACCCCGGCGTTGCTCCGACTTGGGAGAATTTCGGGGTCATGATCACCGGCGGTGCCGATATGCTGGACCTGCCGCTGACCTTCAGGGACGGGCGGATGGCGCTGGGCCTGCTGCCGCTGGGGGCCGCGCCAATGCTGCGTTAATGCATGGCGCGTTCAATGCACGATTCCGATCAAACGCAACACGCTCTAGAGCAGCCCGAGAAATCGGTCGATGGCAGCGTCTGTGACCGACCAGTCGCAAACCAGTCGTCCGGTCAGCAATTCGTCCGGGTCGTCGCCCGTCAAGTCGCCGCGTTCAATGTAATAGACCGCTCCGGCGTCGAACAGGCGCTGATGCAAGCCGCGCGGCCAGTCCATATAGATCATGTTGGCCGCCGGATCGGCCAGCATCCCTGACCCGCCGGGCATCTGGCGCAGCCCTTCGGCCAACCGCCGACAGGCCGCGTTTGATTGCGCCGCCAGATCAAGCCACAGATTGTCCGCCAGATAGCCCTGCATTTGCGCCGCCAGATAGCGGTGTTTGGAAAACAGATGTGCGCCGCGTTTGCGCCGCAATTCGAATTCCCACGCCAGCGCGGGGTCGAAGATCACGCAGGCCTCGACCCCCATGCAGCCGTTTTTCGTCCCGCCAAAGCTGACGGCATCGACGCCCGCCCGCCACGTCATATCAGCCGCCGAACACCCAAGCGCGACCTGCGCATTGGCGAACCGCGCACCGTCAAGGTGGACCTTGAGGCCGAATTCCCGCGCAACCCTTGTCAGCCCGGCGATCTCGTCCAGCGAATAAACCGTCCCTCGCTCGGTCACCTGGGTGATCGACACCGGCCCGCGCTGCGCCCCGTGGACGCCCCCGGTCTGGGTCGCGGCGACACGCGCCCGCAGGTCAGCCGCGCCCATCTTGGCATTGGTGTCGGGCACCAGCGACAGCTTGGCCCCGCCCGTGTAGAATTCCGGCGCGTTGCATTCGTCGACATTGATATGGGCCGGGGCGGTGCAAAACACCGTTTCCCACGGGCGCGTCATGGTGCCAAGGATCAGCGCATTCGCCGCTGTGCCGGTGGCAACCAGATAAACGGCGGCCTCGGGGGCCTCGAACACCGCGCGGATCTGGTCCTGCACGGCCCGCGTCACGGCGTCGTTGCCATAGCCCACCGCATAACCGTCGTTGGCCGTCACCATCGCCGCCATGATCGCCGGATGCACCGGCCCCGCGTTGTCGGACGCAAAATGCACTACATCGGTTCCTCGATAATGTGGTCTTCCCAGTCTTCTTCGTCGACCTCGAATTCCGGGATCGTCAGGCCCTGAACCGACACCCCCGCGTCATGCACGGTTTGCGGATCGCCGGAAATCAGCGGGTGCCAGGGGAAAAGCGGGCGGCCTTCGTGGACAAGGCGGTAAGCGCAGGTTTGCGGCAGCCAGTAAAGGTTTTTCAGAATCGTCTTGGGCGTCAGCACGATACATTCGGGTACAAACTGATGCCGGATCGGGTACTGGGCGCAGCGGCAGGATTGGTCGTCCAGCAGACGGCAGGCAACGCGGGTCATCGCGACCTCGCCGGTATCTTCGTCCTCAAGCTTGTTCAGGCAGCATTTGCCGCAACCGTCGCAGAGCGCCTCCCATTCCTGTGGGTTCAGTTCGGCCATCGGTTTACGTTCCCAGAAACGGTCATGCAATCCGCCACGGTCGATCGGGTCAGACATCGGTCAGCACCTCGCGGGCCTTGGCGCAATCGGCGGCCATCTGGACGATCAGGGCGTCGAGGCTGTCGAACTTTGCCTCTGGGCGCAAGTAATCGACCAAGGCAACCGACAACGCTGTGCCGTAAAGGTCGCCCTTGAAATCAAATAGATAGGTTTCGCAATTCGGCACACTTCCGCCAAACGTCGGACGCACCCCAATGGATGCGGCCCCTTGGAATCGGCCTTTGTGCGGCCCCTCCAGTACGTCCACAAGAACCGCATAGACGCCGAATCGCGGCGGATGCAGGCCGGCGATGGACATGTTCGCGGTCGGATAGCCCAGATCGCGACCACGCTGTTCGCCGTGGATCACCGGGCCTTCGATCCGGTGCCAATGGCCCAACATCGCGGCGGCGTCGGCGGGGCGGCCTTGGGTCAGCGCGGTGCGGATCGCGGTCGAACTGACCTTGCCAACGTCCAGCGTGATGATCGGCGACAGGGTAACGCCGAACCCCAAATCGGCACCAAAGGTTTGCAGGTCGCCCGCGGTGCCCTTGCGGTCTTTGCCAAAACAGAAATCCTGCCCGACGATGACATGGCGCAAACCCAGTTGGCCGGCGATGATTTCCTGTGCGAATGCACGGGGGGTATGGGCGGCAAGGGCGGCGTTGAAGGGCAGTTCGAACAGCCGCTCCACCCCCAGCTTTTCCAGACGGTGCGCCCGCGCGTCTGCGTTCATCAAGCGGAACGGCGGGGCGTCCGGGGCGAAATAGGCGCGCGGATGTGGTTCGAAGGTCACGATCCCCAACGGCGCCTGTTCGGCCCCGGCCACCTTGCGCGCAAGGTCGATCACCGCGCGATGCCCCAGATGCACGCCGTCGAAATTACCGATGGCGGCGACCGCGCCACGGTCGGCCTTTTCCATAAACTGAGTGTCCCGGACGATCTGCATGGGGCAGGGGTAACGGCCCTTGCGGGGGGGTGCAAGATCAGTCGAATTTACGTGAGGGAGCCAGCACCACGGCTTCGCCCACCAGCACCTTTTTGTCATTCACCAGACAGCGGGTGTCCATCGTCACCCGGCGCCGGGAATGGTCGATGGCGGTCACTTCGACCTCGGCCAGCACGGTGTCGCCGGGGCGGACGGGGGCAAGGAATTTCAGCGTTTGGCCCAGATAGACCGTGCCATGACCGGGAAGCTGTTCACCGATGACCGCCGAAATCAGCCCCGCCGTCAACATCCCGTGCGCGATGCGACCGGCAAATATGGTGTCCTGGGCATAGGATTCGTCCAGATGCACTGGGTTATGGTCGGTCGAAACTTCGGCGAAAAGTTCAATGTCACGGTCAGTGATCTGCTTGCGCAAAGACCGCACCATGCCAATCTCGATATCTTCGATGCAGATCGTGCCGCGTGGGGTGTTATCGAGCATGGCGCTGTCCATCGGGCAATAATAAACCTCTGATGGCGTCATATGCGAAATTAAATTACTTTGCAACTGCAGAAAGTCTAGCGCAGATACCCGATGGCATAAGTCGGTTCCAACTGTTCGCGAACGCTGTGCGCCGCCAGTGCCGCCGGATCGGGATGCACGTCGGTCAGTGTCTCGGCTGCTGCCAGCCCGCCGGTGATGAACAGGCTGTCATAACCTTCGCCCAGTGCGCCGAGAATATCGGTGCGGATGCCGTCGCCGATACAGATGATGCGCGGGTCTTGCGGCACCCCGTCCAATTTCGCCAGTCGGCGCCGCGCCAGATCGTAGATCGGCGGGTGCGGTTTACCGAAATACAGGGATTCGCCGCCCATTTCCGTATAAAGCGCAGCCAGCGCACCGGCGCACCATTCGCGCGACTCGCCCCGGTCGACCACGATGTCGGGGTTGGCGCAAAGCAGTTTCAGACCCTTTTCACGGGCAGAAAGAAACTCGTCGCGATAGGCGGCGGGGTCGGCATGAGGATCGGCGGGGCCGCAACAGACGATGCCTTCGGCCTCGTTCAGCGGCACCTGTTTGATGTCCAGCGGATTGTCGATCAGGTTCAGCGGCGTGAAAAACGCCTGATCGTGGTCTTCGCCGATAAAGAACACCTTTTGCCCGACCGCTCCGCGATACATCGCCGCCCGGGCGGAATCGCCGGAGGTTGCGATCACGTCCCAGGCATCTGCGGGGATGCCCAGCCTTGTGATCTGCGCCTCGACCGGGCCACGCGGGCGGGGTGCGTTGGTGACAAGAACGACCTTGCCACCATTAGACCGGAACGCCTGCATCGCAGCGACGGCGGCGGGAAACGCGACAAGGCCGTTATGCATGCAGCCCCACAGATCGACGAAGGCGGCGTCGTAGTCGTCCGCGACTTCCGAAAAGGCGGTGATGATCTGCGTCATGGGGGACCTTTCAAGCGTAAAACTCTTGCAAGAGTTTTCCTAAATTTCTTGCAAGAAATTTTCGTCTCAGATTTTCAGGTTCGGGATGATCTGCTTTTTGCGGCTCATGACCCCCGGCAGCACGACCGTGTCACCTGCAACCGCCACCCCAAACGATTTTTCGGCGATGGATTTTACCAGATCGTTGGGCACCAGCAACGTCGCCTGTTCGTTCAGAATATCGACCACGAACAGCAGCACCTGATCGGCGCCGTCCTCGGTCGCGACGTCCTTCATCGTGGCCATCAGGCCGGCCTTGCGGTCCAGCACGATCTGCGGCGAAGTGGTTTCCAGAACCGAGACGCGCAATTCCTTGCCCCCCACAGTGAATTCCTTGGAATCCATCCGCAGCAGTTCCGCATCTGAAAACCGCGACACATCGGATTTGGCGGCAAACATTTCGGCAGCGTAGGACGGGATGTCGATACCCAGCTCGGCGGCCAGTTTCTCGGCCAGTGCGCGGTCGGTCGGCGTGGAGGTGGGCGAGCGGAATTCAAGGGTATCGGACAGGATGCACGACAGCATCACACCGCGGAGCGCCGCCGGCATCTGCGCCAAATCGGGCCCCATCGCCTCGGCCATCACTGTCACCGTGCAGGCCAGCGGCATCATCACGATATGGATCGGCCCCTTGGTTTCCAGGCCTCCGACCAGCTTGTGATGGTCGATGATCGCGCGGATGTCGGCGTTGTTGATATTGGCGGGCAATTCGGCGGGATTATTGGTATCGACGATGACGACGGGCTGGTCGTCGGCCACGTCGGTGATGACCGGTGGCAGGGCGAACCCCCAGCGGTCGGCGACGAACGCGGCCTCGGTATTGGGCGTGCCCAGCAGCCGCGCCTCGGCCTTTATTCCCATGATCTCGGACAGATACCACGCCCAGATTAATGGGGCGCCGGTGCTGTCGGTATCGGGGGCCTTGTGGCCGAAAACGAGGGTGGTCATGGTGGGGATGCCTGTGGGGTTGCCTGATTTGCGGGCCTTATAGGGGGGATTGCAGGGGCTGTCACGCGACGCCGGAACAGGGCAGGGTTGCAGCATGAGCAAACCGCGCGAGTCCGACTTGTATGCCCCGGTCAAGGCCTTGCTGACCGGGCAAGGTTACGTGGTCAAGGGCGAGGTGGGCGCGGCGGATGTCGTTGCCGTGCGTGGCGACGAGCCGCCGGTCATCGTCGAGCTGAAGCTGGGGTTTTCGCTGGCCCTGTTTCATCAGGCCGTTGCCCGACTGGCGATCAGCGATCTGGTTTATATCGCGGTGCCGCGCGGGGCGGGCAAGGCGGGGCTTCGGGCGATCAGGGACAACACGGCGCTGGCCCGCCGTTTGGGTTTGGGCCTGATCACGGTGCGGCTCAGCGACGGTCTGGTCGAGATCCACGCCGATCCCGGCCCCTATGCACCACGCAAATCGCCCAAGAAATCCGCCCGTCTGCTGCGCGAATTCGCCCGCCGCGCGGGCGATCCGAACACCGGGGGTGCGACTCGTCACGGGATCGTCACCGCCTATCGGCAGGATGCGGTGCGCTGTGCGCGGTTTCTGGCGGTGCATGGGCCGTCCGCCGGGGCCAAGGTGGCGGCTTGGGCCGAGGTCAAAACGGCGACACGGATCATGGCGGCCGATCATTACGGCTGGTTTGAAAAGGTCAGCCGGGGCATCTACACGTTGACCGCCAAGGGTCACGCCGGGCTGGCCGATTTTGGCGATCAGGACGATTAATCCAACGGAGCAATGGCCCAGCCTTGTTGTTCGAGCAGGCGCAGCACTCCGTTTTCGCCCGGCAGATGCGCCGCGCCAAAGGCGACAACGACCGATTTCTTGCCCGCCGCCGCGGCCTCGATCACCGGCACCCAAGCGGCGTTGCGGTTGATCAGCAACAGTTGTTCTGTCTGCGCGAATCCTGCTTCGGCCTCGGCGAGGTCCATGCCGGGAATATAGTTCATCGACAAGCGCGACATTTCCCAAATTTCAGCCACGCGGCCGGCAAAATAATCGTCTTGCAGGGCGACATACATCTCCGACAACAGATCCTCGGGCATGATGGCGGTTTTCAGCATCGCCACCTGTTCGTCGAAACTGGTTCCGGTCAGCAGGTCAAACATCGTCCGCCAGGATTCAAGCGCCTGCACCGGCACAGCGTTGTCGTCGGCCGACTGCATGATCATCTGATCCAGCCCCCGACCGCCAGCCTGAATGCCTGCCATCGCGCAGGTCGGAATGGCCAGCGTCACCATCAGGAACCACGGCTGCATCTTGGCCGTCATGAACCCAGGAATCTGGCGGGATTCGGCGGCATTCTTGAGCGTGTTCCAGGTTTCGCCGTCCAGCCGGTCGATCAGGGTCGGGCCGTCGGTGATGAACATGATGCCGGGGTCGGCGGCCATCGCGGCCCGCATCGCCGCCTCGTCGTCCTTCGTCGCCTCGACCAGCAGCAGATCGGCGCGCGCAATCGCGGGTGCGATCCGTGCCAGCAACGTGGCGTGGCGCGGGTCTGTGATATGCATCGTTCCGACCACTGTCAGCGTCGCGTCGCCCCGCGTCGCCGTCCAGATCAAGCCACGCCCGAAAGGCGTCTCGGCGGCAATGCTATCGAGCGTTGCGCGGTCGGTTGTGGTCAACCGGTCGTAAAAGCTGGCCCCGACGCACTGGGCGCCAACGGGCATGGCCAGCGTGCAGACCAGCAGGGTCGCAAGGATCAGGCGGAACGGCATCGGGCACCTCTTTTGCCTCACGCTAAAGCCTTTCGGGCCCAAGTTGAATCGGATATTCGCGGCCTCTCGCATCGCGCGAACGCGAAATCCGGCCCCTTGTTTCAGGTTGAACCCGAAAAGCCGTAGCAGGCCGGGGCCAAGGCGGCAACCGGCCTATCGTGCCAGCCGCCAGCCCAACCTGACTAGCGCCCGGCCCAAGGCGACTCGCCAACCGACTGCCCGCGCCGGAGCCACAAACCCGCGCCGAAACCGGGGGTCACGGGCAAGGTCGATGAGCGTCGCAGTTGGTGGTGGCGGCGGCAGCAGGGCATCCTGCGGCACATGGTCGGGCAAGCCGCTCCAGAGGTGCAGCATCTGCGGCTGGTGCCGGCGGGGCGTCAGACGGGCGGGCCGTGGTGGCAGATCGGGCGCACCAATCCGCGGATCAATGCCGATATGGGGCGGGAACATGGGGGTCGTCCTGAATGTTGTGAGTCAGAGTTGCGCCGGGGGCGCTGTCAAGCTGCGGGCGGCCTTAAAAGGCGGCGGGGGTTTTCCTATGCATGTTGCAGCCTCCGAAAATTCAGAACGTCTGAACACCTTTTACCTGCGACAGGCTGTCGCAGCAAATGATTCCTGACGTCATGCGCGAATTGTGGCTTTTGCGCCAAGTCGGCGCTTGACGCGGTGGCCGCGTGTTCCTAGGTAGCAGCCGTTGGCACTCGACCCGTTCGAGTGACAACAGCGGCCCGAGGGGTCGCATCAGAAACATATAGAGGAG
>JBBQHC010000123.1:0-8708 GCA_038323615.1 Rhodobacterales bacterium | reverse complement strand
CGCCTATGAACAGGTCAGCGACGCCGCCGCCTTGCAGGTCTGGATCGACCGGATTTATGAATTCGGCTACGTCGCGGTCGATACAGAAACCACCAGTCTGGATGAAATGCGCGCCGATCTGGCGGGTATCTCGCTGGCCGTCGAACCGGGGCAGGCCTGCTATATTCCGTTGATCCACAAGGCCAGCGCCGCTGACGATCTGTTCGGGTCGGATGATCTGGCTCCCGGCCAGATGCCGCAGGCGGACTGCCTCAAGATGCTGAAACCGGTTCTCGAAGACGCCAGTATCCTGAAAATCGGCCAGAACATGAAATACGACGCCAAGATTTTCGCGCTGCTGGGCATCGCCGTGGCACCGAGCGACGACACCATGCTGATGTCCTATGCGATGAACGCGGGCCTGCACAATCACGGCATGGATACCCTGTCGGAACGTTATCTGTCCCACATCCCGATTCCGATCAAACCGCTGCTGGGGTCCGGCAAATCGGCGGTGACGTTCGACCGGGTGCCGTTGGCTGACGCGGTGAAATACGCCGCCGAAGACGCCGATATCACCCTGCGCCTGTGGCAGACCTTCAAACCGCAATTGCACCGGGCCCGGGTGACAACGGTTTATGAAACGCTCGAGCGGCCTTTGGTGCCGGTGTTGGCCCAAATGGAAATGCACGGGATCAAGGTGGACCGCGATCACCTGTCGCGGATGTCCAACGCATTCGCGCAGAAAATGGCCGGGCTTGAAGCTGAATTGCACGGGCTGGCGGGACGTCCGTTCAACGTGCAGTCGCCCGCCCAAGTGGGCGAGATCCTGTTTGATCAGATGTCGCTGCCCGGTGGCACTCGGACCAAGGGCGGCCAATGGTCGACCCCGGCGGACGTGTTGGAAGACCTTGCCACCGAACACGAATTTGCGGCCCGCGTATTGGATTACCGGCAGTTGCAGAAACTGAAATCGACTTATACCGACGCCTTGCAGGAACATATCAACCCCGACACCGGTCGGGTGCATACGTCTTATTCGATCGCCGGGGCGAACACCGGACGGCTGGCATCCACTGATCCGAACCTGCAGAATATTCCCGTAAGGACCGAAGAAGGCCGCCGGATCCGCGAGGCATTCATTGCCGAACCGGGCAAGGTGCTGGTGTCGCTTGACTATTCCCAGATCGAATTGCGTATCCTTGCGCATGTCGCCAAGATCGACGCGCTGAAACAGGCATTCAAGGACGGCCACGACATCCACGCGATGACCGCGTCGGAAATGTTCGACGTGCCGCTGGACCAGATGACGCCTGACATCCGGCGGCAGGCCAAAGCGATCAATTTTGGCGTGATCTATGGGATCTCCGGGTTCGGTCTGGCCCGCAACCTGCGGATCCCCCGCGCCGACGCCCAAGGGTTTATCGACCGCTATTTCGAACGATTTCCGGGCATCCGCGCCTATATGGACGACACCATCGCCTTTGCCAAAGAACACGGGTTCGTCCAGACATTGTTCGGGCGCAAGATCAACACGCCCGAGATCAACGCCAAGGGTCCGGGCGCGGGCTTTGCCAAACGCGCCGCGATCAACGCGCCGATCCAGGGGACCGCTGCCGATGTGATCCGCCGGGCGATGATCCGGATGCCTGCCGCCATCGTCGGAATACCCGCCAAGATGCTGTTGCAGGTCCACGACGAACTGCTGTTCGAGGTCGAGGCGGGCGCGGTGGATCAACTGATCGACGCCGCAAGGTACGTGATGGAAAATGCCTCTGACCCGGCGGTTAAGCTGGACGTGAAATTGTCGGTGGATGCGGGGCAGGGGGCGAATTGGGCCGCTGCCCACTGACAATTTTGGAACGAACCCGACCCGCACCGTGTTACCCCCGGAACCCTCAAAAGGAGCAACAGTCATGAGCGATCACAAACAGGAATTCTGGGACCGGCTGGGCGATGTGCAGGCCGGTATGCTGGGCACCGTCGGCAACGGCAGGCTGGTCGCGATGTCCCCAAATTTGCGCGATGGCGGCAAGGACGGGCGCATCTGGTTCATCACCGCACAGGGCACCGATCTGGTCGTTGATGTTACTGGCGGTCAAAAGGACGCGCGTTTTGTCGTTGCGGATGCAAAATCCGGCCTGTATGCCGATATCCGTGGCAGCATTGCCCTGTCGAACGACCGCGCGACACTTGACGAGATCTGGGGTCCGGTGGCTGCAGCCTGGTTCGAGGACGGCAAAGAAGACCCTGATTTGCGCCTGCTGTGTCTGACCCCGCGACACGCCGAGGTGTCGGCCAGCACCACCAGCGCGGTCAAATTCTTTTACGACATCGCCAAGGCCAATCTGACCGGCGCAAAACCAGACGAAGGCTGGCACGCTTCGCTCACCTTCTAAGCCCGGCAATCGGAACAAAAAAACATGGCGCTTGTTTCAGCCGCCGCAATTCGCAATAGGTCGCATCGGATTGATGGTTCGAGGCGAATTTCAACCAAACGGCGTTTCGCCCGACGACCCGCGCCTGTTTGGCAGTCGCGTCAATCCCACTGGTAGTCATCATGCACCGACCGGCACACGGCAAAGCCGGGCCGGTCGGGCATTGGACAGACCTTAGTTAACGGCCTGACCCTCGACCAGATTGGCGTCGCTGACGGGCGCCTTGGCGATCTCGATCCGGCGCGGCTTCAGGGCCTCGGGGACTTCGCGCACAAGGTCGATGTGCAGCATACCGTCGGCATGGTTGGCCCCTGTCACGCGGACGTGGTCGGCCAGATGGAACCGGCGTTCGAACGCACGGGTGGCGATGCCGCGATGCAGATAGACACGCTCGCCTTCGGTTTCGGATTTTTTGGCGCTGACCAACAGGGCGTTTTCACGCACTTCGATGCTCAGGTCCGTGTCCGAGAAACCGGCAACGGCAATCGAAATCCGCCAGCCGTCGTCGCCGGTCTTTTCGATGTTGTAGGGGGGGTAGGTCTGGCTGCCCGCATCGGCCGTCAACACGCGGTCCATCAGATCGGCGATCTGATCGAAACCGACGGTAGCACGATACAGCGGGGCGAGGTCAAAAGTTCGCATTTTGGTCATCCTTTTCAAGCGATAACAATGTGATGCCTTCCCGTATGGGACAGGCAGTGGTCACATCAGGGCCCGTCATTGGCACCCCGACATCCCTTATTTGGGATCGGCTTTGGCGGGTTTCAACCCCCTGAAGGGGCGGTGGCAGGGCTGACGAATTTGGCCCCTGTCTCGTTGCGCTGACCGGGTCCGACGACGCGCACCTGGGTCGGCGGGGCGACTTGATACACGCCTGCGCCGGCTGCCAAAAGTCCACGCAGCCGGATCAGCGGATCTGCCAGTGCTGTGCCGATAGCGACTTGCTGGCCATTCATCTCGGCCTTGGCCGATACCACCGACACGATGCTGGCGACACCATCACTGATCTGGAATACTGGCGCGCCCGACGACCCGAAATCGACGTCGCACGACATCACCATGACGCCTTCTTGCTGGCCCAGAACGGCGCAAATGTCCTGCATCGACGCCGCATACTCGCGGTTGCGGGCATAAGACACGACCGACACTTCGGCCCCGGTGGCGATCTGGTTGGTGGTGGCAAAGGGGATGACCTGGGTTGATCGGATCGGCTGGACCAGTTCCAGCAGGGCAAGGTCAAAGCGTGAATTGGCGGCGGTGGGCGTGCCAAGGTTGACGTAATCGGGTTCGATCACCGCCCGGCGCACCCGGCGGTAGGCCAGCGCACGTCCGTTGCGCAGGCCGGCCTGAAATTCGATCCGGGCCGGGTCAATGCGCACCGCGCTGTCGCGGTCAAAAAGGCAATGCGCCGCCGTCAGCACCAGATTGGGAGCAATCAGCGCCCCGGTGCAAAACCCCTTGCCGTCGATGTCCAGCCGTCCGACAGCCTCCCAGCCGCGGTTGTCGTCGCCGGTCTGGAAGGTGCGCAGGACGCTGTCCTGGGCCTGCGCCGCAACGGCAAACCCCAGCCAGAAAAAGACTGTCAACAATCGCATCTGCAAACCTTGCCACGTTCCTACGCATCTTTCGCGCACGGATGCGGCGACATTAGGGCATCAGCGCAGAATGGGAACCATTGGTTTGCCCTGTTGCGCCGATAACGCCGGCGGCTTTGGCCCGCCCGTCGCCCAATCCAGCAGTTCGACCGTATGCACCACCGGCACGCCGGTTGCGCCACCGATCTGCATCATGCAACCGATGTTGCCGGCGGCGATGATATCGGGCTTCACCGCCTCGAGCGTCTGGACCTTGCGCGTTTTCAACTGCGCCGAAATCACCGGCTGCATCAGGTTATAAGTGCCCGCCGAGCCGCAGCACAGATGGCTGTCGGCGGGTTCCAGCACAGTAAATCCGGCGCGTTTCAGCAGGTCTTTGGGCAATGTCTTGATCTTTTGGCCGTGTTGCAACGAACAGGCCGCGTGATAGGCGACGCGGGTGTTCTTGGGGTCCCCTGCAGGCAGATCCAGCTTGGTCAGCACCTCGGACACATCCCGTGCGATCGCGCTGACCCGCGCCGCATCGGCGGCAAGGGCCGTGTTGCGAAACATATGCCCGTAATCCTTGACCGTGGTGCCGCAACCGCTGGTGTTGATCACGATCGCATCCAGCCCCGCATTATCCATCTCTGCCACCCAAGCCCGGATGTTCTTGGCGGCCGATCCATGGCTTTCGGCCGTCTTGCCCATGTGGTGCGTCAACGCCCCGCAACAGCCCGCGCCCTTGGCCACCACCACCTCGGCCCCGAAACGGGTCAGCAGGCGGATCGTGGCATCGTTGATATCGGTATTCAGGGCCCGCTGCGCACAGCCGGTCATCAGGGCGACGCGCATGGTTCTGGCCTTGGCCGGAAAGGTTTGGGGGGTGTCGTTGCGGCTGACCGGCGGAATTTTCTTGGGCGCCATTTGCAGCATCGCGCGCAGGCGCGGATCGGGCATCAACCGGGCAAAGGGCCGCCCGATCCTGGCGCCGAGCAGGGCCAGCCGGAATCGCCCCGGATAGGGCAGTATCCGCGCCAGAACCCAGCGCAGCAGCCGATCCGACAGAGGCCGTTTATATGTGTTTTCAATGTATTCGCGGGCGTGATCGACCAGATGCATGTAATGCACGCCAGACGGGCAGGTCGTCATGCAGGCAAGACAGGACAGGCAGCGGTCGATATGCTTGACGGTCTTGGCGTCGGGCACCCGTTCGTTTTCAAGCATGTCCTTGATCAGATAAATCCGCCCGCGCGGGCTGTCCAATTCGTCGCCCAAGACCTGATAGGTCGGGCAGGTCGCAGTACAGAAACCGCAATGCACACAAGCCCGCAAGATCTCGTTGGCCCGTGCGGTGCCGGGGTCGCGCAACTGTTCGGCCGTAAAGGTGGTCTGCATCAGGTCATGATCCCCGGATTGAGAATGCCGCGCGGGTCGAATTTGGCCCGCAAGCCGGCGCTGATCGCGGCGAGCGGGGCCGGTTCCGGCTGAAATGACGCAACGGTGCGGCGCAGGCTGTCGGGTGCCTTGACCAGCGTCGCATGACCGCCCTTTTCAACCGCGAACCGCCGCAATTCATCCAGCCCTGCTGCGTCCGTCGCGACCCAGACCAGCCCGCCGCCCCAATCGGCCAGCATAAGGCAAGGCGGCAACTGCGCGGTCAACGCGACCAGATCGGACGGCCTGATCGACAGGCGCACAACCAGCGGGGCGTCGGCAAAGGGGGTCACATCGCGGATATTGCGCCAGATCGCCGCCGATGCAGCGGGATCATCGCCCGTAGCTACATCGCCAAAAGCCGACAACAGCCTGACAAGCCGCGCCGCCCGGTAGGCCACCGATGCCGCGAATCCCTCGATGCGCAACTGCACCGGGCCACCCTTCGTTGGCGCAACTGGTCCGAATGCCGCTCCCGTCACCTCAAAGGGCGACCCCAGTGCCGCTGACATTGCCGCAACGGCTTTGCCGGCGTCCTTGACGTCAACGGTCAGCGTCGCCTCGGTTTCCGGCACCGGCAGTACCTTGAACGCGATTTCGGTCAGAACCCCCAACGTGCCGTAACTGCCCGCCAACAGCTTGACCAGATCATAGCCGGTGACGTTCTTCATCACCCGGCCACCGTTTTTAATGACGGCGCCCTGCCCATCGACGAACCGTACTCCCAGCATGTAATCGCGCGCCGCGCCCGCCTGAATCCGGCGCGGCCCGGCGTTGTTCATCGCCGCCACCGCGCCAATGGTGGGTTCGCCCGTTGTGCCCAACAATCTGCGATGATCCATCGGCTCGAACGCTAATCGTTGCCCCTCAGTCGCCAGCGCCGCCTCGACCTCGGCCAAAGGCGTCCCGGCCTGCACGACAAGGGTCAGCGAGCCCGGATCATAGAGGCTGATTCCAAGCAGACCCGTAACCGACAGAACCTCCCCGTCCACTGGCCGCCCGATGGACCGCGTCCCGCCGCCGACAATCCGCAACGGCCCCGCCGCGCCCGCGACAGCTTCGGCCAGTTCCGCCTCGCTCGCCGGGGTCAACACGCCTCTTGCGCCTTCTTTTGGCCCGAAATATCCCGGGGGAGGCCTGCAAAGCCGGGGGGCAGCGCCCCCATTCTTTCCTTGAAATTGGAGGGCAGCGCCCCCATCACGCCCGCCGTCCTGCGCTCATCGCCAACGTAAACACCTTGGCCGGGTTCAGCAGCCAGCCCGGATCGAACACGTCCTTGACCGCCATCTGCGCCTCAAGGTCCGCTGGCGAAAACTGCACCGTCATCAGGTCGCGCTTTTCAATGCCGACGCCATGTTCGCCGGTCAGACAGCCGCCGACCTCGACACACAATTTCAGAATATCCGCCCCCATCGCTTCGCACAGTTCCAAATCGCCCGGTTTGTTGGCATCATAGAGGATCAGCGGATGCATGTTGCCGTCGCCGGCATGAAACACGTTGGCGACATCCAGCCCATACTCCCCGGACATCTCGCCGATCCGTTTCAGCACGAACGGCAGTGATCCGACCGGGATCGTGCCGTCCAGACACATATAATCGTTGATCTGGCCCATCGCGCCAAAGGCCGATTTGCGGCCCAGCCAGATCCGGGCGGCCTCGTCGGCATCCTTGGCCTCGCGCAGTTCCACCGGGTCATGGCGGCGGGCGATGGCCATGATCAGCGCCAGTTGCACGTCGATCTCGGCCGGGCTGCCTTCGACCTCGACAATCAGCAGGGCCTCGCAGATCGGATACCCGGCGTGGGCGAATGCCTCGCAAGCCTCGATGCAGGGCCGGTCCATGAATTCGATGGCGACGGGCAGGACGCCGGCCTTGATGATGTCGGACACGCAGGCGCCCGCGACCTCGTTGGAAGCGAACCCCATGAGGACCGGGCGGGCGCCTTCGGGTTTCGGCAGGATGCGCAGCGTCGCTTCGGTGACGACGCCCAACTGCCCCTCGGACCCGCAGATCACGCCCAGCAGGTCATAGCCGCCGGAATCCAGATGCGCCCCGCCGATCTCGACCACGGTGCCGTCCATCTGCACGAGGGTGACACCGAGCAGGTTGTTCGTCGTCACCCCGTATTTCAGGCAATGTGCGCCGCCCGAATTCATCGCGATATTGCCCGCAATGGCGCAGGCAAGCTGGCTCGACGGATCGGGGGCGTAAAAGAACCCCTCGGCCTCGACCGCGCCGGTGACAGACAGGTTGGTGCGCCCGGTCTGCACCCGGATCACCCGGTTGGCATAGTCGGTGTCCAGCACCGCATTCATCCGGGCGACGCCGAGAATGACGCCGTCAGCGGTCGGCATCGCGCCGCCCGCCAGCGACGTGCCCGACCCGCGCGGCACCACCGGCACTCCCAGTTCGTGACAGACCTTCAGGGCAGCGGCGACCTCGGCGGTCGAGGATGGCAGGACGGCGCAGAGCGGCGGACAGCGGTAGGCCGACAGCCCGTCACATTCGTACACACGGGTTTCGGCGGGGTCGTGGATCACCGCGTCGCGCGGCAGGACGGCTTGCAGCCGCGCCACGATCTCGGCCTTGCGCGCCAAGATTGTCGGGTTCGGCGTCGGCATATCCATCAGCAGTCTCCGGGTGGATTGGTAAAATTATATGACCAATTTCGCGATTTGGCAAGCGGGGGATGACGCGGTATGCTCCTTCGATGAAACCCTTTGCCATCCTCACTCTGCTTTTCATCGCGACCACGGCCCAGGCCGACCCGCCCGATGTGGTCGGCGTTACCGCCACTCAATCCGGCGAAGGCTGGCGCTTTGACGTGACAATCGCCCGCCCCGACACTGGCTGGGACGGTAATCCCCCCCAAAAACCAAGGGGATGCGGACGTAGAAATTTCTACGATCAGGTCGACAGCCTGTCGCAATTTCTGAATTGGTTCAAGAACCCTCCGTTCGAATGGTATGTTAGCGGCGGCGACTAACCTGCTCGTTGTCGGCGATGGTTCACAATGCGAGTGAATTGCTCGCCAGTGAATTGCGTCTTCATTTGTCCGTCCTTTTGCTGGGCGGTCTCTTGGCTGTCAATCGGCGCTGAATACTGACCCCTTATCGGCATCCAATATTGACCCCCTTAAGGGCACCTCGATTTTTGGCCATTTTCGAAACTGCGTGGCATGTGTGCGGTGTGAAGCGCGCTTCAGACTCCGGTTGATGCCTTGGTGCGCCCAGAGGTTCGCGGTGCGGCGGATTACCCGCTTGGCTTTGCCTGCTTCGC